>JAQBGG010000128.1:0-4222 GCA_032122625.1 Acidobacteriota bacterium
ATTTCTGTGTCCTAGTCGGTCACAGCTTCGGCGCCACGGCGCTAGCCGCGCCTAACGGACACCCGTACGCTAACTGTAGCGGCGCGCAATGATGAACGGCCCGACGCGCAATCAAGTCCGCTTTCCGGCGCACATTGGCTGAGACTCGAGCGGGTGCCGGACGCGCGCTATCTGAGACTGAGCGCGAGGTCGGTGCGACGGACGCGAGATCGATCGGCTCGACGCATGATGGGTGAGACCGACCCTGCCGAGGGCGGGGTCAGCTCGGGCGGTGGTCCGCCAAGAAAACGGGCGGTTTTCTGGCGGTCATGCCTGGCCGATGAATCGCGGCGGTAGTCCGCCAGAAAACCCGTTGCGGAAATGATCGCCAGCTTGCAGGGTGCGGTGCGTCTTTCCTCAGGGCTCCCCGGTGCCGCGATGCTGATCGGTTATGTCCGTGTCTCGAAGTCGGACGGTACCCAGACGCTGGCACCCCAGCGGGACGCGATGCTGGCCGCCGGTGTCGATGCCGCCCGGATCTATGAGGACCTCGCGTCCGGCCGCCGTGATGACCGTCCCGGCCTCGCGGCATGTCTCAAGGCGATCCAGCCGGCCGACACGCTCGTGCTGTGGAAGCTCGACCGGCTCGGCCGCGACCTGCGCCATCTGGTCAACACGGTCGAGGACCTGCGCACTCGGGGTGTCGGCCTGAAGGTGCTGGCCGGCGCCGGCGCGCAGATCGACACGACGACCGCCAACGGCCGCCTCGCGTTCGGTATCTTCGCCGCCTTCGCCGAGTTCGAGCGCGAGCTGATCGCCGAACGCACCACGGCCGGGCTGGCCGCCGCCCGGGCCCGCGGGCGCATGGGCGGCCGGCCGCGCAAGATGGACCGCGCCACGTTGATGATGGCGATGGCGGCGATGGCGGATCGCAAGTCGGTCGCTGCCGCAGTGGCCGCGCGGCTCGGCCTGACCACCACCACGCTTTACACCTACGTCAACGGCGACGGGACGCCCAAGGCCGCAGGCCAAGCGGTCCTCGACGGGACGCACCGCCCCGCGGCGGCGCGAGCCCGGCCGCCGCAAATGCCACGGCATCGCTCCCACGCAACCGCCGGTGCGTGATGCCAATGGGGGTCGCCGTGCCGATCGAGGCGCTTGCGACCCTGCGCCGCCGTCTTGCGGCACTGCCCGCCCGCCACCCCGAGCGCGGTGCCCTGATGAAATCCACGGCGCAGCTCTACGCGGTGAGCCGCGCCACGCTGTATCGCCTGCTGCGCGGCGACCGCCGCCCGAAGGACGCGCACCGCGCCGACCGGGGCCGCCCGCGGTCGATGCCGGCGCCCGAGATCGAGCGCTGGTGCGAGATCGTCGCCGCCATGAAGGTCAGGACCACCAACAAGAAGGGCCGCCACCTGTCCACCGTGCGCACCCTGCAGCTGCTGCTGGAGCACGGCGTCGACACGCCGGACGGCTTTGAGAAGCTCGCACCGGGCAGGCTGACCGCATCCACCGTCAACCGCCACCTGCGCCGCCTCGGCTACGACCACGAGCGGATGATCCGCCAACCTCCGGCGGTTCGCTTCCAGGCCGAGCGTTCCAACGCGCTGTGGCACTTCGACATGAGCCCGTCGGATCTGAAGCAGCTCAAGGCCCCGCCGTGGATCGACGCGGACCGGCAGGGCGCACCCACCTTGATGCTGTTCTCCGTCGTCGATGACCGATCAGGCGTCGCCTACCAGGAATATCGCTGCGTCTACGGTGAGGACGTCGAGACGGCGCTCCGCTTCCTGTTCAACGCCATGACGCGCAAGGAGTCCGCCGAACCGGGCGAGGGCGATCCGTTCCAGGGAATTCCGGCCGCGCTCCATCTCGACAACGGGCCGGTCGCCAAGTCGGCGGTGTTCAAGCGCGTGATGGAAAGCCTGGGCGTCGGGGTTTTGCCGCACATGCCGGCCGGGTCGGATGGTCGGCGGACGACGGCGCGCGCCAAGGGAAAGGTCGAGCGGCCGTTCCGCACCGTCAAGGACGCCCACGAGACGCTCTACCATTTCCACGAGCCCGAGACCGAAGCGGAGGCGAACCGCTGGCTGGCGCGCTTCATCGCCACCTACAATCGCGGCGACCATCGGTCCGAGCCGCATTCGCGCATCGACGATTGGCTGGCGCACCTGCCGGCCGATGGTGTCCAGCAGATGTGCGCCTGGGAGCGGTTCTGCGCCTTCGCGCGCGAGCCCGAGCGGCGGCTGGTCGGCATCGACTGCCGCTTGACCGTCGCGGGCGTCACCTACGAGGTCGATGCCGAGCTCGCCGGCGAGACGGTCGTGGTCTGGTGGGGCCTGTTCGACCAGGAGCTGTGGGTCGAGCACGGCGAGGAGCGCCGTGGGCCGTTCCTGCCGGCTGGCGGCCCGATCCCGCTGCACCGCTACCGCAAGCACCGCAAGTCGCGGCGCGAGGTCCGTGCCGACCAGGTCGGCGCGCTCGCCGGCAAGCTCATCCTGCCCCGTGCGGCGCTGTCGGGCGAGGACGGCGTGGTCATGACCGGCGCCGATCGACAAGCGGGGTCTGCCGCAGTGCCGGTGCGCCCGTTCCGTGACCCCGACCCGTTTCATGAGCTCGGTTTCGCCAGTCCGATCGCCGCGCGGCGTGCGATTGCCGACCAGATCAGGCTGCCGCTCGCCAAGCTGTCGGACGACGACAGGGCCTTCATCGACTCGCTGCTGGCCCGTACCCTGGCGCGCCCCGAGATCCTCGCGGCGGTGCGCGACCGCTTCCCGCAGGGGCGCAGAGGAGGCGTCGGCTGATGCTCACCGAAGTCATGCGGCACTACGGCCTGGCACGCCCACCGATCGACGCCGGCTTCTTCGAGACCGATCACCACGCCCAGGTATCGCGTGACATCCGAGCCGCGATCGTCGGCGGTCGCCTCATCGCGCTGACCGCGGTCATCGGCTCGGGCAAGACGATCCTGTCGCGGCGGCTGCGCGCCGAGCTCGAGCGCGATGGGCGGGTGATCGTGTCGCGCTCGTTGTCGGTCGACAAAGCGAAGATCACCGTGCCGCTGCTGCTGGCCGCCCTCTTCTACGATCTGACACCCGAGAAGACGGTCAAGATCTCGAGCCAGTCCGAGCGTCGCGAGCGCGATCTGCAGGAGCTGTTCCGGCGAGCCAAGAAGCCGGTGGCACTGTTCATCGACGACGCCCATGACCTCCATCCGAAGACGCTCACCGCGCTGAAGCGTCTCATCGAGCTCGTGGCCGAGGGCGGCGGGCAGCTGTCGATCGTGCTGGTCGGGCATCCCAAGCTGAAGAACGACCTGCGCCGACCGAAAATGGAGGAGATCGGCGACCGCACCACCGTGTTCGAGTTCGGCGGTCTGCGCGACCGGCAACGCGACTACATCGACTGGGTGCTCAAGGCCTCGCTCGACGCGGGTGTGGCACCCGACGATGTCGTCACCGACGAGGCGGCCACGTTGCTCGCGGCCAGGCTCAAGACGCCGCTGCAGATCGGCCAGCACCTGGTGCGCGCATTCGAGGCCGGGTTCGAGATCGGGGCGAAGCCGATCGACGCCGGCGTCGTCGAGGCGGTCCTGTCCCGCCAACTCGACGACCTCGAGCCGCAGCTGACGCGAAACGGCTACGACCTGCGCAGCCTCGTCGAGCAGTTCGACGCGAAACCTGCCGAAATCCGCCGGCTCCTGCGCGGTGACCTGGACCCGGGCCGCTCGCAGGAACTCATCGAGGAAATGCGCGCCGCAGGGCTGCCGACGTGACGGTCTCAGCCATTGTGCGTCGAGCCGATCGATCTCGCGTCCGTCTCAAGGAGCCTGCGCCCAATCTCACCGAGCGTGCGCCAGACGGCCCCGACCGTCTCAGCCAATGTGCGTCCGAAAGCGGACTTGATTGCGCGTCGGACCGTTCATCATTGCGCGCCGCTACACATAGGCGCGCTTCAGCCAGGGATGGCGCAGCGAGCGCCGCACCTCCTCGATCAGGATCGGCGACAGATGTAGGGCGTAGGCACCCCGCTCCGCCAGCTCGACGACCTGCCCCGGCACACTGCCGGGAAACAGGAAGGCGCTGACCAGCACCGAGGCGTCAACGACGGCGCCCGGCAGCACGACGCTCGTTCGCATGGGCCCGGCGCGTCTCGTCGACCACGGCCTGAATCTCGCCCGCCTCCGCCGCCGTCGGCTCCCGGCTGCCGATGCGCACCGGCCGGAGCAGGATCCCCGCCTCCG
>JAQBGG010000129.1:0-12204 GCA_032122625.1 Acidobacteriota bacterium
GCGACCGTGGGGTCACCGTTGTCGTCGAGGTCGAGGGGTCCGGAGACACCGTCGAAGTCGATGTCGTCACCGTTCTGCAGAGCGGTGATCGCATCGGCCATGTTCGTGTAGTCGTACTTCTCACCCGGGGCGCTTGCCACATTCTGGATCTGCGCCTGGATGTCGGCACCGTCGGACGAGCCGGCGGCTACCGCGGCCAGCACACACAACGAAACAGCGTCGAAGTTCTGCGCATCAAACGTGTTGCGCTCCTTCGGGCTGAGGCTCGAATCCGCGTACAGCGTGTTGAACGCTGAAGCGACGTCGGAGCCCTCGGGCGTCGCGGGACGGGTGCCATTGGCGCCGTCCAGCGCGTCGCTCGGGATCGTGTCCGGGATCTTGTCGAATGCAAGACCATCGGCGGTGTACAGCTTGGTGGCATCGAACTCGCCTGTTCTGACGAGTGCTGCGCCGACCTTGCCGTACGGATCCTCGAAATCGATGATCACGTAACCATCGGGCTTGTTGGCGACGATCTCAGCCGCCTCGGAGTCGTACGAGGACGCCTCCGGGTCGTACAGGACCGGGCCGTTGACCGAGCCGCCGTTGGCCGTGTAGGCCTCCGAGAACTGGGTCGCGATGCCCTCACCATAGGCGTCGTTGCGAGCGGCGACCGAAATCGTCGCGTCGGTCCCGAACGTCTCGCCCACCGCATCGGCCAGAACCTGGCCCTGCAGCGCGTCAGACGGTGCCGTGCGGAACACGTAGCCGTCGTCGGGCAGGTCGGTGATCTCCGGGCTGGTCGAAGCCGGTGAAATCAGCGGAATCTGCTGCTTCGCGGCGACGGACTGGCCGGCTGGAATCGTGTCAGCCGAAGCCCAGGCTCCAGCGAAGCACGATGCACCGTCGGAAGCCAGCTTGTTGGCTGCCTGGACGGTTGCCTGCGGCTTCGTCTCGGTGTCACCCACCGTGAGCGTCACCTCGGCGCTGCTGCCGGCTGACTTGAGCGCGGCATTCGCCTGCTCAACGGCCAGTTTCGCGGCCTTCTCGCCCGCAGGCGCGAAGATCGAGAGATCACCGGTCTGTGGAATCAGGGCGCCAACGGTCAGACCATCGAGCGTTCCCGACGTATCCCCACCACCGGTGGTTGAACTGTCGTCATCACCGCACGCGGCCACGCCCAGCGACAGTGCTGTGGCAGCCCCGGCGATTGCAAGAAGTCTTCTACTTCTCAATTTAATAACCTCCTCTATCAGTTGCCCTCCCGAAGTCCTCGGACGGCAGGCGGGCCGTACTGGCTCGGCTCTGGATCCGTTGCGATCCAGGATGCTGAGCCGACCGCAACATAACCCAATCGGCAAGCGGATGTAGCCCGTGCAAGGGCGCTGGACTCAGGTGGTGCTCTGGTCGGGCCCGTCGCCGCCCTCGCCGATCCGTCGCCACTCGGTGATCTTGCCGTCTTCGATCACGAACGACGTCGCTGCCGTGCCACCCACGCCGGGCCCGCAGGCGCCCCCGGGGCGCTCGAAGAGTTCAAACGTTGCGGTGGTGAAGTCGCCGGTCGTCTCGGCCGAGGTCACGACGGCGCCGCAGGGCAATCCGGCGTTGAAGGCGACCGCCGCCTCGAGCGTCCGGATCCGGGTCACGATGGCCCCGTTCTCGGCGATGCTGGGCAGGGCGAAGTAGCCGGCGGCCGCCTCGACGTCGCCGCCGGCGAGGGCCTCGGCCCAATCGCTTATCACGGCGACGTCCGCGGGGTCCGCGCCGGATACATCCGGCGCCGGCGCCTCGGCTGCTGCTGGCTGATCGGTGGTTGCCGGGCCGTCGTCGCTGCCACAGCCGATTACCGGCAGAGCAGCAAATAGCGCAAGAAGTCCGAGCGACCCCTTGAAAAGTCTGCTCCGATGAGCGAACATACGTTCGTTCCTACTGATGACCATCGGCTGCTTGCTCATTCCCCGTTTTTCCCTGATTGCCGCAATTGGCGATCGCAGAGAGATGTTGACAGAGCCCGCGGCCCTGGCCCCTGAGCCCGGCGGCGAGCAACTGATTGGCGAGGTCAGCGGCGCCGCCGAGGCGTTCGGTGTGCGCCCGGCGATGGCGCTCTCAGAGGCGCTCGCGCGCTGTCCGCGGTTGATGTTGATCGCTCCAGACCCGGGCCGGGCGGAGTTGCTGTGGGAGCGTTCGTTGCGCCGGCTCGAGGGGATCGGGGCCGAGGTCGAAACGTCGTCCCGCCCGGGAGAGGTCTTCTTCGCCGTCGGCGGCCTCCTCGGCCTCTGGGGTCCACACCCTGAGAACGTGCTCGGCAAGGCGCTTGGATCAATCGGCACTCCGGCTCGGGCCGGCGGTGGCCCGACTCGCTTCTGCGCCTACGCGGTCGCCGGCGCTGCACGAGCCCGGCGGCGGCCGATCGTGGTCTCCCCGGCGATGACCCGCAGCTTTCTGGAGCCCTTGCCGGTCACCTTGCTGCGGGGAAGGTTGCCCGGAGATGAGGGCGAGGCCGGACGCCTGGTCGAGTCGCTGGAGCGCCTCGGGGTCGCCACCCTCGGTGATCTCGCCGGCCTGCCGCGGGTGGCGATCGCGGATCGCTTTGGCCGGCTCGGGCTGCGAGCTCACAGCCTCGCCTCCGGCGCTGACTCCCCCTTGCGCCCACGCCGGCCCCACGAGGAGCTGTTGCAGGCGCTGAGCCTGCCGGAGGCCGCCTATGGGACCCAGCTCGACCGCGCCCTGGAGCTCCTGATCGAGCGCCTCGTTGCCGATCCGCTCCGTCGCGGCCGGACGATCCGCTCGCTCCGGCTCGAGGCGGAGTTGGCGGGCGGAGGGAGTTGGCGGGCGGAGGCGCCGATGCGCAGTGCCACCGCGTCGGCGGAGCGCCTGCGGCTGGTCCTGGGTCCGAAGCTTGCGGCGCTCCCGGCCCCGGCCTCGGTGCTTGCGATCAGGGTGATCGAGCTCGGGCCGGAGGGCAACGATCAGCCGACCCTCGGCCAGGACGAGTGCGAGCGCCGCCGTGAGTTGCTCTCCGAGGCCGTGCGCCAGGCTCGTGCCGCGGCCGGTCGCGATGCGATGTTGAGAGTGGTTGACGTCGAGTCCGAATCCCGGATTCCGGAGCGACGGGCGATGCTCGTGCCGCACACCCCGTGAACGCGCCGCCGCCTTCGGGCTTCGCGCTCTATCGCCCGCGGGCGGTGGAGGTGGTGGTCCAGGAGGGGGTGCCCGCGCTGGTCGGGCAGCGTCGCCTCGGGGTCGAGGCGATCCGTGAGGAGTGGCTGATCGAGGACCGCTGGTGGACCTACTCCCCCCTCCGCCGCCACTACTTCGAACTCGTGCTCGAGAGTGGCCGCTGCGTGACGATCTTCCGCGACATCGCCGAGGGAGGCTGGTTCGAGCAGTGAGGTACGTCGAGCTGCATGCGCATTCGGCGTTCTCGTTCTTGGATGGGGCTTCGCTTCCGGAGGAGATGGCCGTCGCCGCCGCCGAGCTTGGGCATGAGGCGATTGCGCTCACCGATCACGACGGAATCTGGGGCTCGATGGAGTTTGCCCAGGCCTGTCGCGGCCTCGGCGTGCGATCGATCACCGGGGCCGAGCTGACCGTCGCCGCCCCGGGCTCCCCCCTCCCCTCCGAGCCCCATCGCGGCAACTGCCCACCCGGTTGCTTCCATCTGACCCTCCTGGTCGAGAACGCGCGGGGATATCGCAGCCTCTGCCGGCTTCTGACCATTGCCCATGCCCACACCCGCAACTGGAGCGGTCGCGACGATGCCCCCGCATCGCGCCGCCATGAGCTGATCCACCCCGCCCTGCCGTTCGCCGAGCTCGAGCGTTACGCGGAGGGCCTCGTCTGTCTCTCCGGCTGCGCTCGTGACGGCGCTCTCGCCGGCCGCTTGCGTCGTAATCAGGGAAAAGCGGCCGAGCAACTGGGCCGGTTGCTGGTCGGGATCTTCGGTCCCGACCACTTCCGGGTTGAGCTGCAGCGGCCGCTGTGGCAGGGCGATCGGACCCGCAACCGGAGGCTGGCCGAACTCGCCGCTTCGCTCGGCGTTCCCGTCGTCGCCACCGGCAACGCCCACTACCACCACCGTCGCCGGGCGGCGCTGCAGGACGCCCTCGTCGCCACCAGGCTGCGTAGCACGCTGGAGTCGACAGAGCCCGCCAGGCGGGGAAACGGGTCTGCCTTTCTGACCACCGGCAAGCGGATGGCGGAGCGCTTCAGAGACCATCCCGAGGCGGTCGCCGAGGCCGGTCGCCTCGCCGCCCGCTTGCGCTTCGATCTCACACGCGACCTCGGCTACCGCTACCCCGGCTCGGAGGACCCCGGCGCCGATCGCAAGCTGGCTGAGCTCTGCGCGGCCCGCTTCGACGAGCGCTACGCGGACACTCCCGAGCGGGCCGAGGCCGAGCGGCGATTGGCTGAGGAGTTGCGAGTGATCTCCAAGCTCGAGCTCGCCGGGTTCTTTCTCCTGCACCGCGACCTGCTCGAACTGGCCCGTGAGGTTGCGGTCGAGGTTCGCGGACCCTCCGCGGCCCGGGCTCTGCTGCCGCCCGGGCGGGGTCGCGGTTCCTCCGTCAGCTCGATCGTTTGTTATCTGACGGGCCTCTCGCACGTCGATCCGGTCAAGGCCGGGCTCTTTCTCGGGCGTTTCCTCAACGACGAGATCACCGAGGCGCCTGATATCGACCTCGACTTCCCCCGCGACGTGCGCGAGGTCCTGATCCCCCGCATCCACGAGCGATACGGCGCCGAGCGCTCGGCCCTGGTCGCCGCCTTCCCCACCTACAGGTCGAGGGGATCGGTCAGGGATCTCGGCGCAGCGCTGGGCCTGCCGCAGGGCGAGATCGAGCGGGTGGCACGCTCGGTCGACGTCTATGGGCATCTCGGCGGTCCCGGGATGCCTGCATCCGCTTCGTGGAGTACCGGTCGCCCAGGGGCGCCCTCAGCGGAGGACATGCCGGGCGTATGTGCGGAAATTGGTGAGGCGATCGGTGAGGCGCGGGCCCGCTCCGAGCGCTGGCGGGCGCTTGTCGCGCTGGCTGTGGAGGCGAGGCGCCTGCCCCGCCATGCCTCTCAGCATCCGGGTGGGATGGTGCTCTCAACCAGACCCCTGATCGACCTCTGCCCGGTCGTCCCGGCGGCGATGGAGGGACGGCTGATCGCCCAGTGGGACAAGGACTCCTGCGCTGATGCCGGCTTCCTGAAGATCGACCTCCTTGGCCTCGGGATGCTTTCCGCGGTGGAGCGGGCAGTCGATGAGATCGCCCGCTCGCGCGGTGAACACGTAGACCTCTCGCGGATTCCGCTCGACGACAAGCGGGTCTATGAATCGATCCAGAAGGCGGAGACGACCGGGGTCTTCCAGATCGAGAGCAGGGCGCAAATGCAGATGTTGCCCCGCTCGCTACCCGAGAACATCGAGGATCTGACCGTGCAGGTCGCGCTCGTCCGCCCCGGTCCGATTCAGGGCGGCGCCGTCAACCCCTACCTCGAGCGCAAGAAGCGCCTCCGCGAGGACCCGGACTTCGAGGTCCCCTATGAACATCCCTCGCTGGAGCCGATCCTCTCCGACACGCTCGGGGCGATCGTCTTCCAGGACCAGGTGATCCAGGTGGCAATGGCGCTCTCCGGATTCAGCGCCGGCGAGGCCGAGGGACTGCGGCGGGCGATGAGCCGTAAACGCTCGGAGGAGGCCCTGAATGCTTATCGGGGGAGGTTTGTCGAGGGGGCGATCGCCAGGGGCGTCGAGCAGGAGGTCGCGGACCGCGTCTACGAGCAGATCAAGGGTTTCTCCGGCTTCGGCTTCCCGAAGTCGCATGCGACCGCCTTCGGCCTCCTCGCCTATCAGTCGACCTGGCTGCGGGTCCACTACGGCCCCGAGTTTCTCTGCGCCCTGCTGAATGAGCAGCCGATGGGCTTCTACCCGCCCGACGCGCTCGTCCACGAGGCGCAGCGGCGCGGGATTCCGGTGCTCGGTCCGGATGTGAACCGGAGCGAGGTGCTCTGCAGGACCGAAGCGCGAGTCCCCGGTGATGACGGCGGCGAGGGGCCGGCGGTCCGGGTCGGGCTGGGATACGTTGCCGGATTACAGCGGGCGGATGCGGAGGCCGTCGTCCGCGGCAGGGACGAGGGCGGGACCGGCATCTATGCGGATCTCACCGACCTGGCCACCCGGTCGGGGACCAGCCGCGACGGGCTCGAGAAGCTCGCGCGCTCCGATGCGTGTACCGGACTGGCCGGCGAGCTCACGGGCTCCGACTCCAGCCGGCGGCAGGATCTCTGGTCGCTGGGGGTTGCCCGCGGGGCGAAGCGCTCCAGGTCGGGCGAGCAGCTCCCGCTGCCCCTACCGCTGCCGGAGGCCCCCTCCCTGAATCAGCAGTCACCCTGGGAGCGGGTCACCGCCGACTACGCGTCGACGGGAATGTCGTTGGCCATGCATCCGCTCGCCCTGATGCGGCCCGAGCTTGATCCGGCGACGGTAGGCAGCGCTGATCTCGCTCGGATCGCGGATGGCTCGGCGGTTCTGATCGCCGGTATGACCGTTGCCAGGCAGCGGCCCGCGACCGCGAACGGGGTCGTCTTCATGCTCTTGGAGGACGAGCGGGGAATGATCAATGTGGTCATCCTGCCGCCCGTCTATGAGCGCCACCGCCTGACGATCCGGGCGGCCGGCTTCGTCTCGATCGCCGGCCGACTGGAGCGTCGCGACGGAGTCGTCAACGTCGTCGCCGAGAACATCCACGAACTCGAGCGCCCCGACCTTCCACTCGCGGACGTGCGCGCGATCGAGCCCGGCGGCGGCGGTGATGCCGCCCGCCAGATCGCTGACCTCGGTGCCGTCTTGCCCGCCGCCCACAGCTTCGGCAGGCGAGGCCGATGAGCCCCCATCGAGTTGGCCCGGCTGAGCGAAAACCGCTCTTTGCGGGGTCGGCAGGCGTGGCCTGCATGATCCGTTGCAGCGAACGTCTGTACGTCCGAAGCCGACCGTAGCGTGGCCGTCAACATGAACGGAGCAAAGATGAGACTGATCGATCGAATCGCTGACCGGGTGGACCTCACCCTCGACCTCCTCACCCTCGGCGAATACGGACTCGAGCGACTCGAGGGCGATGGGCTTTGTGAGACGACGACTTCCGCGCGCGACGCCGGTTGTGAAGGGGGCGGTCGCCGTGGCCGCCGGGAGGCCCTTCCGCCGGCTCGCATCCGCGGCCTCCAGGCAGTGGGCCAGGCGCCCTCGCCTCAGCCCGCGGGCTGAGGCGAGTCGGCGCTGCCGGCGTCGACCGCGGCAATCATGCTCCGGCCTGCCCGCAGGGTCCGGTCGACGCCATCGGGGACGACGTTGTCGTAGGTGTCGGTTGGCCAGTGCAGGTCGGGAATGAACCCGTCTTGGACCGAGAGCGTCAGCGCCCGGCCACCGGCAGCGAGAACCGGGCTCGTGTCCCAGGTAAGACCCGCGGGTGCATCCTCGGGCTCGAGCCGGAGGTCGGCATCGGCATCGGCGACTCGTTGGGCCGTGGCGATCAGAGCCGGGTCCGCGTCCCACTTCGCCAGCACCCCTTCCTTACGGAGGAACTTGACCGGGCCGGGGCCGCCGACGTTGTCGAAGTTGAGAAACAGCCAGCCGTCCGTGTCGTGATCGGCCAGGAAGGCCTGGGCCCCCAGGGTCCCGGATTCCTCGCAGCCGCTCATCAGGAGCATCAGGCGGGTTGAGGCCAGCGGCTGAGCGGCAACCTCGCCGGCGAGCACGGACGCGACGGCGCAGCCGGAAGCGTTGTCGTTGGCCCCCGGCACATCCTCGCCGCGGAGCTCTCGCTCGAGCAGCAGCAGCAGCCCGGCAGCCAGGAAGGAGCGCACCGCGCCAAGTGATCGACGACCCGCCCGGCTGCCCCCGAGTAGCGGCTCGCCGATCGCCTGGGCGATGCCCGCAACACCCTGCAGCGCGATCCAGTAGCCGAGAAGCCGGGCAGCGCGGGGGTGGAACATCAGCCCCGAACGGGAGGTATCGAGATGACACATCAGGCAGAGCGTTCTCTCGGCCCTGGCGCCGTCGGCGGGCTCGATCGTCGCAACCACGTTCGTGCTCTGCTTGCGGGCCAGCAGTCTCGACGCGGCGGGGAACTTCAGGCTCGACTCGCCGACCAGGAGGGCGCCGGAGAGCAGCGCCAGGGACGAGCGCAGGCGCCGGCGCCGGGTCGGGAGCAGCGAAGGCAGGACAGCTGCCGCCTGGATCAGGCCGTAGGGGGTGCCGAAGCTGGCGTAGCCCTCGAACGGCTCGATCTCTGCGTCGACCCCGTTGCGCGCAAGTTCGTCGCGCATCAACTGGGCGGCCAGGCGTTCACCCCTTTCTGTGGGTCGCCGGGGACCGATCTCGTTCGCCAGCAGGTCGATCAGCGACATCGCCCGATCGAGGGCCCCACCGGCGCTGCCTCTGTCGGTTGCCTGCTTCACGATGATCCGATCGTAGAGGCGTAGGCGCGCGTCCGCACGGTGGCGGGGACGACTCCAGCGGAGCGGCGGAGGGCGCGCAGCCCGCGGCGGCGTGGGAGGATTGCGTTGCAGGTCGATCGATGAGCACTGGCGGTCCGAGAACTCTTGCCTGGGCGCTGAGCGTCGGCGTCGTGCTGGCCGACTCCTCGATCGTAACCCTGGCACTGCCCGAGGTCCTCCGCGAGTACGACACCAGCGTCTTCGGAGTCAGCTGGGTGCTGACCGCTTACAACGTGGTGCTGGCCGCCCTGATCATCCCCGCTGCACGCCTGGCGCGAGTCCGGCCAGAGCGGCTCTGGGGCGGCGGCTTGCTCGTCTTCTCGTCCGCGTCCCTCGCCTGCGCGCTGTCCCCGGATGTGGGACTGCTGATCGCGGCGCGATGCGCGCAGGCTGTGGGCGGCGCCGCCACGCTGGCCGGTGCGATCGAGTTGCTCGCCCGTGATCGGGGCTCGCACCGTGCGGCCGCCAAGCTCTGGGGCGCCGCGGGGACCGTTGGCCTCGCGATCGGGCCCGCGCTGGGCGGCGTCCTGACTGAGCTTTTCAGCTGGCAGGCGATCTTTCTCCTTCAGACACCCCTGGTCTTCCTCCTCTTCGCCGCGCGCAGTCCCGCCGGCCCGCCCGAGGCGGGCGGTGACGGCGAGCCCGACCGCCGGCCGGAGATCGCGCTCGGCCTGCTCTCGGCGGGACTGACGGGAGCCCTGTTCCTTCTCGTCGTGCTGCTCACGGAGGGCTGGGGCCTCTCGCCGATCGAGGCAGCGGCCGTTGTCAGCTTGATGCCATTGTCGGCCTTGGTCGCGGGCCGGATTCCGTTGCGGCCGCACACATCAGGCCCCCTGGCTATCGCCGGCGCGATCGCGATCGCCGGAGGGCTCGCCGCGCTCGGGCTGCTGCCCGGCGCCTCGGCGGATCTGACGGTGGCGCCTCAGATCCTCGTTGGCGCCGGCCTGGCTCTGACTCTGCCGGTCCTCACCGCTGCCGCGCTCGGCGGGCGCGACCCGGACGGAGCCAGGGCGGCCGAGACACTGGCCGCGCGGCACGCGGGGATCGTCGCCGGAATCTTGTTGCTGACGCCGATCCTGAGCCTGCAGATCGACGCGCAGCACGATGCCGGCCGGGATGCGAGCACGGCGTTGTTGCTCGACTCGTCGCTGCCCCCGCAGACGAAGATCGAGATCGGCGCAGGCGTTGCCGCTCAGATCAGTACCGCCGAGGGGCAGCTTCCCGAACTGCGACCGACGTTTGCGGCGCTCGAAGCCGACGCCGACGCAGAGGACCGTCCTGCCCTGAGGGCGCTCGAGGCTGGGATCGACGATCAGCTCGAGCGCGCCGCCACGCATGCCTTCAGCCTGCCGCTCCTCGGCGCGGCGCTGTTCGCGGCGCTCGCCCTGATCCCGATGCACCATCTCAGGAGACGCGAGCTGTGAGCGACACCCGTCTTCCGATCTACGTGGCCATCGGCGCCTCGCTGGGGGTGATCCTCGCCTACCTGATCGCCGGCGGCGGCTCCTACAAGCCGCTCGCCGCCGCCGATCCCTGCCAGCCGCGATCAGTAGAGGTGCTGGTCGAGCGCGGGGTCTTCGAAGCGATCGCGCTCTCAGCCCTCGACGGCGCTGCCTGCGAGCTTCAGGTGAGCCGGGAGGAGCTCACAGCAGCCCTGGCAGACCCCGATTCGCTCGCGGCCTTCGCCGAGCAGCAGTCCCTCGACGAGACCGAGGTCGTCGATGCGATTCGAGCCGGGCTGGTACGCGCCGTCGACGATGCCGAACTCGACGGGCGCCTGTCGGGGACGGTCGCCTCGCTGGCTCGCCTGATTGCCGAGAACGCCCCGGTACCGGTCGTCATCGATCTCTTCCAAGCGCTTCCCGGGGATCCCACGGTGGCGGAGGTGATCGCCGCGCTCGGGGATCTCGGCCTCGGCGTCCAGGACCTTGGTGATCTCGGCCTCGAGAATCTGCAAGAGCTCGGCGATGAGCTCGAAAAGCTGATCCCCGACGATCTCGAGGGTCTCCTGCCGGAGCAGCTGCCGAACATCGATCCGGGGGAACTCCGCGACCGGCTCCCCGAGGACCTCGGCCTTCCCGGCGTCGAGGACCTTGACCAGCTCCGCGATCGGCTCGAGGAGGAACTGCAAGGCGGCAACTGACGGCCTCCAGCCCCGGCATCAGGGCACAAAAAGAGCCGCCCGGCGGAGACCGGACGGCTCGAAGGAAGATTGGCGGCGACCTACTCTCCCAGGCAGTTTCCCACCAAGTACCATCGGCGCTGAGGGGCTTAACGGCTCTGTTCGGAATGGGAAGAGGTGTATCCCCCTCGCTATTGCCACCAAATTAGGTGGGACCGCGAAGGCCCGTACGGCGCCTGGGGAGCGGCGCACGAGGCCCCGCCGTAGCTCGGCGAGGCTTGAAAACTGCACGCAGGCCAATGCGGGTAATAGCAAAAATACGTCAAGCCCTCGACCCATTAGTACCGGTCGGCTGAGTGCATCACTGCACTTACACCGCCGGCCTATCAACCTGGTGTTCTTCCAGGGGTCTTACTTCCTCAAGGGAATGGGAGAGTTCATCTCGAGGTCGGCTTCCCGCTTAGATGCCTTCAGCGGTTATCCGATCCGCGCGTAGCTAATCTGCAGTGCCCTTGGCAGGACAACAGATACACCAGCGGCGCGTTCATCCCGGTCCTCTCGTACTAAGGATGACTCCTCTCAACTCTCCAACGCCCATGGCAGATAGGGACCGAACTGTCTCACGACGTTCTGAACCCAGCTCGCGTACCGCTTTAATGGGCGAACAGCCCAACCCTTGGGACCTACTCCAGCCCCAGGATGCGACGAGCCGACATCGAGGTGCCAAACCGAGCCGTCGATGTGGACTCTTGGGCTCGATTAGCCTGTTATCCCCGGAGTACCTTTTATCCGTTGAGCGACAGCAATTCCACTTTCCACTGCCGGATCACTAACCCCAACTTTCGTTCCTGCTCGACCTGTCGGTCTCGCAGTCAAGCTCCCTTGTTGCGTTTACACTCTACGCACGATTTCCGACCGTGCTGAGGGAACCTTTGGGCGCCTCCGTTACATTTTAGGAGGCGACCGCCCCAGTCAAACTGCCCACCTGACACTGTTCACCGCCCGGATCACGGAACGGTGTTAGAAGCCCAGAATCCCAAGGGTGGTATCTCAAGGTTGGCTCCCTGGTAACCGAAGTCGCCAGTTCGTAGCCTCCCACCTATCCTGAGCGAGAAGTCCCAGACTCCAATATCAAGTTGCAGTAAAGGTTCACGGGGTCTTTCCGTCTAGCCATGGGTACTCGGTATCTTCACCGAGACTCTAATTTCACCGAGCCCCTCGTTGAGACAGCGTCCAACTCGTTGCGCCATTCGTGCAGGTCGGAACTTACCCGACAAGGAATTTCGCTACCTTAGGACCGTTATAGTTACGGCCGCCGTTCACCAGGGCTTCAGTTATCAGCTTCGCAATTGCTAACCAACTCCTTTAACCTTCTGGCACTGGGCAGGCGTCAGCCCCCATACATCGTCTTACGACTTAGCGGAGACCTGTGTTTTTGATAAACAGTTGCTTGGATCTTGTTATTGCAACCTTATAAATAAGGTACTCCTTCTCCCGAAGTTACGGAGTTATTTTGCCGAGTTCCTTAGAGAGAGTTATCTCGCGCCCCTTAGTATACTCTACCTACCCACCTGTGTCGGTTATGGTACAGGCATTTTTTATTTATGACAGTGCAAGCTTTTCTT
>JAQBGG010000130.1:0-14825 GCA_032122625.1 Acidobacteriota bacterium
GCAAGGTCGTCGTCCGGATCGGAGGCGACAAACTCAAGACCCGCACCGACCGCAGCGGCAAGTTCAAGGTCCACTGGAAGGCCGACAAGACCGGCTCCTACAAGGCCAAAGTCAAGGCCAAGGGCGACAAGGTCGCTGCCGGCAACGGCGACAAGGCGGGTAGGACAACCGTCTACCGACCGGCCGTGGCCTCCTATTACGGGCCCGGCTTTTACGGCAACCGCACCGCCTGCGGACAGACGCTGACCACGTCGACCGTCGGCGTCGCCCACAAGACGATGCCCTGCGGAACGAAGCTGACGCTTCGATACGGAAGTCGTACCGTCAAGGTCGAGGTCATCGACCGCGGCCCCTACGTGGCCGGCCGCGAGTTCGACCTGACGACCGCGACCAAGCAGAAGCTCGGTTTCGGTAGTACGGGCACCGTCTGGGCGTCGAAGTAGTTCCAGATCCCAAGCCAGATCGGCAGCGCTCAGCCGAGCCCGAGCTGCACGGGCCCCGCTCCCTCCAAGTCCGCTCCCTCTCCCGGGTCAGCGGCGGCGGGGGCGGGGCCCGATGTCCGCTCGGGGTGACGGAGGTTCGAGACCCCGACCCCGAGCAGCCGGACCGCCGAGTCGCGCTCGAAATCCTCAAACAGCTCGCGGGCGGTGCAGGAGACCAGATCCGCATCGGAAGTCGGCTCCTCGAGCGTCCGCGAGCGGGTGAATGTGCGGAATGGCGTGAGCCGGATCTTCAGCGTGACGGTGCGCCCAGCGATGCCTTGCTCGGCAAGATGCTCGGCAACCGATCGCGCCATCCGCTCAACCGACTCGAGCATCACCTCCTGATCCGTCTCATCGATCGAGAAGGTCCGCTCGCGGCTCTCCGACTTGCGCGTCCGCTCGAGTGCGATCTCGGCGCTGCCATCGCCGTGCGCGCGTCGGCGCAGGCCCGCGCCGTGGCTCGGGCCCAGGGTCGCCTCCAGCAGCTCGGGTGCTGCAGCCGCGAGCTCGGCCACCGTGCGGATACCCGCCCGCTCGAGTCGCTCCTCGGTCTTCGGGCCAACACCCGGAATGATCCGCGCCGGGCGAGCACCGATCACGCCGAGGAAACGCTCCCGGGAGAGCGTGCAGAGGCCATCGGGCTTATCGAGGTCGGATGCGATCTTTGCGACCAGCCGATTCGGTCCGATCCCGATCGAGCATCTGAGGTGGGTCCGCTCCCGGATCCTCAGCTTGAGCTGGCGGGCGCGCGTCTTCGGTGCCGGCGAGTCGCTGAGATCAACGTAGGCCTCGTCCATGCCGAGCACCTCGACCTTGTCGCTGAACTCACCGAGGACCGACATCACGGCCTTCGAACCCCGGCTGTAGAGCGAGCGGTCGACGGGGATCACGATCAACTGCGGGCAGCGGCGCCGGGCGACCGAGATCGGCAACGCCGAGTGCACTCCGAACGGCCGCGCCTCGTAGGAGGCCGCGGTGACGACACCGCGGTTGCCGCTCGGCCCGACGACGACCGGCCTACCGCGCAACTCGGGCCTGCGCAGCAGCTCGCAGGAGACAAAGAAGGCGTCCATGTCGACGTGCGCGATCGCGCGATCCCAGCGGGAGGGATCCCCGTACAGACGTTCGCTTCCCATCTCGACCGATGCTACGCCCGCAGGCGGACGTGGGGGAGGGTTGGATCGACTCGCCGACCGCTGCTACTTTCCCCTGCGTGGGCGCCGACGCAAAGAATCTCGAAGCGATCTCCAGGGCGATCGATCAACACAACCAGAACTGCCCGTTTCCGGCCAGCGAGGTGCGGATGAATCCGTTCGAGATCGAACGACTGGGCTGGGAGGAGATTCGCGGGCTGCCGTTGGTTGCAGACCCGCAGCTGAGCACCGGCCGCTTCCGGATCGTCTGCGGCGGCGAGGGCAACGAGGAAGAGGTTGAGGAGACGGAGGCGATCAGCACGCCCGTCGAGGTCGAGGTGCCGGTCGGCGCCCCGAGCGGGCCGGGACTGCCATCGAAGCCCGGCGAGCGCGAACTCTGAGAGCCGCTCCCAGGCCCGGCTAGACCGGTGGTCTAGGTGAGCGCAATCGCCAGGCGACGGCGGTGCTCGCGGGCGAGATCACTGTCGGGACCGAGCTCGGTGAAGATCGCGACCATCAGCCGGCGGAGGCGATCGCGGTGATCATCATCGTCGGCCGCCGCAACGGCTCCCTGCAGAGCCTCCAGCGCCTCGGCGTGATCACCTCGGTCCCAGGCGGCAAAGATCACCTCGAAAGCCGGATCGACGTCTCCCTCGAGCTCGAGCGCCGCCCGCGCGGCTAGGCCGGCGACGAGGAAGTCGCCGTCGAAGCCGTCGAGCAGGTCGGCCGCTGCGGCGGCGTCGCCGCTCTGCAGGAGGATCCTGCCGAGGCCCGCGGCCGCTTGGCCGTTGGCAGGGTCGAGCTCGAGCGCGCGCCGGAGATCGGCCTCATCGGCCGAGCCGGCCAGCCGGTCGGCCTCCGAGGGAACCAGCCCGTCGAAGAATGCCGCGACCTGGGCCGGCGGCAGCGCGCCGGTGAACTCGTTGACGACGGCGCCGTCCTTGAAGGCCTTGACGGCCGGGATTCCCTGCACGCCAAAGCTCTGCGAGAGAGCCTGATTGGTGTCGACATCGACCTTGGCGAGGTCGATCGCATCGCCCCGCTTGTTCGCCTCAGCCTCGAGTGCCGGACTGAGCTGGCGGCAGGGACCACACCACTCGGCCCAGAAGTCGACGACCACGGGAACCTGGTGGCTGCGGTCGATCACCGCCGTCTGGAACTCAGCCTCTGCTACGTCGTGAATCATCGCCACGGCAGGTTAGACACACCACGGCTTCGATCGGTCGCAGCCGCGCCCGGGCGCGGCCCGAGCCGGTGATCTTCGCGGCGGGGTGTACTAGCCTCCGGCCCCGATGGACTCCCTGCGTGGACAGCTGCTGATCGCCTCACCGCAGCTCAGCGACCCGAACTTCGATCGCGCCGTCGTCCTGATCACAGAGCACGGCGAGGACGGGGCAATGGGCATCGTCCTCAACCGGCCCTCGCAGGCCGGCGTCGACGGGGTGATCCCGGACCTGTCGTCGATCGCCGGGCCCGAGCCGATCTTCGTCGGCGGCCCCGTGCAGCCGGAGGCGCTCGTCGTCCTCGGTGAGTTTGCCGACCCCGCGAAGGCGGCCTGGATCGTCGTCGCCGATGTCGGGCTCGTCTCGGCCCAGGCCGATCTCGGTGAGCTTCCGGAGGCGGTCCGCCGGGGTCGCGTCTATGCGGGCTTCTCGGGCTGGGGCCCTGGTCAACTCGAGGAGGAGCTCGCCGACGAATCCTGGATCATCGAGGCCCCGCTGCCGTCCGAACTCTTCCCCGAGGACCCGGAAACGCTCTGGAGCGACGTGCTCGGGCGGATGGGAGGCGAGTACGCGCTCCTCGCCCGAATGCCCGCGGACCCGAGCGTGAACTAAGAGACCGGGAGGGCCCAGCTCTGTTTCCCCTCGGCTGCGCCGGTTCTCGTCATGCGGGCGAGGCCCGGAGCCCGCAACGAGGTGACAAGCGCCCCGATCGTAAGGCGGACTGTCACCGACTGCAGCCCACCGAGCCCGTAGGCGACACTCCAGCCCCTGAAGCGGGGCGTGTCACCTCATTTGGCAGCGCCAGCAACGTCCCGCGCAACGTCGAGTCACCGCTGCGCGGAAAGAAACTGGCACCTGGTGCGGGTTTGGTTCCGATGGCCAGGTCGGCTTGCGGAGCAATCCACGTTGCTGACGGCGCGGCGGTCGCGTCTGTCCCGGCTACCAAGTGTCGACCCAGGGAACCTTCTTGCCCTCTCGCGGCGGTGGCGTCGGTGCGGTGGCCAGAGTTCTCGCCAGCAGCCCGCGGGTCTCGACCGGATCGATGACATCGTCGAGCTCGAAGTAGGTGGCGACGTTGAGAGCGCGGAAGTGGTGTCGCAGCCCGGCGACGAGCTCTTCGAAGCGCCGCTCGCGCTCGTCGGCGTCGGCGATCCCTTCGAGCTCCGCCTTCATCCCCAGCTTGACGGCTCCTTCGATCCCCATCGGGCCGAGCTCGCCACTGGGCCAGGCGAGCGTCAGCAGCGGCTCGAGGAAGCTGCCACCGACCATCGCCTGGGCGCCGAGGCCGTAGCCGCGGCCGACGACGACTCCGAGCAGCGGCACGGTGAGGTTCGCCCCGATCGCGAACAGGCGTGAGCAATGACGGACCAGAGCCGTCTCCTCGACCTCTGGGCCGACCATCATCCCCGGCGTATCCACGAGTGAGAGCACCGGGATGTCAAACGCCTCACAGAGCTGCAGCAGCCGCGCCGCCTTATCGGCGCCGGCGCTGGTGATCGCCCCGGCCATGTGCGCCGGATCGTTGGCGATCACACCGATCGCCCTACCCTCGATCCGGGCAAAGGCGGTGATCATCCCGGCACCGAAGCCGGCGCGGAGCTCGGTGACGCTGTCGGTGTCGGCGATCGTCTCCAGCACCTCGCGGATCTCATAGGCACGGCGGCGGCTCTCGGGGACGAGATCTCGGAGTGGCCGCTGGTCGGGCTCTGTGTAGTCGGCGAGCGGCCCCTGGAAATAGGAGAGCAGGCGCTTGGCGGCGGCGGTTGCGGCCGCCTCGTCGGCGACGCGCAGATCGACGACGCCGTTCGACTCCTGAACGTCGATCGGGCCGACCTCCTCGGGCTGGAAGGCGCCGAGGCCGCCGCCCTCGATCATCGCCGGACCGCCCATGCCGAGGTTCGAGCTCTCCGTCGCGATCAGCAGGTCAGCGGTCCCGGCCAGCGCAGCGTTGCCGGCAAAGCAGCGTCCGGAGACGATCGCGATCCGCGGCACGAGGCCGGAGAGGCGGCCCCAGAGCGCGAAGGCCCGCGCCGTCAGCGAGGAACCGGTCGCGTAGTCGGTGTCGCCTGGACGGCCGCCACCGCCCTCGGCGTAGAGAACCACGGGCAGACGCATCCGCTCGATCAGTTCGAACAGCCTGTCTTTCTTGAAGTGCCCGACGGCACCCTGCGTCCCGGCCAGCACGGTGTAGTCGTAGGAGAGGACGGCGCAGCGGCCGGCCTCACCGAAGTGCTCGCCGTTGATCCGGGCGGTGCCGCTGATGATGCCGTCGGCCGCGGTCCGGGCGATCAGATCGTCCTCGCTGAGGCGCTGCCGCTGGGCGGCCAGGGCGAGCCTGCCGTACTCGACGAAGCTGCCCTCATCGACCAGGTCGTCGAGATTCTCGCGCGCGGTGCGACCGCCGCGCTCGTGCCTGACCGCAACGGCATCGGGGCGGCCCTCGTCGCCGGCCCGCCGGCGACGATCGAGCACCTCGTCGAGATCGTCCCGCCGGTCGGACGACGGCTGCTGAGCTGGTGTCGGCAGCTCGCCGCCGGCTCCCGGTCCGGGCTCCACGGTGCAGAGGGACGCACCCTCACCGATCGCCTCGGAGGGCCGGACCAAAATCGCGGTCACCCGGCCGGCCACCGGGGCCCTGACCTCGGTCTCCATCTTCATCACCTCGACCACGGCCACGACCTGCTCGGCCTCGATCAGGTCGCCCTCGCTGACCAGGATCTCCTGGACGACCCCGGCGGTGGGGGAGGGAATCTCAAGCGACTCGACGAGCACGCGCCAAGGCTATTGCGCACTGGATCACCGAGGCAAGCAGGGTGCCCGCGAGCCCCGACGACAATCGTGCCTTGAGCGAGGTCACGACCGGATCGTGGGACGGATGGGGCCCTTGACCGAGGTTATGTCAACCAACCGCCGCAGTGCTGATCGAGCCCTCAGCGCTAGAGCGCCGACCACTCTTCGTGGGGCGGCACCGGATCGGCGCCGGGCTCGGCGCTGGCCAGGGGTGAGCGCCGGAGGAGGGCAAACGCGATCTCGACCGCGGGGCCGATCCCGAACGCGAAGGCGAGCGTGCCGATCCCGACCGTACCGCCGAGCGCGAACCCCAGCAAGGTGACCGCCGATTCGATCGCTGCCCGGACGACGCTGAGGCGCCGGCCGCTGCGGGAGGCTGAGATCAGCATCAGCGAATCCCGTGGCCCGGCACCCATTCCCGCACCGATGTAGAGGGCGGACCCGACCGCCACCACGGCAATGCCGCCGAACATCGCCAGCCAGCGGACCGCCAGTGTGGAGTCGGCGATCGCGTCGGAAATCCCGAGCGCGATCTGCAGGTCGACGAAGAGGCCGATCAGGACCGCGTTGGCGATCGTTCCGGGCCCGACTCCAGAGCCGAGAGCGGCCGCGAGGCCGATGACCAGCAGGGCGACGACGATGTTGGCGTTGCCGAACGAGAGCGGAGTCTGCTTCTCGATGCCCTGGTTGAGCACATCCCACGGTGAGAGCCCGAGCCCGGAGCCGAGCAGCATCACGATTCCGAGAGCGAACAGGAACAGACCGATGATCAGCGAGACGCTGCGAGCGGCGAGGCCGCCACGGACCCTGGGTGCTAGCTCATCATGCAAGCCGCCAGTATCGCCGCACACGCACCGCACGCTGCTGCGGCCGCCCGTCGCCGTGGGGGCTCCTACCTTCGATATTGGGCACCTGGAGCGCCCACAGCCGCCTCAGACCCGTATTGGGTTTACATAACGATGATTATCGTGCGTTGTGTGGAGCCAGCGATTGGTCGCTACCTACCCGTGCGGTCGCGGTGCTTGCAGCCCGGCCAGCAGCAGGGCCGGCGCTGACCATCCTCCAGCTCCTCCTGGGTCCGGCGAATCCGGCGTTCGCGGGTCGCTTCCTTCTTGGCATCCTCGACCCAGCAGATGAACTCGTTGCGCGCCAACGGTGTGATGTCCTTCCAGGCGTCGAGTGCCGTGGTGTTGGCGATCAGCGCCCCGCGCAGGTCGGCGGGCAACTTGTGCACAACCCCACCAGGCACTCGCTGACTGCTGACGAGGCAACTGTGGCCAGCCGCGAAGGCGAGTCCGCCGCACAGTCGGCTCTCGGGCCAAGACTCGGGCGCGTCCAGGCGCTATCTCAGTTCGCCGGCGCCACCGGTGTCATTTCAGCGTCGTTTCACACCCCGCGCTGCGGTAAGCGGCTCCAGCTGACACCACCCGCGCCGCCGAGTTAGCGTGTCGATAACGGCGGCTCCCATTCGTAGTGGGAGTGATGCGGGAGATGCCCGCCGCTACAAAGGAGGAAGACGATGGCTGAATACCTACTGTCCCTGCACATGGTCGAGGGCGAGTCCAGGCCCGACATGTCCGAGGAGCAAATGCAGGAGATGATGCAGAAGATCGGTCAGCTCGAGGGCGAGATGACGTCCAAGGACGCGCTGGTGGCCTCCGCGCGCCTGAGTGGCCCCGATACGGCGACGGTCGTCCGCGTCGAAGACGGTGAGACGCTGATCACCGACGGTCCCTTCGCCGAAGCAAAGGAGCATCTCGGCGGCTTCTACATCATCAACGCTGAAGACATCGACGAGGCGCTCTCCTGGGCGGCCAAGACCACGGAATGCGTCGGCAGGCCGATCGAGGTCCGGCCCTTCGCCGGCTTCAGGGGGCCCGACGCCTAGCCTCGTGGGAGACCGCGGCTCCGGAGCCAAGCTCGAGGAGGCCGAGGTCGGCTCGATCTTCCGTGCCGAGTTCGGTCGCTCCGTAGCCGCCCTGATCCGCATCTTCGGCGACGTCGATCTCGCCCAGGACGCGGTTCAGGAGTCCTTCGCGGTGGCGCTCGAGGTGTGGCCCCGCGATGGCCTCCCACCCAACCCGGGTGGGTGGGTCACGACGACGGCGCGAAACCGGGCGATCGATCGGCTGCGGCGCGAATCCCGTGGAAAGGAACTGCTCGAGGAGGCGGCGATGATCTCTCCCGGTGATGACCCAGAGCTTCCGTTCGAGGAGGCAGCTGTGGAGGACGAACGCCTGCGGCTGATCTTCATGTGCTGCCACCCGGCGCTCTCCCAGGAGGCTCAGGTGGCGCTGACCCTCCGCTTACTTGGCGGGCTGACGACTGGCGAGGTGGCGAGGTCCTTCCTGGTATCCGATCAGACGATGGCGCAACGTCTGGTGCGGGCGAAGCGGAAGATCAGGCTGGCCAGAATCCCCTTCCGGGTACCGGACGATCATGAGCTGCCCGACCGCCTCCCCCCTGCCCTGGCGGTCGTCTATCTGGTCTACAACGGGGGCCAATCGGCCGAGCTGGAGTCGGATCTGTGCGCCGAGGCGATTCGCCTGGCCCGGGTCTTGGTGGCGCTGATGCCAGATGAGCCCGAGGTGGCCGGGCTGCTGGCGCTCCTGCTCCTGACCGAGTCGAGGCGCAGCAGTCGCTTTGACGCGAATGGCTCGCTGGTGCTCCTGGGTGAGCAGGACCGCAGCAAGTGGGATCGGGCTTTGATCGAGGAGGGCCAGGCGATCCTGCGCCGCTGCCGGGCCCGCGACGGGCCAGGGCCCTACCAGCTGCAGGCCGGGATCAGTGCCGTCCACGCCGGCGCGACCTCGGCAGGGGAGACCGACTGGCCGGAGATCCTCACGATCTACGACCAGCTGCTCGCCTTGGCCCCTAACCCCGTCGCGGCGCTCAATCGCGCCGTTGCCGTTGCCGAGGTCGAGGGACCCGAGGCTGCGCTGCTGATCGTCGAGACGCTGGATCTCGACAACTACCACCCCTTCCACGCCACGCGGGCCGATCTGCTCCGGCGGCTCGGTCGCGAGGCCGAAGCCGTCGCCGCCTACGCCCGGGCCGTCGAGTTGGCGCCCACCGATGCCGAGCGCGAGTTCCTCGGCCGGGGCCGTAGCGTCCCGCAGTGACGACGGCCCTCAGCGCACGCTGATCAGGTCGACGACGAAGACCAGCGTCTCGTCGGAACCGATGACGCCGCCGGCGCCTCGCTTGCCGTAACCGAGCATCGGCGGGATCGTGATCCGGCGCCGTCCACCGACCTTCATTCCGGTGACGCCCTGGTCCCAGCCCTCGATCACCTGCCCGCCTCCGAGGCCGAACTTGAACGTATCCCCGCGGTCCCAGGAGGCATCGAACTGCTCACCACTGGACCACGCATGTCCAACGTAGTGGACTTCCACGGTCCTCCCGGCGGCCGCCTCCTCCCCGTCGCCGACGGTGAGATCCTCGATCTCGAGCTGATAGGACGGCGTCTGATCGGAGGGGACCTCGACTTTGGGTTTCTCGCTCGCGCTCATCGCGTCCACGCTATCGGACCGGGGCGGCGCTGCCGGGCCCTGCCGGCGGCCGCGTGGAAGCTTCACCTAGCGCCCCAGTGTGCGGAGGAACTCCCTGGCGGTGCCGGGCAGCTGGTCGAGCAGCGTCCGCACCTCGGCCAGCCCCGTGCGCAGCTCCGGGTCGCCGAACTCGATCGGCAGCATCGAGTCCTGCAGGTCCGCGATCTGCCGGTTCGCGATAGTCGAGACCGTCACGGCCTGCTCGACGAGATCCTTGACACTCTGCGATTGCGCCCCCGCTGACGGTGAAGCGAACTGTCGGCCGGCAAACCCGTTGCGCTCCGCGAACTGAGCGTGGGTGCGCTTGCTGCGCCCGAAGGCCTTCTGGGTCGGCCGAAAGAGGTCGGCTTCGAGGCGATCTGCGCTGGTGACGGAGAGCCGGTCGTAGGCCTCGCCCAGACTGGCAATCGCGAGCGCGATCTGATCGATCGCCGCCGCGAGGTCGTCGAGGATCTGCTCCCTGGCCTCAGATGCGGTGATCGCCATGCTGCGAGAGTAGACCCGCCGCCGCTAACCGGTCGAGACCTGATGGCGAAGACGCTCGCGAAGCTCACCCTGCCGGGAGACCTCGGCGCCGATCAGGATGACGAGGACCACGAGCTCCGCGGCGACCGTCAGCGTCGCGCTGATCTCCGTGGCAATCGGGATCAGGGCCAGGAGGACCCCGGCGGCACTGATCCGCATCCGGCTGACCCGGCCGATGTTGCGGTATCGGAAAGCGGCGTGGGCGAGCAGGTAGATCGCGATCCCGCCCAGCATCGCGGTGGCGACCTCCAACTCCAGCGGATCGCCGACGTGCTCGAGGGTCTTCTTCAAACCGAGCGCCAAGAGGACGATCCCCGCGACCATCGGCAGATGGATGATCGAGTAGGAGTCGCGGGCGATCGCGTTCTGCTCGCGGCCGACAGAGGCTTTCATCAGACGCCGCGCGGCAACGAGCGCGACGACGTCGAAGTAGAGCCACCAGAGTGCACAAGCCACGGCGATCCCGGCGACCGCGGCAACTACCTCACCGGCCCCGACGCCCGCCTCGGCGCCAATCCCGATCGCGACGATCGACTCGCCCAGCGCGATGATCATGATCAGGCCGTGGCGCTCGGCGAAGTGCTCGGGCTTCAGCTTCCAGCCCTCGACCCCAAAGACGAGGGGCCCCCCCATATCGAGCAGGATCGCCAGCGCCCAGAGCGAGCCCTGCAGCAGGTGGTTGGTCTGAGAGGCGGCGATCAGCAGTCCGACGCCGATCGCCGTGCTCACCGCCAGACCAACGACCGAGCGTCGCAGCTCCGGATCGTCACGACTGGCAATCGAGAACAGCGCGATATGCATCACGCGCACCACCGCGTAGGCCCCGGCGAACAGCAGTCCGAGGTCCCCGAACGCCTCCGGCACGGCGAGCCCAACTACCAGCATCGCCGCCATCGCCACGAAGATCGCGAACCGGACCGCGCCTTCCTCGGGGTCGACGACGCTCGTCAACCAGGCGTAGCCGACCCAGGCCCACCACAGCACGGCGAGGACCAGCAGGCCCTGGGCGAGCCCCTCCCAGGTCGGATTGTCGGCCATCAGGGCGGTGCACTGAGTTATCGCGAGGACGAAGACCAGGTCGAAGAACAGCTCCAGCGGCTTGACCGCCTCCCCCTGCCTGAGGGTCGCCGAGATCCTCGGCCCGCGTCCACTTGTGGCACCGCTCATCGGCGGCATCCTCGCAGCAAGCGCCGCTTCGGCCGCCGCTGGCCCAGAGAGCAGGTCAGCGACTTCCCAGATCCAGCGCCAGCAACGCCCGCTCCTCGACGCTGGCCAGAAACAGGCGGCCGTTGGCCTCGGCGACGCCGGTTACTGCGTGATAGTCGTCCCGCTCCTGCTGCAGGTCGGTCAGGACCTTGCCGCGCTCATCGACGGCGATCACCCAGGCCGTCCGGGTGACCCCCGGTTGCATCCGCTCCGGGGTCCGCCAGAGCGCACGTCTGAGGCGCAGCGGCGCGGTCCCGAGCCGGTCGAGCGCGCGGTCCCGTGGGTTGACCATCGCCAGCCAGAAGCGACCGCCCACCTGCCGGGAGAGATTGTCGGGTAACCCGGGCAGGTTGTCGGCAAGGGTCTCGTGCGAACCGGCGGCCGGGCCTGAGACCTCGAGCCGGCTCAGTCGGTAGGCCCCGGTCTCCGCGAACAGGAGCGCCGACTGATCCGCGGTGAGGGCGACCCCATTGGGGAAATGCAGGTCGGCGAGCACCGTCTCGACCGTTCCGTCGGGGTCGCGGCGGAAGAGGCGCCCCGACGGCCGGTGCTCGAGCAGGGCCCCGAGGAAATGCTCGAAGTCGTAGCGGTTGGTCGACTCGGTGAACCAGATCGTCCCGTCGGCCGCGGCGGCTGCGTTTGAGCAGAAGCGCAGCGGCACCCCATCGATGTAGCGGACGAGCGTTTCCAGCTCACCGCTCGAAGGATCGAGGCGCAGCAGCCCTCTCTTGGCGTCGCAGACCAGCACCCTGCCGTCCTCGAGGACCTCGAGCCCAAGCGGCCGCCCGTCGGTGTCGGCAATCGTCTCCTCGACCCGGCGCTCAGGGTCGATGCGGAGCAGACGCCCGCCCTCGACGCCGCAGAGCAGTCGCCCCTCCGCATCGACGACGACGTCCTCTGGACCGTAGCCGCTGACCGGGATCAGCTGCGCCGTCGGGAAGGGCTCGGGTCCACTGCTCTGCTCCGCCCGCGCCGGGGGCGGGGGCAGTTCGCGGCGCACCGGCTCGAGGCGCGGCTTCGAGGCCGGCTCGATCTGAGGCAGCGTCGGGCGTCCGTCCCGCCGAAAGGTGTAGGTGTCGGCGACCGTGTAGGCGTGAATCGCGACGCAGTGCTCTCGTTGCGATGCGATCAGCGAGCTGACCGCATCGGAGGCGAGCGCCGCTTCGAGCGCCTCGCGGTCGCGGGCGCCAAGCACGAGCGAGCCGTGGTACCGCTGATCCGCAGGGTTGTCGTGGGCGACGCCCGGGGTATCCCAGAGGCGCTCGATCCAGGGTAGGAACGCCTGGGTGTGGACCTCGGTCAGCCCCGGGGCACTCGCGAGGGCTCCCCCGAGCGACTCGTTCACGAACCGGCGGAAGGCCCGAAAGCCCATACCCTGCCGGCGGCGCAGAAGGACGACGGCCCGGAAGCCGACCAGATCTCCGCGGGATTCGATATGCCGGCGCCCGCCTCCGGGTCCGGTCAGGTAGAGGATCGAGCGTCGAAAAGCGTTGGCCTCGTCGGCGAATACGAGTTTGTTGTGCTTCCCCGACTTGAGCGAGGAGAACGCACCCTCGAAGGTGACCTCAGGCATCCCGCCCACCCTGCGGGAGGCGCTGATCTCCGTCTCGACCCCCTCCCCACTCGGCCAGAGGCCGGCCTGATCAGGATCGAAGTGATGCTGCCGATAGTCGAGAACGCCGGGAGTCCGCGCGACCAGCTGCGCATGAGCCCCCCGCCAGTGCTCACGGGTCTGTTCGCGTGGCAGATCGTCCCGCAGCCAGAGCAGGACCGACGCAGCGGTCGTCTTGATCGTCACCTGAATGCACCGCCTGAGGGCTTCGTATCGACTCCCTTGGCCATCGACCCCGAGCTGCGAGTAGATCAGATCCAGGGGCCTCACCGTGGCGCGCCTGCAGATCGCAACGCCATCCGCCGGTGCAGACCTCTATGGTTCCCAGTGGTCGATCCAGGTGGATCGACGTCAAATGGCTTGTTTTGGATGAGTTAGTGCCATGCATTGCTCTTCGCATTACGGCACGAATCCCTTAGGAGGGAACTCATATGGCTGACGGAACCGTCAAGTGGTTCAACGAGGACAAGGGCTACGGCTTCATCGAGGTCGCGGGCGGTGGCAAGGACGCATTCGTCCATGTCAACGGTCTCGCCCCCGGTACCCGCGTAGCCGAGGGTGACCGCGTCACCTTCGATCTCGAGGAAGGCCAGAAGGGCCCGCAGGCGGTCAACGTCACCGCCGCGAGCTGATCTTCAGTCGCTTCTTGAGAAAGGCCGGGCCGCTCAGCGGTCCGGCCTTTCTTGCTTAACGGGCAGACACGGCCGATGACGACCAGTTCATACGACGGCTTTGCGATCGATCTCGACGGCGTCGTCTGGCTCAGCCACGAGCCGATCCAGGGTTCGGCGGAGGCCATCCAACGCCTGCGGGGGACCGGCCATGCCGTCGTCTTCGTCAGCAACGACCCCCGCAGCACACGAGCTGAGCTAGCCGCGCGGCTGTCTTCGATCGGGGCGCCGACCGACCCGAACGACGTCCTGACCTCAGCCTCTACGGCGGCCGCGAGCCTGGCCGAGGCCCATTCGGGCGCGGCGGTGCTCGTCGTCGGCACCGAGTCGCTCGGCGAAGAGCTCCGGGAACGGGGCTTGCTGCCCCTGTTCCCGAGCCAGGCAGAGGGCCGCGCGCTCAACGCTGTTGTCGTCGGCGGCGGCAACTTCGACCAGGACGTCCTGCGAGTCGCGGCGGCAGCCGTCCGCGGCGGCGCCGAGCTCTGGGCGACGAACAAGGATCCGACCTACCCGACGCCCGACGGATTGGCCCCGGGCACAGGGGCAATCGTCGCCGCGATCGAGGTCGCCTCGGGCACCGCGGCCCGCAACGTCGGCAAGCCAGAGCCGGCGCTGTTCGAGGCGGCTCAGGCGCGACTCGGGGCCGACCGACCGCTGATGGCGGGTGACAGCCTGCACTCCGACATCGGCGGCGCCGCCAGAGTGGGAATGTCGACGGCGCTGATTCTCACCGGCCGTGATACCCGTGCCGACATCGCGGCCGCCGAGCGGGCGCCCGATCTGGTCTTCGACGACCTCTGGGCACTGGCCGAAGCTCTGATCTGAACCGCCTCGCTGCGAGCACCGGCCGCGAGCACCGGATCGAGCCGCCGCCGATAGATTGCTTGGTGGCATGTCTGACCCGAGGGTTCTGATCATCGGTGCCGGCTTCGGTGGGATCGCGGCCGCGATCGAGCTGCAGTCACACGGCTTCGACGAGATCACGATTCTCGAGCGCGCGCCCGGGCTCGGCGGCACCTGGTTTCACAACAGCTACCCGGGAGCCGCCTGCGACGTCCCCAGCCACCTCTACTCCTATTCGTTCGCGCAGCGGCGCGACTGGTCACGGCTCTGCTCCCCGCAGCGGGAGATCCTCGATTACCTGGGCCGGGTTGCCCACGACCATGGCCTCGACCGCCGGCTGGAGACGAATGCCGAAGTCACCGCCTGCCGCTGGGACGACTCCGAGAAGGTCTGGACCGTGACCGCCGCCGACGGCCGCAGCTGGCAAGCGGGGGCGCTGATCATCGCGACGGGCCAGCTCCATCGCGAGGCCCATCCGAGGATCGAGGGCCTCGACAGCTTCGAAGGGCACAGCTTCCACTCGGCCAGCTGGGACCATGACTACGAGCTCACCGGCAAGCGGGTCGCTGTCGTCGGCACCGGCGCCAGCGCGGTGCAGTTCGTGCCCGAGATCGCCAAACAGGTCGGCCGGTTGCTCGTCTTCCAGCGCACTGGGAACTGGTTCATGCCGCGCCGCAACCGCGCCTACCCCGCCGCCGTCAAGGCGGCGATCAAACACCTCCCCGGCCTGCAGGCCTACCGGCGGCGCTTCGTCTTCAACTACGGCGAGTCGCTGACGATGATGATCCG
>JAQBGG010000131.1:0-4300 GCA_032122625.1 Acidobacteriota bacterium
CGAGGGTGAGCCCGAGTCGATCCAGTTCTCCGGCGGTGAGCCCTCGATCCACACCGAGATCCTGCCGATGCTCGAGGCCGCCAAGGATCGGGGGATTCCCCTGGTGATGCTGAACACGAACGGCATCCGCCTCGCCCGCGACCCGCGTTTCGCGCCGGCGCTGGCCGAGATCGGCGTCCACGTCTACATGCAGTTCGACGGCTTCAAGGACTCGACCCATCTCGCGATCCGCGGCAAGAGGCTGCAGGAGGAGAAGCTGCGGGCGCTCGACAACTGCGCCGAGCATGGGGTCGGCGTCTCGCTTGCGGCCGCGATCGAGCGTGGCCTGAATGAGGACGAGTGCGGCGAGATCATCCGCTTCGGGGTCGAGCACCCGGCGGTGACTGGTGTCTTCTTCCAGCCCGTCACCCACTCGGGCCGTTTCCGCTCTGATTCCGACCCGCTCGACAAGCTGACCAACTCCGATGTGATCGACCTCGTCAGCGCCCAGCTCCCCGAGTGGTTCGAGCCTTCCGACTTCGTCCCGGTTCCCTGCTGCTCGCCCTCCTGCCGCTCGGCGACGTTCGCGCTGTATGACGGCGAGGATCTGGTGCCGCTGCCGCGCCTGGTGGATGTCGACGAGTACCTCGATTACGTCACCAACAGGGCCGTTCCCGACCTCGAGGTCAAGGATGCGCTCGAGGGACTCTGGTCGGCGAAGGCTGCCGGCGGCACCGTGCCCACGGCCGAGCGTCTCGACTGCGTCGCCTGCGCGGTCGGCCTGCCGATCGAGCTGCAGGAGGTCGCGGCGCGCGGCTTCATGGTCGCGATGCAGGACTTCCAGGATCCCTACACGCTCGACGTCGACAAGCTGAAGAAGTGCTGCGTCTCCGAGATCACCCCCGACGGCCGGATCATCCCTTTCTGCGCCTACAACTCGGTCGGCTACCGCGAGCAGGTGCGTGAGCTGCGGGGCGGGGCGGTCAAGGCGTGAGTCGCAGCCCTCTGCCGACCGCCGCGGATCTCGATGTCTCGGCGCTGGCCGACCTCGCCGCGGGGCTCGAGGCCGGCGACGTCAAGGGTTGCTGCGCGACGGTCTATGAGCAGCCCGCGGTTCGCTGGCTGCTTGGCGGCGAGCTTCATCCCGGCGGCGAGGATCTGACTCGCCGGATGCTGGAACTGGCCGGCGTCGGCGAGGGCGATCGGCTGCTCGACGTGGCCAGCGGCGCCGGCACGACGGCGCTGCTCGCTGCAAGCGAACGGGATTGCCGGGTTGTCGGCCTCGACTACGGAGCCGCCGCGGTGACCGGCGCCCGGGCCGAGGCCGAGGCGATCGGTCTCGCCGATCGGGTCAGCTTCGTCGAAGGGGATGCCGAAGCGCTCCCCTTCGACGACGGCTCTTTCGACGTCGTGATCTGCGAGTGCGCGCTCTGCACGTTCCCGGACAAGGCGACCGCTGTGGCCGAGATGCGGCGGGTGCTGAAGCCCGGCGGCCGCCTCGCGCTCAGCGACGTGGTCGCCGATCATTCGCGCCTGCCCAGCGACCTGCAGGGCACGATGGCCACCGTGGCCTGCGTTGGCTCCGCCCTCCCCGAGGACGGCTACCGCGGCTTGCTCGAGGCCGCGGGATTCGAGCTCGCGGCGGTCGAGCACGCGACCGACGAGGTCGCCCGGATGTGCGAGCGGGTACGGACCCGCCTGCGCGGTGCCAAGGTCCTCGGCTTCGAGGGTCTGGTCCCAATCGAGGGCGGGCTCCGACATGCGATCGACCTCGCCGCCGAGGCGAAGCGCGCTGTCGCCGAGAGCGCCCTCGGCTACGCGGTGTTCGTCGCTCGGCTTCCGGCCTGAGCGACGGGCGGCTCAGCCGCGGGGACGGTCCAGGGCGCGGAGCACGGCCAGCGGCGGTCGGAACCATCGGCGCGCGCCCGGCGTGAAGAACCGTCGTCTCCAGTAGTCGTCGGCGGCCCGCGCCGGGCCCTCTGTGTAGGTCGGGTAGGCGTGGACCATCTGCGAGAGGTCGGCGACCTTCCTCTTCTCGCGGACCAGGCGGGCCGCCTCGGAGATGCTCTCGCCCGCGGCCGCGCCGACGATCGTTGCTCCCAGCAGTCGGCCGCGGCGGCCGCTGATCAGCTTGACCGAACCGCGGGTCCCGGCGGTTAGCGCCCGATCGAGCTCCGAGTAGTCGAACTCGTAGACCCCGACGTCCTTGCCGTGCCGGGCTCTCGCCTGCTCCTCGGTGAGCCCGACGTGAGCCACCTCGGGGTCGGTGAAGGTCGCCCACGGCGTCCAATCGCGCTCGACCTTCTGGCGCGCCCGGAACAGGGCGTTGGCCATCGCGACCAGCCCGTGGTAGCCGGCAACGTGGGTGAACTGCAGGTCGCCGACGACGTCGCCGCCGCCGAAGATTCGGTCGCCGGTGGTCCGCATGCCTGCGTCGACGAGGATCTTGCCGCCCTCCCCGGTCTCAACCGCGACTGCGTCGAGCCCAAGCCCATCGGTCACAGGCTGCCTCCCGGTTGCGACGAGGATCCGATCAAAGGCGACCTCGCCGCCGCCGGCGAGCTCGAGGACGCCGGCGCCGTCATCTCCCGGGTCAACGCGCGAGGCGGCGAGACCGGTGCGGACATCGACACCCTCCTCGCCGAGGATGCCGGTGAGGATCTCCCCGGCGAAGGGCTCCTCTCGAGGCAGCAGCCGACCGAGGCCCTCGACGATCGTCACCTGGCTGCCGAGCCGCGCGAACGCCTGCCCCAGCTCGCAGCCGATCGGACCGCCGCCGAGGACGAGCAGCCTCTTCGGTAGGCGGTCGAGGTCGAAGACGTTCTCGTTGGTGAGTGGGGCGCTCTCGGCCAGGCCCTCGATCGGGGGTATCGACGCCCGCGAGCCGGTGCAGATCAGCGCCGTCCGGTAGAGCAGCTCCCGCCCGCCCACTTCGATCGACCCAGGGCGCGCGAACCGTGCCTGCCCCTCGATCACGTCCACTCCCTCGGAGGCGAGGTAGGCGGGAGTGTCCCGGCGGCCGGCCTTCTCGATCACCGATCGGACGCGCGCCATCACCGCCGCGAAGTCGACCTCAGGCTCTCCGACGCGGATTCCGAACTCGCCCGCCGTGCGCACCGCGTGCGCCCGCTCGGCGCTTGCCAGCAGCGCCTTCGATGGGATGCAGCCGGACCAGAGGCAATCCCCCCCCGGCCGGTCGCGCTCGATCAGCGCCGTCCGGGCCCCGAGGCCGGCAGCGGTCAGGGTTGCGACGAGGCCGGTTGTGCCGCCGCCGACCGCGATCAGGTCGTAGCGGCGGCTCACGCTGGACTCTGCTTAAGGACCGTGGCCAGGTTCGCCTCATGGAGGGCCTCGTAAGGGGCGAAGTAGTTGATCCACCCGGCCGCGAGCGGCTCCGCGATCAGCTCTCGAAGCTCGGTGGTGCGCAGCGCCGGCTCGTTGCGGCAGCGCTGGAGGACATCGATGTATTGCTGAGTGGCGCGGATCAGGTCCCTTGAGTAGCCACCCGCGGCGATCACATCCGGATCGCCATGGTTTGGCAGGATCCGCTCCGGATCGAGCTGCCAGAGTCGGTCGAGATCGGTGAGGTGGGAGTCGAAGCGCTCCGGCTCGCCGACGTAGGTGATCGTGTCCTCCATCGTGTCCCCGGCCAACAGCAGCCGCTGGCCCGGCAGCCAGATCACGGTCGCGTCATCGCTGTGGATGTCGGCCTGGATCAGATCGACCTGCAGCCCACCGATCTCGAGCCGCTCCCGCCCCGAGAAGACCCGGGTCGGCAGGACCAACGGCCTGATCGGAGGCGGCCCTTCGTGGGCGCCACTCTCGATCGCCGCCTTGTGGGTTTCCAGCAGTTCCGCCGTGCGCTCGTTCGCAATCACCTCGCAGCCGTCGAACGCCGCCGTGCCGGCCACGTGATCGAGGTGCCAGTGGCTGAGGACCACCGTGAACTCCCGAGCGCCCTCGTTCTCGAGAGTCCTGCGGACGAACCACGCGTGCTCGACCGAGACCTGCGTGTCGTAGATCAGCGCCTGCTCGCCGTCGACGATCGCATAGCTGCAGATCCCCAGCGACAGCGCCCCGTCGTCGACCCAGTTCGACCCCTCGGCAAAACGGTACCCCGCAACCCGCCCGTCATAAAACGCAACCACATGCTCCGCCGGCCTGTAAACACGCAAGTGATGCACAGCGCCCATCGTATCCCCGCCCCGACCTTGTCCCCGACGCGCGACTGTCGACTTCCCCCTGACTATCAGGGGTTTCTTGACACTCGCTGCGCGCCGCTGTCCGGTAGCCCCGCCGCCGCCGGATCGTAGGTGCCCCC
>JAQBGG010000132.1:0-4899 GCA_032122625.1 Acidobacteriota bacterium
GTCAAGTTCGACCTGTAGGGGGACGGCCCACCGAGAAAAGGGGAGTGTCCCCTTTTCTTGGAGTGCCCCCCTTTCTCGGTGGGCCGTCCCCTCAAGCTTTGGCGATCAGCTCCCCATGCGCCGGCGCGAAGTGCGCGGAGAAGTGGCGCAGCGTCGACGGTGCGCTGACGATCTTGACGCCGCGAATGCGTTCGGCCATCGCCTTCACGTGGAGCACGACCTCGGCCACGTAGTCGACATGGCTCTGGGTGTAAACGCGGCGGGGGAACGCCAGCCGCACGAGCTCCATCGCCGAAGGGCGCTCGCTTCCGTCCGGCTGGTGGCCGAACATCACGGAGCCGATCTCGACCGAGCGGATCCCTCCCTCGAGGTAGAGCACGAGCGAGAGCGCCCAGGCGGGGTACTCGTTCTGCGGGATGTGAGGCAGGAAGCGCTTCGCGTCGATGTAGAGGGCATGCCCGCCCGCCGGAGTCATGATCGGCACGCCGCCTGCCACGAGCCGCTCGGCCAGGTACTCGATCGAGCGGATCCGGTACTCGAGGTAGTCCTCATGGAGCACCTCGCGCAGGCCGACGGCCAAGGCCTCGAGGTCGTAGCCCGCGAGGCCGCCGTAGGTGACGAACCCTTCGGTGAGGATCAGGAGATCGGTGCACCGGCGCGCGAGCTCGGCATCGCGCAGCGCCAGGAACCCGCCGATGTTGACCATCCCGTCTTTCTTCGCACTCATCGTGCAGCCGTCGGCGCAGGCGAAGATGTCGCGCGCGATGTCGATTGGGGCCCGCCCCTCATGGCCCTTCTCACGCGTCCTTATGAACCAGGCGTTTTCGGCGAATCGGCAGGCGTCGAGGAAGAACGGGACGCCGTGCCGATGGCAGACGTCTCGGGTCGCGCGGATGTTCTCGAGGCTCACCGGTTGGCCTCCCCCCGAGTTGTTCGTCACCGTCGTCATGACGAGCGGGACCTTCCCGGGGTTTTCGGCGAGCACGCGCTCGAGCCTTTCGAGATCCATGTTGCCCTTGAAGGGATGCAGCGATTCCGGATCGCGCCCGACGGCGATCGGCAGATCGAGCGCCTGGCCCCCGCGGTGCTCGACGTTGGCCCGCGTCGTGTCGAAGTGGGTGTTGTTCGGGACGATGTCGCCCGGTTTCACCATCGTGCCGAACAGGATCCGCTCCGCCGCGCGCCCCTGGTGCGTCGGGAGGATGTGGGGGAACCCGGTGATGTCCTTGACGGTCTCCTCGAAGCGGTAGAACGAGTCCGAACCCGCGTACGATTCGTCGCCTCGCATCATCGCGGCCCATTGCTCGGACGAGAGGGCGCCCGTGCCCGAATCAGTCAGGAGATCGATCAGGACGTCGCGCGCGGGCATCAGGAAGAGGTTGTGGTGCGCCGCCGCAAGGGCCGCCTCGCGCTCCGCCCGCGTGGTGCGGCGGATCGGTTCGACAGTCTTGATGCGGAACGGCTCGATGATCGTCCGGAATGGCATGGCGCACGATCCTCCTCGGTGTGACGGCGAGAAGGGTACACGCTCAGGGGCAGTCGGAGTGGACCCTCGGTGTCCCGTTGGAGGAAGTACCGAACCCTCCCAAGGCGCAGGTGTTGCGGGCCTGGATCAGGTAGTAGCTGCCGGATCCCGCGGCCGGGATCTGCCCGTCGGAGATCGAGTTCGCCGTTCCGGCGCTCGCCACGCACGACGCGGCTACGATGAGCCCGCTCGACCGGAGCCCGTCGAGGTCGCCTGCGATCACGTCGTAGATCGTTCCGTTGCCGGCCTCGCGGGACAGGGAGCCCCACGTCAACGTCGTCTTGTCGGCGCCAAGGACCAACCCGGAAACAGGGGGCGGCGCGTCGTAGGCGCCCCCATCGGACGCCGCGCAGTCGCAGGCGTCGGCGATGCCGTCGCCATCGCCGTCGGGGCCAAAGTGGATGGCGTCGTAGGCGTCGATGAGGCCGTACCCGAAGAGGTTGTTCGGCCGGTCGGTGTCGGTCGTCCCACCGCAGGTCTGCGGCGTGGACAACTGCACGATGGGACGGGCGGATTGGCTGATGAGGCAGCGGGTGATCTTGATGAGTCCACGCACCTGAGGCTTGGCCGACCAGAGCAAGGCCGCCGCTCCCGCCGTGTGGGGGCCAGCCATGCTCGTTCCGTTGAAGCTCTGATAACCCCCGCCGGGAACGGAAGAGCGAACGCCAACGCCCGGTGCCGCGACATCCGGCCGCAGGCGGCCGCTCCCGTCGATCGTCACCGGTCCCCTCGCGGAGAATCCCGCAAGGAAATTCGAGCTATCGGTGGCACCGACGACGAACGACTCGTCGTAGATCGCCGGCGGGTCGAAGACGCTGCTGCACGATGCGCCGCTGTTGCCGGCCGAGGCCACCGCCAGGATCCCGGCGGCGCGCAGGGCTGCAAAACTCGCCTTCAACGAGTTCGCATCGCAGCCTTCCGAGGACGGACAGGTCCAGGAATTGTTGACGATGTCCGGAGCCTTGGACGGATCTCCGTCGAGTTCGGGATCGCCGCCGTGGGGGTACGGGGCGAGCAGAAACTGATTGCACGCGATGTACGTCGACGGCCGGCCGTTGCCGCCGGCGTCCATATTGCGGCAGGCGATCCACCGGGCGCCCGGCGCGACGCCGACCTGATTCCCGGCTCCGTCGTCACCGACCATCGTCCCGGTCGTGTGGGTTCCGTGATTGTAGGGGTCGAGCGGCGCGGCCGCGTCCTGGATCGCATCGAACCAGTTGTAGTCGTGGGTCGCGCTCGTGCCGTTCCAGCCTCGGTACTTCCCTTTCAGCGCCGGGTGCGTCCAATCGACGCCGGTGTCGGCCGAGGCCACGACGATCCCCTCCCCGCGCTTGTCGTCGACGGTCCAGACTTTGTCCGCCTCGATCTTCGTGACGCCCCACTCCGGGCCGGCGGTCGGGGCGGCCGGGAAGGGGGCGAGAAGATCGACGTCGATTCCGCGAACGACCGGATCGCCGACGATGCGCGCAACCTCGCCGTGAAGCGCGAGCCGGCGGGCAAGGGCGAGATCGCCTTTTACCGCCAGGCCGTTGACGATGTAAAGCGATCGGAAGGGGATCCCGGCCTTCGTCAGCTCGTCGCGCACTCCGGCCTGCACCGAGCCCGCGTGATGCCGCAGCAGATCGTAGACGGCGCGGCGCGGATCTCGGGCTCCTCGCGCGGCAGCGACCTTAGCGCCGAACGCGTCGTCGTCGGCGAACAGCACGAGGAACGAGTCGGAGCTCGTGACCGTCAAGCGCGACACGAGCCAGGGCGCGATCTTGGCGCCGGCGGCGTCGGGAGGGGCGCCGGCGGCCGGAACGGCCAACGCCCAGACGAGGGCCAAGACGACAACGCCAGATCTCAAGGGGTCTCCTCCGGACGGCGCGTTCATTCGGGATCTACGGTGACGGGCTTGTTCTGTCAACGGAGGGGCGCCCAATTCCTCGAATGTTGAAGTCCGGGGGCTCGATCTGGAGGGTCACGTGCTCGATCCCGTACAAGCGCTGGAGCTCGGCCGCAGCAGAGCGCAGCACGTCGTGGCCGCGCACCGTGAGGTCGACGACCAGGTGCGCGGAAAGGAGTGGAGTCCTCCCCCCGATCGACCATAGGTGCAGATCGTGCACATCGGCCACCCCGGAAACCGATCGGAGCGACCGGCGAATCTCCTCGGGGTCGAGATGGTCGGGAGTTCCTTCCATCAGCACGTGGATCGAGCGGAGGATGAGGCGGCTCGAACTGAAGATGATGATCGCGCCGATGAAAATGCTGGCCAGCGGATCGGCGAGGCGCCAGCCGAACACCGCGATGAGCCCGGCGGCGGCGAGCGCCCCAACCGACCCGAGCAGATCGCCGAGCACATGAAGGAAGGCCGCCCGGGCGTTCAACCCCTCGGTGTGGCCATGCAAGAGCCAGGCGGACAAGAGGTTGACCCCGAGACCGCCCGCGGCGACCCAGGCCATGAGGCCCGTCGCGACGGCGGGGGGCGAGGCGAACCGGTGAATCGCCTCCCAGAAGATGGAGCCGCAGATTGCGACGAGGATGACCCCGTTGGTCAAGGCGGCGAGGATCTCGGCGCGCTGGTACCCGAAGGTCCGGTCCGGATCCGGCGGCCGGCGGGCGATCCAGCCCGCGAACACCGCAAGGCCGAGTGCGAAGGCGTCGGTGGCCATGTGCCCCGCGTCGGCGAGGAGGGCGAGGCTGTTCGAGGCGAGCCCCCCGGCGATTTCCGCGAAGGTGTAGGCGAGGGTCAGCCCGAGAACCAGGCCCAGCCGCCGCTGCGAGGCCCGCGCGTGGTCCGGGTGGGACCCGTGTTTCGTATCTGCGGTCGCGACGTGCACTCTTTGGGGGCTCCGGGGACGGCCAAGATTAGCCCAACGGGGCGGAACCCGCCGGGTTCGTCTGCGTAAACTAGGGTGTGCGGGGCCTTCCTCCCGGACCGCGGAGGGTTAGATGTTCGCTCTGGTGATCCTGGGCCTCTTCTTAGGGTGCCTGATCCTCATCCCCCTCTTGATTCTGGGGTTCGTGCTCAAACTGCTGATCGCCCTGGTACTCCTTCCGCTCCAACTCGCCGGGTTCGCGATTCGCCTCGGGCTGGGCCTGGCCGTCGGCCTGGTCGGCTTGATCCTCGCCGGCGCCGTGCTCTTGATCCCGCTGCTGCCGATCGTCTTTCTGGTCGGCGGGATTTGGCTCCTCATTCGCCTCATCAGGAGCCAACCCGTCCCGCGCCTGACAGCCTGAAAGGGGACAGCGACAAAGGGGACACTCCCAGAGCTGTCCAAGATAATCGTCTTGGCCAGGTTTGGGCTCTCAAAAGCCGCGGCAATTCGACTTTGAATCAGGCTTAGGTATCGAAACGCAGGACCAGGCCCCCCTCGAAACTCACGGATGCTGTC
>JAQBGG010000133.1:0-18271 GCA_032122625.1 Acidobacteriota bacterium
CTCACGCAGCAGGTGGCCGTACTGCGTCCAGACCCCGGGCCCGAGGTGAGCGCCGTATCCACCACGGATCCATTCCTCCTCCGCCCAGTCCTGATCGATGTATTCGAGCGGCCTGCGCGCCTGCTCGCCGAAGTAGGTGGCGAACCCGTCGAGGACGAGATCGCGGCGCTGCTCGGCGTTGAGCGCTGAGGCGCGGCGGCCGTGCGAGCCCTCGAGAAAGCCCACCAGCACGCCGCAGGAGCCGTCGCGGGGCGAGTTGTCAAAGGTCACCGCGAGCGGGTGGGTGGCGCTCCCGGCCTGACCGCTGAGGCCCTGATCTCGCCAGAACGGCCGCTCGTAGCGAGCGCTGCACTTGATCACATAGCCGGGCGGCATCTTCGCGTAAAGGTGCGCACGCCGACCGCTCAGCGGCGGGTCGAAGGAGATTCGCGGGATCACGGCGGGGGCGATCGCGACCACGACCCGGTCGGCCTCAACGGCCCCCCACTCTCCACCGATGCTGAGACGTTCGGACCTTTGGCTGATCTCTCGTACCGGGCTGCCGAGGCGAATCGCGTCGCCGAGCCTTTCGGCGAGTCGGATCGAGACCTGCTGTGAGCCCCCGACGAAGCGGGATTCCTGGGCTCCGCCGGCGGTCCGCGTGAGCAGATCGAGGCTACCGCCGGAGTGCAGGTAAAAGAGGAAATGGAGCATCGATATGTCCTCCGGCTCGGCCGAGAAGACGGCCTCGACGATGACCCGCAAGAACGAGCGGCCGAGCGAGCTGCGGACGTTACGGCGGATCCACGAGGCGGCCGTCTCGGAGTCGAGGCGCTCGGCCTTGGCTGCCGACCAGGGCGCTTCGAGCGGCACCGAGGCGGCGAGCCGGTCGATCCGCCACTGGGCGACGCCCAGCTCGGCGAGGACATACGCGGGGAGACCGAACGTCTCACCGCTGTAGCGGATCAGCTTGCCGTCGCGGTGCAGGAGGTTCTCGCCCTGATCCCAGGTCGGGTAGTGCTCGATGCCGAGCTCGGCAGCGAGCGCGTAGAGGCGGTCCTGGGTCGGGCCGACCCACTGGCCGCCGATCTCGATCACGGTTCCGTCGGAGAAGGTGTGGTTCAGAGTCCGCCCCCCCACCCGGTCCTGGGCTTCGAGCACGACGACGCTGCGCCCCGCTTCGGTGAGCGCCTTCGCTGCACTGAGGCCGGCGAGGCCGGCGCCGACGATCGCGACGTCAACCCGCTCGGCGATCAGCGGGCCCTGTACCAATCGACGTATTCGCCACAGACTTGGCGGCGCTGGATCCGGCTGATCCCGTCCTGCGGGGTCGCCGAGAGGGAGCCGAGGTGGGCCTCGTCCGGCGCTCCGAGCAGTCGGGCGAAGGCGTTCGGCTCAGCCACCTCGACGAAGACCGCGACCTCGGTCGTTTCATCAACCTCGAGCTCACCGACCGGGAAGAACGGCGTCGCCACGGCGGGCGTCACGCGGAAGTCGAGATTGGCGGCGAGCTCGACGTCGAGCCCTGCGGCCGGGGCCGTGACGTGGAGCGGACGGCGGCTGTCGTACTGGAGCGAGATCAGCCACCGTCCCGCAGGCAACTCGAGCGTCTCGCTCGAGGGCGACGCAGGGGTCGGGGTCGCATCCGGGCTCCACTCGACGACGCCGGTGCCCGGGGTCGAGCGCTCGGCGGGAGCGAGCACGATCGGCTCCTCGGCCCAGATCCGAGCCGTGCCCTTGCCGCTCGCGACCTCACGTCCCTGCGGCGTATCGCAATCAAGCACGGCACCGGGCTCAATCCCCTCGTCGAGCGTCTTGCGACGACCGACCAGGCCGGTGCGCTCCCAGAGGATGTAGTTCTCGGTCTCGACCGCCGGCTCGAACCGCGGCGGCGGGCTCGACTGTGGGCCTCCGCGAGTCGCGAGGATGTAGCGGAACTGATCGAGCGTCTTCGGGAAGACGGAGTCGAAATCGAACTTCTCGCCGCCCCCCTCCCCCTTCTGGAAACGCGGTCGCGCGTCGGCGACCGAGTAGAAGTTGGTCACGATCCCGGTGATCTCGTCGGAGCCCGCAAGCTCATAAGCGATGAAGTCATCGCGTCCGAGGAAGAGGACCTCCTCGTCTCCGACCACATCGCGCACCGCGGCCAGCTCGGAGGCGTGATCGTCGGGCCCGACGGAGGCCTGCCGGAGCGCCAGAAAGCTCGATACGCCGGCGGCGAGGATGAAGACGACCGCGAGCGACATTCCCGCTCGACCCCCCCTCGAGAGGACGCCGCGGAGGGCGATCAGCATCGCCACGGGGGCGGCGATCGCCAATGCCTTGGCTGCGATGTAGGGCGTGCTGAAGATCTCGGTGACTCCCCAGACGAGCGCGATCGCCAGCAGCGCCGCCGGCAATGCGTAGAGCTTGCGGCGGTGGGAGTCGACGAGCCCAATCGCGAGGGCCACGAAGCCCAGCGCCGCCCCGAGGTAGAAAACGATGGCCGGTAGCCCAGCATCGGTGGCGGCGGTCCGGTAATCACCCGTCGGCCAGATGCCGAGCGCCTCCAGGGGCGAGAGCGAACCCTTGAGATTGCCGAGCTCGGAGCCAAAGCGGTCCGGGTTGAGGGCCTCGAGTCGGGCGAAGTCCGCGATCCGGCTCCACTCCTGGACCGTCGCCAGCAGCACCACGAGAACGCCGCCGATCAGGTAGGGGGCAAACCGCCAGCGCCAGTCCGGGGGGAGCTTCGGGCGGGGCTTGACGACCCAGACACGCGCCGCGAGCACGAGCGCGCCGATCGCGCCGATCCAGAGCAGCCCCGGCAGGCTGTAGTTGAAGACGCTGGCGGCCGCCAGTATGGCCAGGGGCAGAACCCGGAGGATCGGCCGGGTCCGCTCCGAGGCCGGGCGCTCGGGATCGGCTGCGGTCTTGATCCCGACAAGCTGTGCCAGCAGCACGGCGAAGGCGATCAGGATCAGCGCCTGCAGCGGCTCTTTGAAGGCGCCCTGCGCCAGATATGAGGCCGCGAGGTAGGCGAGCGCGACGAGCGAGGCGCCGATCACCCGGCGGCCGCGCCCCAGGTCGGCGAGCAGGCCGATTGCGACGAGGCCGATCAAGGGGGCGAGCGCCAGAGTGAAGCCGCCGAAGACGTGGACGAGGTCGGCCCCGAGACCCTCGCTGAGCGCGACGACGGTCGCGTGCGGGCCGGTCGGATAGCCGCCCTTGACGAAGCTGGGGACGAATCCCGACGGATCGCGAACGTGGTCGGCGATCAAGAGATGGGAGGCCATGTCGTCGTTGATCAGACCGGCCCCGAGAATCCCGAACTGACCGGCGATCAGGAAGGGCAGCGAAGCGGCGGCGACCGAGATGACGATCACCGGGGCCGCCAGGGCCAGGCTCGCCCCCACGCCCTCGATCTTGCCCCGCAGGAACCAGCCCGAGACAGCCGCGGCGGCGAGCAGCACGACCAGCGCCGTCCAGCCGCGTCCAGGCAGGCGGGCAGCGACACCGGCAAGCACGAGGATCGCCCCGAGCCCGACGGCGGGCGCGAGCCAGGCGAACCTGATCGGCGAGCCGCGGCGGACGCCGAGCGAGATCGAGATCAGGGCCTGACCGATCACCGCCGCAAGGGCAAGCAGGAGGAGCAGGGATGCGTAGGCGCCGATCATCGCCGGCCCGCCGAGACCAACATCCGGGCGGCCGTCAGACCGCCGCCAGCGAGGGTTCGGGGACCCGCACGAGCCCGCGCTCGACCAACAACTCGGCGACCTGGACCGCGTTGGTCGCGGCGCCCTTGCGCAGGTTGTCACCGACGACCCAGAGGTTCAGGCAGCGCGGGTGGGAGGGATCGCTGCGGATCCGCCCGACCAGCACATCGTCGCGTCCGGCTGCCTCGGTCGCGAACGGATAGAGGTTTCGCGCCGGATCATCGACGACGGCGAGTCCGGGAGCGTCTGCAAGCAACTCGCGGCAGCGCTCGGCGGAGAGCGGCTCGATGGTCTGCACGTTGATCGATTCGGAGTGGGCGCTGAACACGGGCACCCGGGCGCAGGTCGCCGAGATACCCATCGCGCCCTCCTCGGCGCCGAGGATCTTCCGCGTCTCGGCCATCATCTTGCGCTCCTCGGTCGTGTAGTCATCCCCATCCTTGAAGGTCTCGACCTGAGGCAGGACGTTGAAGGCGATCGGGTGCGGATAGACCTCCGCCGGGGCCGACTCGCCGGCGAGCTCAGCACGGCTCTGTGCGCGCAACTCCTCGATCGCGCGCTGACCCGTGCCGGAGACGGACTGATAGGTCGAGATCACGAGCCGCTCGATGCCGACGGCGTCGACGATCGGCTTCAGGGCGACAACCATCTGCATCGTCGAGCAGTTCGGGTTCGCGATCAGCCCACGATGGGCGTCGGCCGCCTCCGGATTGACCTCGCTGACCACCAGAGGCACGTCCTGATGCATGCGCCAGAAGCTCGTGTTGTCGATCACCACCGCTCCAGCCGCGACCAGGCGTGGCGCCCACTCGGCGCTGACCGCTCCACCGGCAGAGGAGATCACCAGATCGAGACCCTTGATCGTCTCCTCGCTGAGCGGCACGCACTCGACCTCGCTGCCGGCGAACGAGATCCGGCGGCCGGCCGAGCGCTGGGACGCAAACGGGACCAGCTCGGAGACGGGGAAGGCCCGCTCGGCTAGCACCTCGAGAATGGTTGAGCCGACGGCACCGGTGGCACCGAGCACGCCAACGCGGTAGTCACGCGAGTTCATCGCACGAGGGTACGGGAAACGGTTCCGGAGCCGCTCGGACGGCCGGGCGGCTGTCAGGTGACGGTCGGGCGGTGATGGATGCCGGTGGGCTCCTCGCGCCTGACGGCATCCTCACCGAGCCCGAAGGCCCGGTGCAGCTTCCGCACCGCGTCCGGTACCTGCTCGGCGGAGATCACACAGCTGATCTTGATCGGCGAGGTAGAGATCATGTGGATGTTGATCCCGGCCTCACCGAGGGTCGCGAAGACCTGTGCGGCGACGCCGGGGTGACTGCGCATCCCGGCCCCAACGATCGAGACCTTGCCGATCGTCTCATCGGTCAGCACCTCGCCCCCCTTGATGTCCATCGCCGCGATCGCGTCGACGGCCGTTTGCAGGTCCTCCCGGGCCACGGTGAAGGAGAGGTCGGCACCGTGCTCGGTCGAGACCGGCTCGTTCTGGATGATCACGTCGACGTTGACGTTGGCCTCGGCGAGTCCGGTGAAGATGCGCCCGGCGACACCGGGCTCGTTCTTGACGCCGGCCAGCGTCACACGCGCCTCGTCGGCGGAGTGGGTCACTGCTGTCACTAACGGCCGTTCCATGGTTTCGTCCTCGGAGACCACGAGGGTACCGGGGCCGTCCTCGAAGGAGGAGCGGCAGTGCATCGGGATTCCGAAGTTCCTCGCGTACTCCACGGCGCGCAGCTGCAGGACCTTGGCGCCGGAGGCCGACATCTCGAGCATCTCCTCGAAGGAGACGACAGGGAGCTTGCGGGCGTCGGCAACGAGGCGCGGGTCGGCGCTGAAGACGCCGGCAACGTCGGTGTAGATCTCACAGACCTCGGCCTGAAGCGCCGCGGCCAGCGCGACCGCAGTCGTGTCGGAGCCGCCCCGGCCGAGCGTGGTGACGTCCTTGGAGTCGGTCGAGACGCCCTGGAACCCGGCGACGAGGACGATGTTGTCCTCCTCCAGCGCCGCCTGAATGCGCTCGGCCCGGACGTCGATGATCCTCGCTTTCGTGTGCGATGAGTCGGTGACGATCCCAGCTTGGGAGCCGGTCAGCGAGATTGCCGAATGACCCAGGTCCCAGATCGCCATCGCGCAGAGCGCGCAGGAGATCCGCTCGCCGGTGGAGAGCAGCATGTCCATCTCCCGGGGCGAGGGGCGCTCGGAGATTTCCTGCGCCGCGGCGACAAGCTCGTCCGTGGTCTTGCCGCGGGCCGAGAGCACCGCGAGGACGCCCTTGCCCTCATCCCGCGCGGCTACGATCCGGCCGGCGGCGCGTTTGATGTCCTCGGCCGTCGCGACCGAGGTGCCGCCGAACTTCATCACCACTAGTGATCTGTCGCCGCTGGCCTCCATCGAGGGCGGGAGGATAGAGCGCCGGGGCCCGGCGATCCGGCACGACCCCTTGGCCCTTCTGCTTTGATCGCGACTGATGCAGCGGCGAGTGATCCTCAGGCGCCGGGCGCTCGCCATCGCGGCGGCGCTCGCCGCGACGGTGTTGATCTGGCTGCTGCTGATCCGCGACGGCTCCCAAGAGGGCAGCTCAGAGCTGATCCTGACTGCGGCCAAGGTGAGCTCCGAGACCAGGAACCTGCTCGCGACCCTGAGCCCGGACCAGAAGGCTTCTCAGCTCGTACTCGGTGCGATCGCGCCCGCGGCCGGGGCCGCGCCGGGAATCGGTGGAGTCCTGATCGGGCGGAGCGCCTGGCCTGGCGCGAATGACGCTCCGAAGCTGATCGCCGGCCTGCACGACGCCGGGGGTCCGGTGCCGCCCCTGATCGCGGCCCATCAAGAGGGCGGCTCCTACCGCCAACTCGCCGACCTTCCCCCGGAGGAACGCGAGATCGCGATCGGCGACCTCGGCGACACCGATCTGGCCGAGCGCTGGGGCGAGGAGACATCCGCCGCTCTCGCCGCGGCCGGCTTCGACCTAAACCTCGCCCCGGTCGCCGATGTCGCCACCCTCGACAGCCCGATCGCCGACCGCGCCTTCTCCGACGACACCGCCGTCGTCACCGCGATGACCACCGCGGCCCTCCGCGGATGCCGGCGCGGCGGGGTCGCCTGCGCGCCGGGCCACTTCCCGGGACTCGGCGCCGCCTCCGACGACACCGACTCCGATCCGGCGACCGTCAGCCTCGACGGAGCCACGCTCGCCGGACGCGACCTGGTCCCGTTTGAAACCGCGATCGACCGGGGCGTCCCGGCAATCGTCGTCTCGCACGCCTTCTATGCCGCCTACGACCCGGTGACGCCGGCCTCCCAGTCGCCGCCGATCCTCGACGGCCTGCTTCGCGGCGAGCTCGGCTTCGAGGGAGCCGCGATCACCGACGACCTCGAGGCGGGCGCGATCCGGGCCCGTAGCCGAGTCGACGAAGCAGCGGTCGCAGCGGTTGCCGCCGGCGCCGACATGGTCCAGATCAGCGACCCCGCGGCGGTACCTGCAGCCGTGCAGGCTCTGACCGCCGCGGCCGGCGCCGGGACGATCAGCGGGCAGCGTCTCGACGATGCCGCCGGCCGCGTGCTCGAATTGAAGCGCAAGCTGGGATTGTTCGGCGGCGGCGCTAACGGCCGAGCGGCCCGATAGGGTCCGCCCCATGTACGTATCAATTGGCGGACCGATCTTCATCATCGCTGTCGGCGCGATTCTGCGCTATGCCACGAACTTCGATGTATCAGGCGTCGAGATGGACACCGTCGGCCTGATTCTGATGATCGCTGGTATCGCGGCGTTGCTGCTCTCGCTCGGCGTCGCGCTCTTCAACAACCCGAACCGCGGCAACGGCGGCGGCGGCGGACAGCCGCCGGTCGGCGGCCCCCCCTCTCAGTACTGAGACCGGCCGCCGGGGCGGTCAGGGGAGCACTTGTCGGCCCGCGAAAGCGCGGCCGATCGTCACCTCGTCCGCATGCTCGAGGTCGGCGCCGACGGGTAGTCCGCTGGCCAGCCGGGTCAGGGTGGCCTGGCCCCGGAGTCGCTCGGCGAGATGGTGAGCGGTGGCCTCGCCGGTCGTCGTCGGGTTCGTCGCGATCACGATCTCCTCGACGCCTGAACCGCTCACCCGCTCGACCAGCTCCTCGATCCTCAGGTCCTCCGGATCGATGCCGTCGATCGGCGACAGAGCGCCCCCGAGGACGTGATAGCGCCCGCGGAACTCGCCCGTACGCTCGATCGGGATTACGTCCTGGGGCTCTTCGACAACGCAGATGATGCTGTCGCTGCGACGCCCGTCGGCGCAGATCGCGCAGAGGCTGCCGCGCTCGGCAAGGTTGAAACAGCGCTCGCAGAGCCCAATCGACTGCTTCACCTCACGGACCGCGTCGGCGAGGGCCAGCGCTCCCTCGTCGTCGCTGCGGAGGATGTGGAAGGCGAGGCGCTGAGCCGTGCGGCGACCGATTCCCGGCAGCTTGCCGAGCTCGGAGATCAGCCTCTCGACGGGCGCCGGGTGCAAGCGTCGCTACATCCCCGGCAGGCCGAGCCCGCCGAGACCGCCGGCCCCGCCGGTGACGCCACCGAGCTTGCTGTTGGCGCGCTCCTGTGCGGAGCGCAGGGCCTCGTTGATTGCGGCCATCACCATGTCCTGGAGCATCTCCACGTCCTCGGGATCGACGGCGTCGGGATCGATCACGACCGAACGCAACTCGAGGTCGCCGCTGATCGTGACCTTGATCATGCCGCCGCCGGCCGAGGCCTCGACGATCTCGTCCTTGAGCTCCTCCTGAGCCTTCAGCATCTCGGTCTGCATCTGCTGGACCTGCTTCATCATCGCACCCATGTCGAGACCGCCGGCACCGCCGGGCATTCCTTTTCCTCGCGCCATCAGCCTTCAGCCTCCTCAGCGTTGTTGGGGTTCTCGGGTTCCGCGGGGTGCTCGATCAGCTCCTCCGCGTCGAACTCAGCCTTGATCCGGTTGACCAGCTCACGCTCATCGACCGGTTTCTCGACCACCGCATCGGCGATCTCCACGGGCTCGGACTCGTCCTCCAACAGCACGTAGCTGGGGCTGAGCCTGGTGCCGACGACTGTCCGCACCGCCTCCGAGAATCGCTCGCGATTCTCCTTGCCCTCGGCCTTGCGCTTGTTGAAGGCGGCGCTCGGCGGAAAGCCGATCTCGACCGTTGAGCGCTCGGAATCGACGGCGAGGGGCCGCGCCGCGACGAAGGCCGCGGAGAGAAACTCGGAGCCCGACTGCTTGACCTGATCGACGATCGCCGGCCACAGGCCCGCGAGGCGCTCGAGGTCGATCGCCTCACCGGCAGCCTGAGCCGTTGCCTCGAGCCGGCTGCCGGCTTCCGTGCGGACCTCGTCGGCCCTGGTGAGGACCTGCTCCGCGGTGGCAACGGCGCCTTGCGCGATTGCCTCGACCGGGTTCGCCGTGGCTGGCCCGTCCTCGTCCGCGGCCTCGGCCTCGGCCTCGGCGTCCGGGCTCGCACCCTGAGAGCTGACCGTCGTCGTCGGCGCCGGCGGAGAGGAGGGCCCGGGCGGTGGCGTCGGCCCCGCCTGAGCCGCACTCTCGAGCCGCTCCAGCCGCTGGGCGAGCGCCGCCTGCGAGGGGTCGATCTCGGGCCGGGCCGCGCGCAGCAGCGCCAGCTCGATCGTCATCCGGGCGTCATCACCTTCCCGCACGGCGGCGATCGCCGACGAGAGCTCGTCAATCGCGCGCAACAGTGCCACCTCCCCCAACTGGGAGGCCTGATCGGAGAGCCGTCCGGCTTGACCCTCGGCGACGAAGAAGTGGTCCGGGATCTCGCCGATCGTGCCGATCACGAGCAGTTGACGGAGGTGGGCGACCAGATCGGAGGCGAAGCGCGAGGGGTCCCGGCCCGAACGGGCCAGGTCCGCGACGACCGTCAGCACCCCCTTGCCATCGCCGGCCGAAATCGCGTCCGCGGCGGCGAAGAGCAGATCGAAATCAGCGAGGCCGAGGATCGTCAGCACGTCCTCGGTGGCGATCTCGGTGCCGCTGTAGGCGACGAGTTGGTCGAGGGTGCCGAGGCCGTCGCGGAAGCTGCCGTTGGCCGCCCGGGCGACGGCGCCGACCGCGGCGGCGTCGATCGTGATCCCCTCGGCGGTGGCCACGCGGTTGAGCACCTCGGCGATGTTCTCCGGCGCGGGGCGGCCGAAGTCGAACCGCTGGCAGCGATCGACGATCGTCGGCATCACCTTGTGCGCCTCGGTCGTCGCCAGCACGAACACCGTGTTCGGCGGCGGCTCCTCGAGCGTCTTGAGGAATGCGTTCCAGGCCTCGCGGGTGAGCATGTGGGCCTCATCGAGGATGTAGACCTTCCAGCCACCGGCGGCGGGCGCGTACCCGACGCGCTCGCGGAGATCGCGGATGTCATCGACCGAGCGGTTCGAGGCGGCATCCATCTCGATCACGTCGAGCGAGGTCCCGGCGGCGATCGAGCGGCAGGGCTCGCATTCCCCGCAGGGCGTCACGGTCGGTCCCTGAACGCAGTTCAGGGAGCGGGCGAGGATCTTCGCCATCGATGTCTTGCCCGTGCCGCGTGAGCCGACGAACAGATAAGCGTGGTGAACGCGATCACGCTCGATCGCGTTACGCAGGGTGCGCACCACATGCTCCTGGCCGACCACCTGATCGAAGGACAGGGGCCGGTGACGGCGATAAAGAGACTGCTCGGCCACGAGTGGGCCAGTCTAGACAGCGCCCACGGCGACTCCGCGGTCGGACGAATATCTCCTCAGGGTGTTCCCCAGCTCTGAATATGGGGATCAGGAGCGCGCAGCCACCGACGCCGGCCGTCGGCGCTACTACTGCTGACCTCGTTCGCGATACTGGGAGGACGTGAGCGCAGGTGCCGAATCGCTTCGACGAGGCCGCGAGGCCCAGGATCGTGGGGCTTGGCAACAGGCCCATGAATCGATCGCGGAGGCCGACCGCGTGGAGACGGTCTCGGCCGACGATCTCGAACTTCTCGCCACGTCCGCCTACATGCTCGGCAGAGAGGCGGAATATCTGGAGATTCTCGGTCGAGCCCATCGCGGCCATCTGGAGACGGGCGAGACGGCGCGGGCCGCGCGCTGTGCGTTCTGGGTCGGCCTCGGCCACGCCCGCCGTGGCGAGGCGGGTAGCGCCGGCGGCTGGCTTGGTCGCGCCCGGCGGTTGTTGGAAGGGGAGCCGGAAGACTCGGCCGGGCGCGGTTATCTGATGCTGCCGCTGATCTTCGAATACGAGGGGCTCGGGGACTGGGAGGCTGCCGCGGCGAAAGCGGCGGAGGCGCGGAATGTCGGCGAGCGCCACGGCGAACAGGATCTGCTTGCGCTCGCCGGACATGAGCAGGGACACATCCTCGTTCGCCTCGGGCGAGTCGAGGAGGGCATGGCCCTGCTCGATGAGGCGATGGTGGCGGCGAGCGCCGGGGAGCTGTCACCGATCGTCACCGGCATCGTGTACTGCGGGGTGATCCTCGCCTGTCAGGAGGCTCACGAGGTGCGGCGAGCTCGCGAGTGGACCGCAGCCCTGACCGATTGGTGCGATCAGCAGCCGGAGATGGTCGCTTTCACCGGCCGCTGTCTGGTCCACCGGGCGGAGATCATCCAGCTCGAGGGGGCCTGGGGGGAGGCGCTGGTGGAGGCCCGTCGGGCCGCGGAACGATGCCTGCAGAGCGAGAATCAGGGGGCAGCCGGTGAGGCTTGCTATCGGCAGGGCGAGTTGCACAGGCTCAGAGGTGATCACGAGGCCGCCGACGAGGCCTACCGCGAGGCGAGCGCCCACGGGCGCGAGCCGCAGCCGGGGCTGGCGCTGCTGAGGATCGCCCAGGGGGAGCCGGAGACAGCGGTCGCAGCGATTGATCGAGCCCTGCAGGAAGCTGCCGAGCCGGGCCTGCAGGCCGCGCTATTGCCTGCCTGCATCGAGATCATGCTCGCGGTCGGGGAAGTCGAAGCGGCCCAGCGCCGCGGTGCGGAGCTCGAGAGGATCGCGCAGGGCTCGGGCGCCGGCGCGCAGGAGGCGATGGCGGCCCACGCCGTCGGCGCGATACGACTCGCGAGCGGCGAGGCCGAGGACGCGCTACCGCGTTTGCGAGCGGCCGCCGAGACTTGGCGAGATCTCGGGGCACCTTACGAAGTAGCACGGGCTCGCGAGCTGATCGGGCTCGCCTGCCGGGAACTGGGCGACACGGATGGCGCCGCGATGGAGCTCAGGGCCGCGGGCGAAGCATTCGGCAACTTGGGGGCGACCCCGGATGTCGCCCGCGTCGACGCTCTGACGGCCGGCCCCGGCCCCGATCAACGCTACGGTCTCAGCGAGCGCGAGCTCGAGGTTCTGCGCTTGGTTGCAGCCGGGCACAGCAACCGTGAGATAGCCGAGCGCCTGGTGATCAGCGAGCACACCGTCGCCCGTCACCTGCAGAACATCTTCGCCAAGCTCGCCGTCTCCTCGCGAACCGCGGCTGGCGCGTTCGCATTCGAGCATGACCTGATCTGAGCCTGCGTGGTCAGAAATGACCACCGCGGCGTCGGGTGCAGTTGGCGAATCCAGTCGATGCGGTCTCTGCGAACGGAGCGTAGCGTCACCGCCGGACCCAGGGTATGGGTGTGATCGACGAGCGAAGGAGAGAGCGTGGCAACTCAACCAGTGGAGATCGACGTCAGGCGGGAGAACGACAACGGCTCGCCGACCGTGCCGGACCGCGAACGGCTGATGCGGGGAATCCCCGTCGTCGAGCGCCGGCTCGAGCTGGCCGGGGTCTCCACCGCCGTGCTCGAGGGCGGCCAGGGTCCACCGATCGTTCTCTTGCACGGCCCGGGCGAGTTCGCGGGTAAGTGGGTGCGGGTTCTGCCGGCGCTGCTCGCGAGCCATCGCGTCGTCGCTCCGGATCTTCCCGATCACGGCGCCTCGGCGGCCGGCGGCGGCCCTCTCGACGCCGAGCGGTTGCTCGCATGGCTCGATCAGCTGATCGAGCAATGCTGCCCCGAGCCCCCGACGCTGGTCGGACATGTGCTCGGCGGGGCTATCGCGGCGCGATACGCGGTCGCCAACGGCGAGAAGCTCGACCGGCTCGTTCTCGTCGACACGCTGGGGCTCGCCCGCTTCCGGCCCGCTCCACGGTTCGCCTTCACGATGGTCCGCTTTCTGAGGAATCCGAACGAGCGGACCTACGACAGATTCATGCGTCAGTGTTCTCTCGATCTCGACGAACTGCGCGAGGGAATGGGTGAGCGGTGGGATCCATTCGCCTCCTACAACGTTGACCTCGCCCGCTCGCCCAGAGCCAAGGCTGCCGGGGCGCTGATGCGTGAAGTCGGCCTGCCGAGAATCCCAGCCGCCGATCTCGCCCGAATCACCGTCCCAACGAATCTGATCTGGGGCAGGGAGGATCGCGCCAACCGCATCGCGATCGCCGAGCGGGCCAGCGCTCGGTACGGCTGGCCGCTGCAGACGATCGACGACTGCGCCGATGACCCCGCCCGCGATCGTCCCGAAGCATTCGTGGAGGCGCTCGAATCCGCGATCGCGGGCACCTCCGCCGGGTAGCGCGATGGACGCGACGCGACGCTTTTACCGGGTTGCCCACCGGATCGGCTTCCATCCATGGGAGGAGGCAGCCGACCATGCCCCCTTTGCCGAGCGAATTGCTGCCGTGCTCGACCGCGAACAGCTGGGACACGAGCCGCCGTTCGGCCCGGCGCTCGACCTCGGTTGTGGGAGCGGCATCTGGGGCGTCCACCTGGCGCAGCGCGGCTGGCAGGTGACGGGCGTTGACATGGTCGAGACGGCGCTGGGGCGGGCGCGCCGGCGGATCGCCGAGGCGGGCGTCGAGATGCGGCTCGTGCACGGCGACGTCACCGCACTCGAGGAATCTGGGATTGGCTCCGGGTATCGGCTGCTGCTCGACACCGGGACCTTCCACGGCCTCACCCCTGCCCAGCGGCGGGCGATGGGCCGAGGCCTGAGCTCGGTAGCCGTTCCCGGCGCCTCGCTGCTGCTACTCGTCTGGTCGCCGGGCCGGCGCGGGCCACTCCCCCGTGGGGCCGGCCGCGATCAGGTCGAGGAGGCGTTCCCCGACTGGACCCTCACCGATGTCGACCCAGCCGACCCCGAGCCGCCAAGACTGCTCGCCACGCTCAAAGCCAACGAGCACTGGTACCGCCTAAAGCGAAACTGACCCCCGATCGAGGGCGCCCCCGGACGGCCTCCGGCCAATAGACCGAGGTAGAGGGCCGCCCCCTGGACGCGTTGTGGCCAAGCGGGGCGAGAAAGAACGGCGCCGCCCGTACCTGTTGTACGGGCAAGCCGTGATGACAAGCCCCGCGCCGCGCCACAACGCGTCCAGGCAGGACCGTGCGGCCCTCCTTTGTAAGAGAGCCTCCGGGCGTGCCCGCCGTGGCGTGCTCAGGTCAGGCTGATCCGCGGCACTCGACGGCGATCGCTTAAGGCTGCTTCCTTCCGGACCTGACCTGATTCACGGGCTGTCGTTGCGCGGGACCTGGCCGTCAACGCTGCCCGCGGCGTACTGGCCCCGAAGGCCGGATCCTCGGGAGGGCGTTCAGCCCCGCTAGAGCGGATTGCGGGTACAGGGCACCGCTAATTCCCCGCTCAGCACGGTCCGTCGCGGATCATAGTGGACTGAAGGCTGAAGACAGCGTGATTCGCAAGGGCCCTCCCCACGGGGCGGACGCGGCTCAAGCATGGTTGGCCGAGCGCCGACTGAAAGCGCAGGCCCCCAACCATGCCGCCGACTCGCAAACTCCTGCTCTCGCTCACCGCCGCGGCGGTTCTAATCGCCTCGGTCGCCGCTGTGGCCGCGGCGCGAATGCAGAGCGAGCGCCTCGGTCAGGGCCTCTGTGAGACCGTCGGCGGCGGGCGCTTCGTCGACATCCCCGGCTTCCCGGGAGAGCAGATCGACCGGCGACTGCTGCGCGACGTGGCGATGATCGTCCGCCGCTACGACGTCTTCATCACCGATGGCTACTCGACCGACGCAGTCCACTCGAAAAACGGCGAGCACCCGATCGGACTCGCGCTCGACATCGTTCCGAACACCGCCAACGGCGGTCGCTGGCGAGATGTCGGACGCCTCGCCCGCTGGGCGGAGCCGGAACAGGACAAGCCGCGGGCGCCGTTCCGCTGGGTCGGCTACAACGGTGACCGCGGGCATGGCAGGGGCAACCACCTGCACCTCTCCTGGGCCCACTCGGTGGCGAAGTCCGGCAAGCCCGCGCGAACCGTCTACTCGGTCCGCTGCCCGAAGGCGGGCGACCCGGACGGCGGCGGCTCGAACCCAGGCACACCCCCGTCCGAGCAGCCGCCGAAGAACCCGCCCGCCGACAACGGGCCGGCGAGCAAGGGCGGCGTCTCGCCCGGGCGGGGATCGAGCAACGATCAGCGCCTCGCCGGCGGCATCAGCTTCAGGCACGCGCGGAAGAGCATCCGCCGCCAGCAACGCGGTACCGCGAGCCGCGAGCGCGGCGGCATCGGCCTCGACTGAGCGGCACCCCGCGGCCTATCATCCGCCCCCCGGATCCCCGGGCGCGTAGCTCAGTGGGAGAGCGCTCGCCTCACACGCGAGAGGTCGCTGGTTCGAAACCAGCCGCGCCCATCGGCGGAACCGGCTGAACAGGCGGTTTCTGGTCCCGGCGGCGTGCGGCGCGATCGCCGTCGGATGAGCTCGATCGGGGTCTTGTACCCGGTAGTGCCCACCTGTGTGGGGCCCCGTGAGGCCCGCCGGACTGGTCACCGGCCGGCCGCTACGGGGTGCAGACCACCTCTACGCACTGGCGCGGGTCGCCGTTGCCGGAGGCGTGGTTGTCGCCACCGTCGATCACGCCCTCGATGGCGTTGATGCCTAGGGCGTCGTTGTCGTTGGCCGTGTTGCTGCGGATCAGGGTTTCAGGGGCGTCGACCTTGATCCCGTCACCGCTGGTGGGCTCGAAGACGTCGGAGCCGCCGGACGCCGAGTTGCGGACCAGCGAGGTGCGATTGGCAGCCGCCGCAACATGGATCACCGCTGACGCAAAACCGCCCTCGGCCTCGTTGTCGCGGATCACGTTGCGGTTTCCGCTGTGAACCGAGATCGCATTCGGGTTGAAGAAGCCCCCAACGGCTCGATTCCGTAGCACCAGGTTGCGGTCTCCGTCGATCTCGATGCCGCCGTTCCCGGAGCCGCCTCGATTGCCGCGGATCGTGTTCCGGTCCCCTCGCACGCAGAGGGCACACCCCTGACCGCCGTTCAGCTCGTTGTCGATGACGAGCGTGCGGTTGGCGTCATGGAGATAGATCGCCCCGGCGTAGCCGTAAGCGGTGCTCCGCTTGACGCGGTTTCTCATTGAGTCCCGTACGAGCATCCCCCCTGCGCCGCCACCGTCGATATCGCTGTCGACGACCGTATTGGCGTCGGAGCCGTCGAGGACATAGATGGCGTCGCCGACGCGGATCGCAATACCGCCCCTCAGCGAGGTGCGAACGACCCTGTTGTGATCAGAGCCCTCGAACAGGACAGCCGGATCGCCGCCGCTGAGCACGCTGTCCTTGATCAGGTTGCGATCGGAGTCGTCCAGCGCGAGCGAGTTGCTTCCGTAGTGAAGGAACCTGCCCCCCTTGACAGTCAGCTGAGCCAGGGTGTTCCTATTCGCCCCTCGAAGCCACTGACCTCTCCATTGCGGATGCGGACCCGGTCGTAGCCACCGCTGTTGTCGATCCCGACCCGTCCCGAGCACTCGGCGGGCTCGCAGTCGGTGGAGACCTCGTGTCCGTTCAGGTTGATCGTGATCCGATCGGCTCCGATCACCAGGCCGTCGTCGGGGCAGTCGGTGAGGTCGGCCTGCAGCTTCAGGTCCTCGGTGATCACGTCGCCGCACTGGACCGGGGCGGCGGCGGCCGTTGAGGCGAACGCTCCGAGGCCGAAGATGAAGAGAACCCCGATCGGGATGAACAGAACACGTGAACGGTTGGCCATCGTCCCCTCCCTAGATCGCTTCCGGGACCGGCGCGACGTCGTCCAGTTCGAGCGGCGGGCACCAGATGAAGCATCGGTCGAGCCATTTCCAAAGCGGCCCGACACGAGCTCTCAGGGCCTCACTTTTGGTTTGTGCGACAGCCTCAAGCGATAGACACACCCCGCAGCGACCGGAACTAACGTCGGGCACCCTCCGGCGGTAGGGGGCGTGGTCGACAAAACTTCGCCTCTGCCGAACTTTCGTCGAGCACCCCTAGCCCCCGACGGACGTGCGCCACGTTTGTTCCCGGCCGGCCCAGGCATAGTGTCTCCGCGCGAAACTGCACACACGCCCGAGTACGCCGCCTGACTCGCCAACATTGCACGGATGCCGACGATCAGCCGCTTCTTCGGGATCGTGATCACCATGTACTTCGATGATCACGGCTATCCGCACTTCCATGCGCGCCACGCTGACGGTCAGGCCAAGGTGAGAATCGACAACCTCGAGGTGATCGACTCCTCCATGGGCCGCCGGGAGCTCAGATTCGTGCTCGCCTGGGCGGAGCTGCACCGCCAGGAGCTCGAAGAAAACTGGCGGCGGGCTCGTGCAGGTGAGACACTTAGACCGATCCCCCCACTGCAATGAACGGACTCACTCCCGACATCATTGAAGCCATCGTCGTGCGCCACGGCGTGGTCGCGCTTGCCTTTGCCGACGGGCTCCGCGGCGAGGTCGAGATCCTTCCCAGACTAAGCGGCCCCGTCTTTGAGCGCGCTCGCACCGTGGAAGGCTTCTTGGAGCTCCGAGTCGACGATGAGAGTGGCACGATCGTTTGGCCTGGCGGGGCGGATCTCGCGCCGGACACTCTCTACGAGCGGGTCCGAACCGGCTCGTGGCCTGAGTCCAGCGTTCCCGCCTAGCGGCTGTTGCTTTCCCGGCCGGAGCCGGCGCATGGCCGGCACGGATGAAACGCGCGAGGAGCACTAGGAGCGGTGGCCCGCACAGGAGCGCCCAAGTGGCCCTGACGGACGGTTGAGACCAAGTCCTCAGGGATGCTTGTGCCGAGGGGTAGCATTACCCCTGTGGCCGAGACATCGACACGTGATCAGGTGCTAGAGGCGGCCCGCTCGCTGGGTCCCGAATTCACCCGTGAGGACGTCGCAAAGAGGCTCGGCGTCGAGGTTTCGGTGATGCGCCCGAGTTGGAAGGCGGCGAAGGAATCCGGCGAACTCGAGCAGGTTCGCAAGGACGATAGTCAGCGCTACTTCGCGCTCGCCACCCACTAGCGCCTGCGGCGCGCCCGGATCCGACCGCGCCGAGCTGAACCGCACGGCGTGGCTCAGCCGACGCGAGAAGGAACGAAGGTCGAGTCGAAGCCGAAGCGGCCGATCATGGTGTACGTTCCGCTGATGACCCCTGCCCGCACTTTCCTCGGCGTCACTCGCGCCCTGATTGGCATCGGCAGCTGGATCGCGCCGGACCAGACCGCCCGCCTTTTCGGCATCGACCCAACGCGGTCCGACCGGTTCATCGGACGACTGTTCGGTGCGCGCGAGCTCGCCCTTGCCGGTGCGCTGCTGGTCGCGCCCGACTCGGCGGTGGCACCGGTCGCCGCGGTGGGCGTCGCGGTCGACGCCGCCGATGCCGTCGCCGGCTTCGA
>JAQBGG010000134.1:0-4289 GCA_032122625.1 Acidobacteriota bacterium
GACCACTTATCGGCAGGCTTGCGCCGCCCACCGCTGACTGAACGGAATCTCTCGCCAACTTGGTATCAGCCGCGGGTTTTGGTTATAGTGGAACGCAGGCTTGTCTTAAGAGGGTTAGGTATCTGCCCGGGGGAGGCCTCGACCATGAAAGGACTAACCGTGCGTTCCAGCCGTTCCAACCGTTCCGTTTTTAGCCTATCCGCCGCCCTGGTGGCCATGGCACTGATTCTCGCTGTTCCAACCTCAGCCGTTGCCCAGCAGATCACCCCCCCGGATGACCAGTACGAGCGAGGCATCATCGGCACAGCTGACAGTGGCGGACCCAGCGATCCAGTCGAAGTCGACTCAGCGGGGACGCTTCCGTTCACAGGGCTCGATCTCGTCGCGATCGTCGCGATCGGCGTTGGCCTTGTCGGCACCGGCTTCATGATCCGCCAGGTGTCGAAGTCCGGCCCGACGAAGGCGTAGTTTCCTCCGGCGGCACCCAGCCTGAGTTGCAGCTGCACAATCCGAAGGCGACCCTGAGCCGGCACATTCAGTGTCCGGCTCGGGCCGCCGTCGGGTTCGCCGCGGTTAGCCGGGGCCTCGTCGTGTCCATCCGAGGCTGACGGCCGGTCTGGCGCGGGTGAGGGCATTCGTCACCGGCGGCGCCGGATTCATCGGCTCGAATCTCGTCGATGCGCTGATTGAGCGTGCCGATGAGGTTGTTGTCCTCGATGACCTCTCGACCGGCAGCCGGAAGAATCTCGCTGCCGCGCTCGAGGGCGGAGCGGTCTTGACCGAGGGGGACGTTGTCGATGGCAGCGTCGTGGCCACCGCGGTCCGTGGCTTCGCCCCAGACGTGATCTTCCACCTGGCGGCTCAGGTCGACGTCCGACGAGCCGTCGCGGATCCGGCGATCGACGCCGAAAGGAACGTGATCGGGACGATCAACGTGCTGGAGGCCGCGCGGGCCGCCGGCGGAACCCCGGTCGTCTTCGCTTCCACCGGGGGTGCGATCTACGGTGAGGGCGACGGCCGTAGCCTGCCACTTACCGAGCAGGCCGACCCGCTGCCGATGACCGCCTACGGAGTCAGCAAGCTCTGCGGTGAGCATTATCTTGCGCTGTACCGCCGCCTTTATCGGCAAGCCGGGGTCGCATTGCGATTCGGCAACGTCTATGGGCCGCGTCAGGAGCCTCACGGAGAGGCGGGAGTGGTCGCGATCCTCGCCGGTCAGCTGCTCGAGGCGAAGCCCCCCACGGTGTTCGGCGACGGACGCCAGACGCGGGACTACATCTACGTCGATGACGCGGTTGCGGCGGCCCTTGCTGCCTCCGCAATGCTGATCGAGCGGGGTGCCGACCTCGAAGGGCCCTACAACATCGGCACCGGGGTGGAGACGTCCATACTGCAGTTGATCGAAGCGCTCGCCGACATCCACGGTCAGGCTCAGGAGGCGCTGCACGCCCCCTCAAGGACGGGCGAGATCGGCCGGATCTCGATCAACCCCGCGGCCGCAGAACGTGATTTCGGGTGGCATCCGCAGACCACCATCGAGCTCGGCCTTGCAGCTACCTATGACGTTCTGTCGGGGCGCTCGGGCGCCGTCGGTGGGAACTCCACCTCGCTCAATACGCCGAAGACGGCATAGCGCTGTGCGGCGCTGTAGAGCGGGTGGCAGGCGGTCAGGACTACCTGCTCGCGCCCGATGTCTCCGACGATGTGGGTATCGGTTGGCTCCACGATCTTCGCCTTCTGGAACTCATAGGTGAACGTTGCGTAGGGCATCTCGACGACGATCTCGTCGCCCTCCTCGATCTTGTTGATCTTTCGGAACGGTGCGCCATAGGTGGTCCGGTGGCCGGCGATGCCGATTGTCTTTCCCTGCCCCGGCAGCGCCGTCTCCGGGTATCGGCCCGGACCCTTCTCGAGCGTGGCGGCGTCGGTGCCCTCGACGATCACGTAGTCGATACCGGCAGCGGGAATCGTGATCTTGCCGATCCCCGTTCCGGGCTTCAGCTTGCGGGCGAAGAGCCGGGCAAGCCGTCTCGCCCGCGCTTCGGGGTCCGGAGTCTCGGCTAGGCGAACGACCTCGGGATCGGAGCTGAAAGTCTGCTCGAGGCGGCGGAGCTGATCGTTGGCTTCGTCCTGCTTGAGCTGGGCGTAGATCGCCGAGACCGGCTCCTTCCAGGCGAGCGTGAGTCCAGCGTCGACCAGGATCACGCAGCCGGCCGTGATCAGCGCCACCGAAAGGATTCTGAGAGTGCGTCGCATGGGCAGATGATGGCGGACCCAGCGGTTCGGCTTGGGGCCGCGAGATCGAACGGCCGTCGAACTGGCAAACTGCTCGCCCGTGCGCACCGAGAGCACCCAGATCCAGACCGCATCCTATGAGGCTGACCCTGCCGCTGTGGGACGCGTACTTCTGCTCTACTCGGGCGGCCTCGACACCAGCGTGATGCTGCACTGGATCCAGAAGCAGTACAGCGCGGATATCGTCACGCTCACGGTAAACCTCGGCCAGCCCGACGAGGACTACGAGGTCGTGACCGGGAAGGCACGTGACCTCGGGGCGATGGAGTCGGTCGTGATCGACGCCCGCGAGGAGTTCGCCAGTGAGTACGTGTTGCCGGCGATCCGCGCCAATGCGCTCTACGGCGGCGGGTATCCGTTGTTCACGGCCCTGGGACGGCCGCTGATCGCCAAGCTGGCGGTCGAGCAGGCGCGAGAGCACGGTTGCGACACGGTCGCCCACGGCTGCACCGGCAAGGGCAACGACCAGGTTCGAATCGAGGCGACGGTGGCGACGCTCGCCCCGGAGCTGAAGCTGCTGGCCCCGGTCCGCGAGTGGAAGATGGGCCGTGAGGAGGAGATCGCCTACGCCCGCGAGCATCGGATCCCGATGGCCGGCGGCACCGAAGCGCCACCGTATTCGATCGACGACAACCTCTGGGGGCGCTCCTCCGAGGGCAACTCGATCGAGGATCTCGATCAACCGCCCCCCGCCGACGTCTTTCAGCTCGTAACCCGGCCGGAGGAGGCACCGGACGAGCCGGAGTCCCTGCGGATCGGGTTCGAGGCCGGCGTACCCATTGCCCTCGACGGGGAGCGACTACCGCTGGTCGGCCTGTTGGATCGGGTCGCAAAGGCCGGCTGTCGGCACGGGGTCGGCATCGTCGACCACATCGAGGACCGGATCGTCGGGCTCAAGGTGCGTGATCTGTACGAGGTGCCGGCCGCCGCGATAGTGCTCGGCGCCCACAAGGATCTCGAGAAACTGGTTTCGACGATCCATCAGAACAACTTCAAGTCGACCCTCGAGACGCAATGGGCCTACCTCTGTTATGCCGGTCTCTGGCACGAGCCGCTGCGTCACGATCTCGACGCCTACATGCTCTCGGCCAACCGGTACGTCACCGGTGAGGTGACGATGAAGCTCTACAAGGGCTCGGCCGTCGCCGTCGCGCGTAGCTCCCCGTACGCGCTCTACAACCGCGCCCTCTCGAGCTTCGGTGAATCTGGCGGTGAGTTCAGCCAGCAGGCAAGCCCGGGCTTCATCGAATTGTTCTCACTACAGAGCAGGCTCGCGCACCGGATCCGCGAAGCGGCGTCAGAGAGCTGAACGCGGGGCGGTTTATTCAGAGACGGCCAAGCGGGTAGATTGGTGCAGAGATGAGTGCTTTCTACGAAGCTTTGGGACGAATAGTCGTCACCGGGTTCCGGATCCGGTTCCGCCGCCAGCTGCGGATTGCGGCAGCGTTGGCGGTGGCCGGGACGATCGCGGCCGGCTACGTCCTTGCCACCCGCGAGGCCGAAGAAGGCTGAGGTGCGGGCCGTCGTGGGCAGGGCGTCCCGTGCCTTCGGCTGAGCTTGACATCCCCGGGTATCTGTGAGACGCTGCCAGCACCTGGGAACCGTTCGCCAGGCACTCACGACTCAGATGGGGCCATTTGGAGGAGTGGGGGATAAACCGTTTGTAGACCGTCGTTCCGGTCGACTATAGGCCCAGGAGACTGGATGTCTCAGACAACCGTGCCCGATCGGGCCTCGGAAAGCGCGCTGGCGCTCTCGGGAGCAAATAACAACGGGAACAGCCGTTCAGAGCCAACCATAGGCTCGGCGATTGCCTCGATCCCGGCCGGCCTTCGCCGCCGCCGGAACGTACGCACCGCCACGCTCATCATTCCCGCCGGGGTGGCGGCTCTCGCCTCCTTCTGGCTGGGCGGGCTCGATGCGCCGGCCGCCGCTCGGGCCGCGATTCTCGGCCTGGCGATTCTCGGCCCGGCGATGTTGTTGCGGGGCTTCAA
>JAQBGG010000135.1:0-30240 GCA_032122625.1 Acidobacteriota bacterium
GTAACTCGCACCGGGCCGAGGCGGTCGACGGTGTCGGCGCCACGCTTCGCGTCGGAGTAGTCGTTGGCGAGGTTGGTACCGATCTGGATGAAGAGCGCGCCGATCAGGGCGGCGATGAACGTGCCCCAGCGGAAGAGGTCGGTGCTGGCCTCGAACACGGCCGCGAACGCGGGGTCTCCGACCCCGTCGACGCTGGCGCCAACGACAACCCCGCCCTGCATGGCGTGGTAGGCGGCGGCCGTACCCACGAAGACAGGCGCCAGCGCCGCCGGCAGAGTCCGTGGCCGGGCTGCCATCGCCCAGATGCGAAGCGCGCTCAAGGCCTCAGGTCCCTAGGGCCGCCGGGGGAACTTCTCGAAATCCCCGTACTCGGGCTCTCGGCCCTCCTTGAACGCATTGCGGCCCTCCTGGCCCTCCTCGCTCATGTAGAAGAGCAGGGTGGCGTCGTGGGAGAGCTGCTGGACTCCGGTTATCCCATCCTCGAAGGCGTTGAAGCTCGACTTCAGGAGCCGCAGGGAGAGGGGGGAGAGGGCGTTCATCTCGCGGCACCAGGCGACCGCCTCACGCTCGAGCTCGTCGGTTGGGACGACCGTGTTGACGAGCCCCATCTGCAGCGCCTCCTGGGCGTCATAGAGGCGGCAGAGGAACCAGATCTCCTTCGCCCGCTTGGCACCGATCTGGCGGGCGAGGAGGCCGGCGCCAAAGCCGCCGTCGAAGCTGCCGACCCGTGGGCCCGTCTGACCGAAGACCGCGTTCTCGGCCGCGATCGTCAAATCGCAGACGAGATGCAAGATCTGGCCGCCGCCGACCGCGTAGCCGGCGACCGCGGCGATGATCGGCTTTGGTGTGCGACGTATCTGCACGTGCAGATCGCCGACATCGAGGCGGCCGACGCCCTTCTGAGCCACCTCGTCGGAGCCGATGTAGCCATCGTCACCGCGAATCGCCTGATCGCCACCGGAGCAGAAGGCCTGCTCGCCGGCGCCGGTGAAGATGATCGAACCGACTTCGAGGTCGTCGCGCGCCTTCGCAAAGGCATCTCGGAGCTCAGCCAGGGTCGGCGGCCGGAAGGCATTGCGTCGCTCCGGGCGGTTGATCGTGATCTTCGCGATCCCGTCGCCCTTCTCGTAGAGGATGTCCTCGTAATCCGCCGCCGTCTGCCACTCGATCGGCTCATAGAGCCGTTCCTCGGGTGGCGCATCCTTGTGTCGTATCGGCATGCTCGCTTCCGTCGCTTGATCGGGGCGCCGGTGGATCTGCCTCCGGCGCGAGAATGGAGCGGCAACGATAGCCCGCGCCACCCGGTGGGCGCGGCTGCCCGGTGAGATCCTTGATTCCAACAGACTGGCTCAGACACAGAGCGGCCTCCCGCCCCGAGGTCCTCGCGCTCCGCGACGAGGGCGGCCGCGCGCTCACCTACGCGGAACTGTTCGAGCGCGCCGCCGCGGTCGCCTCGCGCATCCCGGCGCCGGCGCCGGGCCACATCTGCGTAATCGAACTTGCCCCCGGGATCGACCACGCGATCGCGATGCACGCCGCGATCCTCGCGGCGATGCCCTTTCAGACCGTACGGCCCAGGCTGCCGGCGGCCGAGCGCAAGGCGGCGCTTGCCGGGCTCACCGAACCACTCGCCTTCGACCCCGTCTGGCTGGAGGCTGCGCCGACCGCCGGAGTGCCGGCGGGCTCCACGAGCGGCAGTCCCGAGGACCCGCTTTGCCGGGTCCTGACGAGCGGCACGTCGGGCACGAGAGCCGCCGTCACCCAGACCTATGGCAATCACTTCTCGAGTGCGGCCGCCTCAGCCTTCAACCTCGGGATCGAGCCGACCGACAGCTGGCTCTGCTGCCTGCCGGTCGATCACGTCGGCGGCCTCAGCATCCTGCTCAGGTCGGTGATCTACGGCACCACCGCGATCATCCACCCCCGATTCGAGGTCGAGCGTGTCGCCTCGGAGCTGGAGCGCGGCGCGACGATCATCTCCCTCGTGCCGACCCAGCTGCAGCGACTGCTGGCCGCGGACGCCGCGCTCGAGCGAGCACGACTGATCCTGCTCGGCGGTGGCCCGGTTCCCGACGGAATCCTCGATCAGGCCCTGGCCCGGGGGGCGAACGTGGTCCAGACCTACGGGCTGACCGAAGCCTGCTCGCAGGTCTGCACCCTGACCGCCGCCGACGCCACCCGGAAGCGCGGCTCCGTGGGCCGGCCGCTGCTTGGAACGGAAGTCCAGATCGGAACGCGAGATGCCGACGGCGGCGAGATCCTGGTCAGCGGTCCGACGGTCGCTCCGGGGTGCGCGGGTCCCGACGGTTGGCTGAGGACGGGGGATCGCGGCACGATCGACGGGCAGGGATTCCTCTGGGTTCAGGGGCGGATCGACGACCTGATCATCTCCGGCGGAGAAAACATCGCGCCCGAAGAGGTCGAGCAGGCGCTGCTCAGCCACCAGGCCGTCAGCGAGGCCGCCGTGATCGGTCGCCCCGACCCGGAGTGTGGCGCGGCCGTCGTCGCCCTGGTCGTCGCCGCTGGTGGGGTCGGGGCCGACGAGTTGATCGAGCACTGTCGAGGCAGCCTCGCCCCGCACAAGCTGCCGAAACGGATCGAGTTCGTCGCCCAGCTGCCTCGGACCGAGACCGGCAAGCTCCTGCGCCGCGAGCTTCGCTGACCCCGGGCGGGGTGTAGATTGCCGCGCCTATGAATGAACCCAGCGATACCAAGCTTCAACAGATGTTCTACGAGGACGACGCGTCCCTGGCCCCGCTCGAGGGCAAGACGGTGGCGATCCTCGGCTACGGCTCTCAGGGCCATGCGCACGCGCTCAACCTGAAGGACTCCGGCGTCGATGTTGTCGTTGGCCTGCGTCCCGATTCCGCCTCCAGGGTCGCCGCGGAGGCCGAGGGTCTGGAGGTCCTCGACATCGCCGACGCAGCCAGCAGGGGCGACGTGGTGATGATCCTGCTTCCCGACGAGCGCCAGGCCGAGATCTGGGAGAACGAGATCAAGGACGGGATCGCTCCCGGGAACCTCTTGATGTTCGCCCACGGCTTCGCGATTCACTTCGAGCAGATCGCGCCGCCGGCCGGCGTCGACGTCGGCATGGTCGCACCGAAGGGCCCCGGCCACATGGTCCGCCGCCAGTTCCAGGAGGGTTCCGGCGTACCCTGCCTGATGGCCGTACACGCCGACACCTCGGGGACCGCCCGCGAGATGGTGCTGGCCTATGCAAAGGGCATCGGCGGCGCCCGCGCCGGCGTGATCGAGACGACCTTCAAGGACGAATGCGAGACCGATCTCTTCGGCGAGCAGGCCGTGCTCTGCGGGGGCGCAACGGAACTTGTTCGCGCCGGCTTCGAGACGCTCGTCGAGGCCGGCTACGACCCACGCCTCGCCTATTTCGAATGCCTGCACGAGTTGAAGCTGATCGTCGATCTGATGTATGAGCAGGGGATCGGCGGCATGCGGGACTCGATCTCCAACACGGCCGAGTACGGCGACATGACCCGCGGCCCGAAGGTGATCACCGACGACACGCGCGAGGCGATGCGCAAGATCCTCGCCGACATCCAGTCAGGAGACTTCGCTCGCGAGTGGATCGCCGAGAACCGCGCCGGCGGCGAGAACTTCGGCCGCCTCCGTCAGGAGGGCAAGGATCACCAGGTCGAGCGGGTCGGCGCCGAGCTCCGCTCGATGATGGACTGGATCGACTGACCAAGCGCTGCTCTCGCTTCGCCCCCGGGCAGAGCCGAGCGCTGCCCCGACAGCGCCGGAGCGACCTCTGGCTCTGAACCGGCGACTAAGCCGCGGCGGGCGGGGGCGGGGGCGGGCCGGCCTCCGGAGCCGCTGGTGCCGCTCCGAAGGCGGGGGCCTCCTCGGCCTCATCGACCCAGAAGGGCGGGAACGCCTCGGTGATCAGCAGGTAGAAGGAGCCGGCCTTGATGATGTAGGCGCTGGCCGCCCGCATCGGCTTATACAGCCCCTCGGGCAGCTTCGCGGTGAAGATGAGGACGAACCAGGCGACGATCGCGACCAGCTGGAGGATGATCCCCATGACGTACGCGAGGATGTAGACGGGAATTATCAGGATGATCCGGAACAGCACCTTGACGCGGCTGTAGGGGTCCAGCGCCGGTGCGATCGCGACCCGCGCCGGGTAGCCGTCGTCGGGGGCCCCGTTGAAGGGTGGCCACTCGTCAACCAGCAGCGCCGCCCAGGTGTGGAAGCGGGCGACGAAACGCAGGTAATTGGAGTTGAATTCGTAGAGCCCCTCCGGGTAACGCCCCGTGAACACCAGCGCGAACCAGGAGGCGATCAACGTGAAGAAGATCCCGATGCCCCAGATCGAGGCCCAGATCGCCCACGGGATTGCGAGGATGAGACGGAAGAAGACCGTGAGTCGATTGCGCCCCTCGGCCTCGTGCTGAACGGAATACGCGACTGGGTACATGACTCCACTCCCTGAAATCGTTGACGGGACGCCTGCAAACTATCTGATCGCCCGGGCGTCCCGGCGCGGCGCCCTCTGCCCCGTCGCCCCCAGCCCCTAACCTGTCGCCTCCGCTGGGTCCGAGATCCCGAACACGAGCCAGACAAGCGAGCGAGCAGAACCATGCCGACCGACACTGAAGACGAGACCGCGACGATCCCCGCGGAACTGCTGCCCGCCGACGGCCGCTTCGGCTGCGGGCCCTCACGGGTCCGGGTCGAGGCTCTGGCGGCCCTGGCTGAGCAGGTCGATGTGATGGGCACATCGCATCGCCAGCGCCCGGTCAAGGACCTGGTCGGCAGGCTCCGCTCCGGACTGGGAGAGCTGTTCGGCGCGCCCGATGGGTACGAGGTGGTGCTCGGCAACGGCGGCGCCACCGCTTTCTGGGACGCGGCCGCGGCGGGGCTGATCCGCGAGCGCTCGCTGCATCTCAGCTTCGGCGAGTTCTCGGCCAAGTTTGCCAAGGTGGCTGCGGCTGCGCCGTTCCTCGCCGAGCCGATCGTCATCGAGGCAGAGCCCGGGGACGCGCCGGCCCCGAGGGGCGACGCCAGCGCGGACGTGCTCGCCTGGCCCCAGAACGAGACCTCGACCGGCGTCATGGCGGCGGTCGAGCGCCCGCCCGGCAGCGACCACGCTCTCGTTCTGATCGACGCCACCTCCGGCGCCGGCGGCCTGCCCCTCGATCCGCTCGCCACCGACTCCTATTACTTCGCTCCGCAGAAGGCCTTCGGCTCCGACGGCGGCCTCTGGATCTCGCTACTCAGCCCGGCCGCGGTCGAGCGGATCGGGGAGCTCGACGGCGCTGACCGCTGGCAGCCCGCCTCGCTCTCGCTGGCGGCGGCGCTGGAGAACTCACGCAAGGACCAGACGTACAACACGCCGGCGCTGGCGACCCTTCTGCTGACGGTCGATCAGCTCGAGTGGATGCTGGGCAACGGCGGACTCGAGTGGTGCGTGCAGCGTTGTGGCCGCTCCTCAGGCCACCTCTACGCCTGGGCCGAGGCGAACGAGCACGCCAGCCCCTTCGTAGCCGACCCGGCGAAGCGCTCGCCGCTCGTCGGAACGATCGACTTTGACGACAGCGTCGATGCCGCCGCGCTGGCCGCGACGCTGCGGGCCAACGGGATCGTCGACACGGAGCCCTATCGCAAGCTCGGCCGCAACCAGCTGCGCGTCGGCATGTTCCCGTCGGTCGACCCGGCCGACGTCGAGGCGCTGACCGGCTCAATCGACTGGGTCCTCGAGCACGGAGGCGTCCGGCGGTGAAGGTTCTCGTAAAGGAAAAGATCGCGGACGCCGGCATCGAACTGCTGCGCGAGCAGTTCGAGGTCGAGATCGGCGTTGACTGGCCCGAGGGAGAACTCGAGGCCCGGATCGGCGAGTTCGAGGCGATCGTGATTCGCTCGGCGACGAAGATGACCGCGGAGCTGATCGCCAAGGCGGATCGGCTGCGGGCAATCGGGCGGGCGGGAACCGGTGTCGACAACGTCGACATGCCGGCGGCGACCAAGCGCGGCATCATCGTCGCCAACGCGCCGGAATCGAACTCAGTCGCGGCGGCCGAGCACACCCTGGCGCTGGCGCTGGCCTGCTTCCGCAACGTCCCTCAGGCCCATGCGGCCCTCGTCGGCGGCGATTGGGCCCGCTCGCGATACGGCGGTAACGAGTTCTACGGCAAGACCCTCGGCGTCCTCGGCTTCGGACGGATCGGTCAGCTCGTGGCCCGGCGGGCGCTCGCCTTCGACATGACCGTGGTCGGCTTCGACAAGTTCGTCTCGGCCGAGCGCTTCCGGGAGTTGGGCGTCGAGGGCGTGGACAGCAGCGAGGCCCTTTACGAGCGTGCCGACCTGATCACGCTCCATCTGCCGAAGACCCCGGAGACGATCAACTGGATCGACGATGAGGCGATCTCGAACATGAAGCAGGGCGTGCGGATCGTCAACTGCGCCCGCGGCGAGTTGATCGACCTCGACGCGCTGGGCCGTGGCCTCGATTCGGGCAAGGTCGCCGGGGCGGCCCTCGACGTGTTCCCCGAGGAACCGATGCTCGGACACCCGCTCTTCGGCCGCGACGACGTCGTCGTCACTCCTCACCTCGGCGCCTCCACGGCCGAGGCTCAGGACCGGGCCGGGGTGGTCACGGCTGAGCAGGTCGTCGCCGCCCTGACCGGTGGCGTCGTCACCAACGCCGTCAACATCCCCGCGGTTCGCCCCGAGACGATGGAAGCGCTGGCGCCGTTCGTGCCACTCTGCGAAAAGCTGGGCCGGCTTGCAGCCGGCCTCGGCAACGGATCCGTGGACCGGGTCGGCGTCGAGGTCCGAGGCAAGCTCGCCGACCACGAGACGAGGCTGCTCGGGATTGCGACTCTGGTCGGGATTCTCGGCGGCCACACGGAGGAGCCGGTGACCCTGGTCAACGCGCCGAGCCTGGCCGAGGAGCGTGGAATCGAGGTGACTGAGACGACCGACAGCGTCTCCGAGGACTTCACCGAGTTGATCACCGTCCGGATCGAGTCCGGTGGCGAGACGATCGAGGTCGCCGGCACCGGCGTCGGACCTCGCAACGTGCCCTATCTGGTCGGCGCCTGGGGTCAGAGCTTCTACCTGCCATTCGCCGACCACCTCGCTCTGTTCCGGTATGCCGATCAACCCGGCATGATCGGGAGGGTCGGCAACGCCTTCGGGGAGCACGGCGTCAATATCGGCTCCGCTGCCGTCGGTGCCAAGACGGAGGGAGCCGAGGCGGTGATGGCGGTCACCCTCGACGCCCCGGTTCCGCAGGACGTGATCGATGACATCGCCGGCGCATCCGACTTCTTCGCCGGCCGCGCGGTCGATCTCTAGCCGCCAATCGATCACCAGCTAGGCTGACCGCATGCGCGCCGTCGTAATCACCACCCACGGCGACCCGGACGTGCTGCGGGTCGAGCAGCGCCCCGACCCGCCGGTCGGTCCGGGCCAGGTGCGGATCGCCGTCGAGGCAACGGGGATCAACTTCGCCGACCTGCTCGCTCGCAGCGGCATGTACCCCGACGCTCCAAAGCCGCCTTGCGTCGTCGGCTATGAGGTCGCGGGGACGATCGAATCCGTGGGTGAGGGAGTCGACGCGTTCTCGATCGGCGATCGGGTTTTCGGAGGGAGCAAGTTCGGCGGACAGGCCGAGCTCGTTACCGCCAGCGAGGCGGACGTGCTGCCGCTGCCGGACCGCCTCAGCTTCGAGCAGGGCGCAGCAATCCCGGTCAACTACGCGACCGCCTACGCCGGAGTCGTGTTGATGGGCGGCCTGCGCGAAGGCGATCGGGTGCTGATCCACTCCGCCGCCGGAGGCGTCGGCATCGCCGCCTCACAGCTCTCGCGCAATATCGGCGCCGAGGTCTTCGGGACAGCGTCGGCGAGTAAGCACGAGGCGATCCGCGAGCACGGCGTCACCCATCCGATCGACTACAGGAGCGATGATTTCGAGCGGGAGGTCAGCCGGATCACGGACGGTGAAGGGATCGATGTCGCCTTCGACGCGATCGGGCCCTCGAGCTTCCGCAAGGATTACCGCCTACTGCGCCCGGGCGGGCGCCTGATCTGCTTTGGGCTGAGCGAGGTCCAGACTGGCGAGAAGCGCAACATCCCCGGCCTGCTGAAGGGAGTCGCGAGCATGGCGACGGCAACCATGCCCTGGTGGAAGAGCCTCGCGATCATGAACGAGAACAAGGGAGTGTTTGGGCTCAACATGCTCTCCTGGTGGAAGACCGAGGGCAGCATCCGCCGAGCGATCGAACCCCTCCAGGCCGACCTCGAGGCGGGACGGCTCGAGCCCGTCGTCGCGGAGGCGTTCCCATTCGAGCGCGCGGCAGACGCCCATCGATTCATCCACGAGCGCCGCAACATCGGCAAGGTCGTCCTCGTCCCCTGATGGGCCCACCTTGCTGATCCGCCAGCGGCCGAGGCATAGTTGACGGTCAATCCGCCGGTCCTCGAGCGCCTCTTTCCGCCTCCGCGGCTAAGTCAGCCGGAGGGCCGCTGAGGTGGAGCTGCTCGGGGTCGTTGCCAGCGTCGGGTCGCTCTACGAGCGGGCGATCGTCGATACCGGCAAGCTGCCCGAATTCCTCTTCTTCGTCGCCTTCCTCGTCAGTTTCGGCTTCATCCGCAGCAGCGCCCACATGATCCGGGCGCAGGTGAGTTGGTGGCCCGGAAACGTCGAGGTCGGCGGCACTCACATCCACCACCTCGTCTGGGGCATCCTGCTGATCCTGATCTCCGGCTATCTGGCCGTCTCCTTCGAGCCCGATTCCCCCGAAGCCGAGCTGGTCGCGATCGCTTTCGGAATCGGCGCCGGACTGACGCTCGACGAGTTCGCGCTCTGGCTGACGCTGCGCGACGTCTACTGGGAGCAGGAGGGGCGGCGCTCGATCGACGCGGTGATCATCGTCACGGCGATTGCGGGACTCATCCTGATCGGCTTCCGCGCCTGGGTCGATCTGGCGACCGGCGTCGAGGATTTCGTCCTCCACGTGGTCGGCTGGTCAACGCTGCTTACGCTTGTCTGCGTAGTCATCAACCTGCTCAAGGAGAAGTTCGGCGTCGCGATCGTCGGTTTCTTCATCGGCCCCGTCGCCTGGGTCGGAGCCGCGCGGCTCGGACGTCCCGACTCACCCTGGGGACGGCGGCGCTACTCGGAGAGCAAGCGGAACCGGGCGACTGAACGCTTCGCCGGCGGTGGCAGGCACGTGCTACCCGGGGAGCTCGGCGTCTGGGCGCGACGGGACCCGGCAGGTCAGGCTGACGCCGGCTCAGCGCCCGACGATCCTGGGGGGTGATCTCGATCGCGTGCATGCCTGGCGCGGGAACCGGCACGAGCCTCGAATGGTTGTGGGATTCCTCCTCTGCGCTACTCTCCCAGCCGATGGCCCAAAACGCCCAGAGCCTCGCGTTGCTTCTTCTCCTCCCCCCTCGGGGGGAATAGCGCTGGGCGGCGCGATAGCCGCGACTGACAAGGGACATCAGATCAAGACGGAGAAGGAGATCAGCGATGGACGCTGACACCAAGAAGCCGGGGCGCGGCGAGCCAACGGCAATCGCAGAGGAAAACCGGGTCGAGATCTTCGATACGACCCTGCGGGACGGCGAGCAGTCCCCGGGGATCTCGCTCAACACGATCGAGAAGGTCGAGATCGCGACCCAGCTCGGTCGGCTCGGCGTCGACGTGATCGAGGCCGGTTTCCCGATCACTTCCCCGGGCGACTTCGAGGCCGTGGAGGCGATTGCCCGCCAGGTCGAGGGCCCAGTGATCTGCGGTCTCGCCCGCACCCACAAGGCCGACATCGACGCTGCCTGGGGCGCGATCAAAGACGCAGAGCGGGCACGAATCCACACCTTCATCTCGACCTCCGACATCCACATCACCCACCAACTGCAGACCGACCGCGAGGACGTCAAGGGGCAGGCGAAAGCCGCGGTTGCCCTGGCGCGCTCCTACTGCGACGACGTCGAGTTCTCGCCGATGGACGCCACGCGTGCCGAGGTCGAGTTCACGGCCGAGGTCTGCGCGATCGCCGTCGCCGAGGGAGCGACGGTGGTCAACATCCCCGACACCGTCGGCTACACGACCCCGGAGGAGTACACCCGGTACTTCGAGCGTCTCTACGCACTTGCTCCTGAGCTCCGCGATGTGCGGATGTCGGTGCACTGCCACGACGATCTCGGGTTGGCCGTGGCCAACTCGTACGCCGGCCTGCTCGCGGGAGCCCGCCAGGTCGAGTGTGCGGTCAACGGGCTGGGGGAGAGGGCGGGCAACTGCTCCCTGGAGGAGATCGTGATGTTGCTCCGCACCCGCCGCGCCGATCACGGGCTCGATACGGGCCTGAACACGATCGAGCTGGCTCGGACCAGCCGGATGGTGAGCCGTTTCACCGGCTACGCCGTGCAACCGAACAAGGCGGTCGTCGGGCGCAATGCCTTCGCGCACGAGTCCGGGATCCATCAGGACGGCGTCCTCAAGGAGCGCTCGACCTACGAGATCATGGACGCCCGCGACGTCGGCCTCGAGTCGAACTCGATCGTGCTCGGCAAGCACTCCGGTCGACACGCGCTGCGCGACGCGCTGACCCAGCTCGGCTTCAAGGTCGAGGGCAATGCTCTGAACCAGGCCTTCCAGCGGTTCAAGCAGCTCGCCGACAAGAAAAAGCAGGTGACCGCCCTCGACCTCGAGGCGATCGTCTCAGACGAGATGCGCGAGTCGTCCCAGAAGTATGAGCTGGCCTGGTTCGAGGTCGAGGCCGGCAGCCGCCGCGAGCCATTGGCCAAGGTCGGAATCACCCTTGCCTCCGGGGAGGAGATCACGGGCGAGTCGAGTGGCGACGGGCCGATCGACTCCGTCTTCGGCGCGATCCAAGCCGCGGTGGAGACCGAATGCGATCTCCGTCAGTTCACGGTCTCGGCCGTGACCGGCGGTGACGACGCGCTCGGCGAGGTGACCGTGATGCTGCGGGCGCACGGGCGCCTGGCGAGCGGTCAGGGGGTTTCGACGGACATCATCGAAGCGGCGGCGAGGGCCTACGCCAGGGCGCTCTCGAACGCGCTCGAGGGTGCGGCCGTACGCGAGGCCGAGGCCGTAGCCGCCGAGTCGGCCCAAGCGCCAGTGCCGCCGGGCCCCTAGATCCGGGGGCGGATGCACCATCCGAGCCCCGCCGGGGCCCGAGAGCGGTGAATGGATGGGCGGCATCGGCGGGTCCCGACACCGGTTTGCCGGTCCCTGTCGAAGCTCTCCTGGGGGTCGCGTTCTACCTCGGCCCGGTGCTCCTGGCCGGGCTCGCCTACGTCGGGCTACGGCGCGGACGGCGGGACTGGGCCGCCGCCGGCCTCGTCCTGCTCGCGACCTCGATCTACACCGAGGTCGCCTTCTTAGACCTCGCTTGCTCACCTGATGCCGCCGGCTGCGCGCGCCTGCAGGATCAGCTCGGGGTTGGGGCGCTGGCGGCATCCGCCGCCGTGATCGGGGCTGTGGCCGCGGCGACCGGCCGATCGCGATCGGCGATCGGCGCCGCGATCGTCTCGCTGCTGCTCGGCCTCTCGGTGACGCTCGGCTATCTGCTCCAGGCAACCGGGATTGTCTGACCGGTAGTGTCCGGGGCGATGGGAGCTTTGGAAGGCAAAGTGGCAGCGGTCACAGGCGCTTCTTCGGGGATCGGAGAGGCCACGGCCCTGGCGCTGGCCGGGGAGGGCTGCGCGGTCGCACTGGGCGCACGGCGCAAAGACCGGATCGAGGCACTCGCCGAGAGGATCGAGGCCGACGGCGGCAGGGCCCTGGCGATCGAGACCGACGTCAGCGACGAGGACTCCGCCAACGCCTTCATCGCCGGCGCCCACGAACAACTTGGTGGCCTCGACATCCTCGTCAACAACGCCGGCGTGATGCTGCTCGGGCCCGTCGCCGGCGCCGACACCGGCGAATGGCGGCAGATGATGGAGGTCAACGGGCTCGGGCTTCTGTACTGCACCCACGCCGCCCTGCCGATCATGGGTGCCGCCGGCTCGGGCCACGTCGTCAACATCTCCTCGGTTGCAGGCCGCAGCGCCAGCATGGGGGTTGGCGTCTACAACTTCACGAAGTGGGGCGTCACGGGGTTCAGCGAGGCGCTGCGGCAGGAGTGCTCACACGCAAACGTCCGGGTGACGATCATCGAGCCCGGATTCACCGAGTCCGAACTCGCCGGCCACAACACCAACCCAATGGTGCTCGAGCGCGTGGAGCAGACGCGAGAGGAGTACGGCGAGATCCTCAAGTCCGAGGACATCGCCGACGCGATCGCCTGGGCCGTGACGCGACCGAACCGGGTCAACGTGAATGAGATCCTGATCCGGCCTACCGGCCAGACACGCTGACGGTCCTATACAAACGTCTGTGATACCGTACACCGCCGTAGCTCCTCCTCGGGGAGGCAGCACCGGTAGACGATGACGTCCGCGACAGCCCGACACACGCAGAGCACCCCGGCCGTAGCCGCGGTCGAGCCCGCTACGGTCGGTAGGCGCGTACACGCGCTGCGGGAAGGCATGGACCTCTCTCTGCGCGATCTGGCCGAGCGCAGCGGTGTCTCGGCGGCGACGCTGTCACAGGTCGAGCGCGGTGAGACCTCACCGAGCCTGACCGTCGCGGGCCGCATCGCCGACGGGCTCGACCTCAGCCTCTCGCAGCTGCTGCGCCTCGACGAGGGACGGCACCTGGTCCTGGTCAAAGGCGGCGAGGGGAGACGACGGAACCGCGCTGGGCATGAAGTTGTGGAACTGACCCCGCCACTGCCCGGGCAGAGGGCCGATGTCTCGCTGCACACGCTGCAGGCCGAGGCCGCCACCGGCGGGCTCGACGACCCACCGATGCACGAGCCCGGGAGCCGCGAGACCGTGGTTCTGGTCGAGGGCCGCGTTGAGCTGGTGATCGATGGCGAGACCCACCGGCTCGAGACAGGCGACAGCGCCACCTTCGATGCCGATCTGTCCCACCATCTGCGAAATCCGGGCCCTGAGCCGGCGCGTCTGTTGGCGGTCGTTGCCGCCGGCCTGCGTCGGAGCTGAGAATCACCGCCGAGCGAGCGGCAGAGAAAGGATCGACTGACCAATGACCCCCCTGACCATGTTCGACAAGATCTGGTCCCAGCACGAGGTCGCCGAGGGCCTGATCTTCATCGACCTGCACCTCGTCCATGAGGTCACCTCCCCGCAAGCCTTCGACGGGCTCCGGATGGAGAACCGCCCGGTGCGGCGGCCGGATCGGACCCTGGCCACGGCCGACCACAACGTCCCCACGGATGACACGCCAACGGCCAGACTGATTGCCGACGAGCTATCCCGCAAGCAGGTCGAAACGCTGGAGCGGAACTGCGAGGAGTTCGGTATCCCGATCTTCTCCCTGGGCTCGGATCGCCGTGGCATCGTCCACGTGATCGGGCCCGAGCTCGGCGCCACCCAACCCGGCATGACGATCGTCTGCGGCGACTCCCACACATCGACGCACGGCGCATTCGGGGCGCTCGCATTCGGAATCGGCACCTCCGAGGTCGAGCATGTCCTGGCGACGCAAACGCTCGCCCAGAAGCGACCGAAGACGATGCGGATCAACTACTCCGGCAGCCTCGGCGAGGGGGTCAGCGCCAAGGATCTGATCCTGGCGACGATCGGTCGCCTCGGCACCGGCGGCATGGCTGGTCACGCCGTCGAGTACGCCGGCGCCCCGATCGAGGCGTTGAGCATGGAGGGCCGGATGACGATCTGCAACATGACCATCGAGGCAGGTGGCCGGGCGGGAATGATCGCCCCCGATGAGACAACCTTTGAGTTCGTCAAGGGTCGGCCCGGCGCACCCGAGGATTTCGACTCCGCCGTCGTCCGCTGGAGCGCTCTGCCGACCGACGAGGGGGCGACCTTCGGCAGCGAGGTCGAGGTCGATGCCGACGCGATCTCGCCGATGGTGACCTGGGGCACTACCCCAGGGATGGTCACCGGCGTCGCCGGCAGGGTCCCCGATCCGTCCGAGATGGAGTCGCCCGCGGACCGCGAGTCGGCCGAGCGTGCGCTCACCTACATGGCGCTCGAGCCCGGCACCCCTGTGACCGAGATCGAGCTCGACCGGATCTTCATCGGCTCCTGCACGAACTCCAGGATCGAGGACCTACGGATCGCGGCGGCTGTCGTCGAGGGTCGTGAGATCGCCGGGAGCCTGCGAGCGATGGTCGTCCCCGGCTCCGAGCAGGTGCGCGCCCAAGCCGAGTCGGAGGGCCTGCACGAGGTCTTTCGCGCCGCCGGCTTCGAATGGCGAGCGTCGGGCTGCTCGATGTGCCTCGGGATGAACCCGGACATCCTCATCGAGGGCGAGCGCTGCGCCTCGACCTCGAACCGGAACTTCGAGGGCCGCCAGGGCAAGGGCGGACGCACCCACCTCGTCAGTCCCGCGATGGCGGCGGCGGCTGCCATCGAGGGGCGCTTCGTCGATATCCGCGAGTGGTCATAGGCGGGCTGGAGTGATGCGAGTCGCGACCCGTGCGGACAACCCGCTCGAGTTCGTGGGGATGCTCGGAGGCATGGCCCCGGCACCGCTGTTCGAGGCCTACTTCGGCTTGATGGCGGCTCGCACGATCATGGCCGGCACCAAGCTCGGCGTATTCGCCGCGCTGGCCGAGAGCGCCGACGACGCAGAAGGGCTCGCCAAGAGGCTCGGCGGTGACCGGGACGGCCTCGATGTGCTGCTCGTCGCGCTGCATTCGATGCGCTACCTGGACCAGGCCGGCGACGGTACATACACCCCGTCGAAGATCGCGACCCGCCACCTCGTGCCCGACGCCTCCAAGCCGCTGGCCGAGGTCACGGGGTCATTCGCCTACGACATGTGGGATGCCTTTTCCCGGCTCGAGACCGCGATCGAGACGGGAGAGCCAATCGGCCTGCACGAGGACGACCCCGACGACCCCTATTGGGGCCGCTACATGCGCGCTCTTTTCGAGCTCGCGGAGTTGCGCTCCGCCGATCTCTGCCGGCTGATCAAGACCGATCGGCCGCGACGGCTGCTTGATCTCGCCGGCGGCCACGGTGGCTACTCGGTCGCGATGTGCCGCCGCCACGCGGATCTGACGGCCAAGGTGGTCGAGCTCGATGGCGCTGCCCGAATCGGGCGCGAGATCGTCGCCGAGGCGGGTTTCGGCGAGCGGATCTCGTACCAGGTCGGCGATATGTTCGAGTTCACTGAGGCCGGGGCCTACGACGTGGCGATGGCGAACTCGATCCTCCATCACTTCGAAGCAGATCGCAACGTCGAGCTGCTCCGCGTTGCCCGAGCAGCGCTGCGCCCCGGCGGCACGATGGCCGTGATCGAACAGGAGCGCCCGCCGGAAGGCCGCCGCGGTTCGCAGATCGGCGCCCTGACTGGGGTTCTCTTCTTCATCACAAGCAAGTCCAGGACCTGGTCCGCCGAGGAGCTGACCGGCTTCTTCAAGCGGGCGGGGTTCGAGCGGGTCAAGGCCCGGCGGACGCCGAGCGTCCCTGGCGTCGTCGTTGTCACGGGCCGATAGGCCCGGGAAGGAGTCCTGATGAGAGCAGTGGACGTAGTCACAGGGAAGGTGTCGGTCCTCGACCGCCACGATGTCGATACCGACCAGATAATCCCCAAGCAGTTCCTCAAGCGGGTCGAGCGCACCGGCTTCGGCGAGTTCCTCTTCTACGATTGGATCCGCGACGGAGAGATCGAGCTGGAGGCGAATCCGATCCTCGTCACCGGGCGCAACTTCGGCTGCGGGTCCTCGCGCGAGCATGCCCCATGGGCCTTGCAGGATTTCGGATTCGAGGCGATCATCGCCCCCTCTTTCGCCGACATCTTCTACGTGAACTGCACCAAGAACGGACTCCTGCCGGTGGTTCTCGATGAGGTGCATTGCCGGGGCATTGCCGACGCCGGCGAGGCGCGCATCGATGTCGATGAGCTGACGGTCACCTACCGCGACGGCGTCGTCGGCTTCGAGATCGAGGAGGAGATCCGCCATCGGCTCCTGCACGGCCACGACGAGATCGACATCACCCTGGCCGAGCACGAGACCTCGATCAGCGCCTACGAGAGCGCCCGCGAGCTGCCGGCGTCGCCGACCAGCTCCCTGTAGATCGAGGCGAACCGGTGAACGGCACGCGAGGCAGAACGGGAGGACTTCGTCGACGAGGTCTACGAGGAGTGGGCTGCTGACCCCGTGCTCGACTATGTGCGGATCAACATCTCCGCACGGCGACGACCGGCGGACTGATGCCCGCCGGCCGTCGTCTCGAACTCACTTTCAGGGCCGGGGCGGCCGCTTAGTTGCCGTTGACAGCATCGGCGGCCGACTGGCAGAGGTCCTTCAGGCTCTGAACCTGATCCTCCGGCAAGCCCGTTGAATCCGCCTGATCGATGCACTGCTGGACGGCCTCGTCGACGCTCCCGGGTAGGTCGCCGATCTGGCCCTCAGCATCCTCGAGTTGCTGTTGGGCCTCATCGATGGCGTCCTGGGCATTCTCAGGAACGGTGACATCCTCGAGTGAGGTGATGCCGCTGTCGCTGCTGTCATCACTGCCGCAGCCGGCGGCAACCAGGCCGCAGGCTAGAACCAGGACCAGAATCAAAAGTACGGGCTTGTTGGGCATTGCTCCTCCAGGGTGTTTGCCGCGGGCATATCCGCTGGGACCCTAACGCGAACAGCCCGGACTGGGCATCCGCCCGCCGATGCCTAGACTGGCGCCCGCATGACAGTCCCGAAGATCACTCTGCTCGCCGGCGATGGGATCGGCCCGGAGATCATCTCCGCCGGCCGAGCGTTGCTGGACGCCCTCGGCCCGTTCGAGTTCGAGGAGGCCCTGATCGGCGGCGCCTCGATCGACGAGCACGGCGAGGCCCTGACCAGCGAGGTTCTCGAGCGCTGCCGCGGTGCCGACGCAGTCCTCCTCGGAGCCGTAGGCGGTCCGAAATGGGACACGACGGACCCCGACTCCCCGCGCCCCGAGCAGGGACTGCTCGGCCTCCGCAAGGGCCTGGGGCTGTACGCGAACCTTCGCCCTGTGCGGCCGCTGGCGGCGCTGCTCGACGCCTCGCCGTTGCGCCGTGAGGTGATCGAGGGAACCGATCTGCTGGTGGTCCGTGAGCTCACCGGCGGGATCTATTTCGGGGAGAAGGAGCGGCAGCCGGAGATGGCCCGCGACGACTGCGTCTACACGCGGATCGAGATCGAGCGGATCGCCCGGACCGCGTTCGAGTCGGCTCAGCGTCGGGCAGAGGGTGGGGGCAGCGCCCGCGTCACCTCCGTCGACAAAGCCAATGTGCTGGAGACGTCGCGCCTCTGGCGAGAGGTTGTCAGCGAGGTCGCCGGCGGATACCGGGATGTCGAGCTCGATCACATGCTCGTCGACAACGCCGCGATGCAGCTCGTCGCCTCGCCGGCACGGTTCGACGTGATCGTCACCGAGAACCTGTTCGGCGACATCCTCAGCGACGAGGCGGCGATGCTGACGGGCTCGTTGGGCATGCTCCCCTCAGCAAGCCTCGGTGGCGATGGGCCCGGCGTCTTCGAGCCCGTGCACGGCTCGGCCCCCGACATCGCCGGGCGCGGGATCGCCAACCCGCTGGCGACCTTCCTCTCGATCGCCCTGCTGCTGCGTCACGGCCTCGACCGGCACGACGACGCCGCGCGGGTCGAGGGCTCCGTCGAAGCGGCGCTCGAGACCGGGCTACGCACCCCTGACCTCGCCACTGGGGCCGACTCCGAGCGGGAGGCCGGCAGTGCCGAGATCACGGCCGCGGTGATCGCGGCACTGTAGCGATCCAACCTGGAGCGGAGCAAGGGCCGGGATGCATTGCAACCCCGGCCCCGCGGTTCCAGATGGGTTAGCGCTCAGCCGCTCGGCTGCAGTGCGGCGGTCGCCTGCTCGGCAGCCGCCTGGCAGGCCGCCAGGACATTCGCGCGAGCCGACTCGTCGGTGGCGGCGTCCGCCTGTTCGGCGCAGGCCTCGAAGGCGGTGCGCGCCTGCTCACAGAGCGGCTTGCCTATCGCCTCGGCGGCAACAGCACCCCCGGGGATCGCATCTATGCATGCGTTGTAGACGCTTTCGGAGTCGACGGAGCCCGCGTCGGTGGTGCTGGTGTCGGTGGCCTCGCTCGTCGTCGCCGCCTCGCCGCTCGTCGTCGACGAGTCGTCACTGCCGCATCCGGCGGCGAGCAGCGCGGCCGCGAGCATCACCAGAAGGGCAACCATCGGTCCCCGCTTACGCATGTCTCTCCTCGGGTTGGATCGGACCGGTGCGGTCGCTGCGGTCTCGACGAGCGAGCCTATTCGATCCCGGGGCCGCTGGAGATCGGTTTTCGGCGAAGTGGACCAATGATCTAGGCGCACCCACCGGGCCCATGCCAACGATTCCCGGCCGTCCATCAGGCATACTTGGTCGCCCGCCCCGAGCGGACCCTACGAGCCCCGAAAGGACCGAGCACAGTGGAGAAGGCCGAGCACATCTGGATGAATGGTGAGTTCGTCGCGTGGGACGAGGCCAAGGTTCACGTACTCAGCCATGGCCTCCACTACGGCACCGGCGTCTTCGAGGGGATCCGCGCCTACGAGACCGAGCTTGGACCCGCCGTCTTCCGCCACCGTGAGCATTACCGTCGGCTCCATCAGTCAGCGTCGCTGTACGCGATGGAGATCCCCTATTCGGTCGAGGAGCTGCAGGAGGCAACCCGGGAGCTGATCCGGCGCAACGGCCAGAGCAGCTGCTACATCCGGCCCCTGGCTTTCCGCGGCTACGGCGAGATGGGCCTTTATGCGAGGAGCGCACCGATCGACGTCGTCATCGCGAGCTGGCCCTGGGGCGCCTACCTGGGCGAGGACGGCAAGCGCAACGGGATCCGCGCCAAGGTCTCCTCGTGGCGCACGCTGAACCCCGACAGCTCAATCCCGCACGCGAAGGCCTCGGGGCAATATCTGAACTCGATCCTCGCCAAGAACGAGACCGCCGAGGCCGGCTACGACGAGGCGATCCTGCTCGATCACATGGGCCAGGTCTCCGAGGGCTCCGGCGAGAACATCTTTCTCGTTCGCGAGGGGCAGCTGCTGACCCCGGGTCACGCGTCCTCGATCCTCGATGGGATCACGAGGCGCTCCGTGATCGAGATCGCCGAGGACTTCGGCTATACGGTGATCGCCCGCGACATCGCGCGGGCTGAGCTCTACCTGGCCGAAGAGGTCTTCTTCACCGGCACGGCGGCCGAGCTGGTTCCGGTCCGAGAGATCGACCACCACAAGATCCCCGCCCCCGGCGAGATCACCCAGGCGATCCAGGCCAAGTTCGAGGACGCCCTGCACGGTCGCGCCAAGGAATACCGCGAATGGCTGGACCCGGTCAACCAAGCCAGTAAGGTCGAGTCCTGATGCTTGCCGCCCGTCTCGCCATTACCCCGAGCCCTCGCCGAATTACCGGCACCGCTGCCGCCTGAGCCGATCGGCTCAGCGGTTGCGGCGAGCGTGCACGGCTGCGGCCGCAGGCGTGCAGGATGCCGAGAACGGCGTTCTCCCGGTGACTAGTGAGGAAGGATTTACCCCGTGAGCAAGGTTGACCTCTACGACACGACCCTCCGCGACGGCATGCAAGGCCCCGGCATGTCGCTGTCGGCGGCCGAAAAACTGCGCGTGGTCCGTGCCCTCGACGGGCTCGGAGTCCAGCTGATCGAGGCCGGGTTCCCCGACTCCAACCCGAAGGAGCTGGAGCTGTTCGAGCTGCTCGCTGCCGAGGAGCTGGAGCAGGCAACGATCTGTGCCTTTGGCATGACCCGCCGCCGGGACACGGCGCCTGAGGATGACCCCGGGCTGCGGACGCTGGCCGCCTGCTTCGCGCCCGTGGTCACGCTGGTCGGCAAGACATGGAGCCTGCATCTGGAGAAGGTCACGCGGGTTAGCCGCGAGGAGAACCTGGGGATGATCTCCGACTCGATCGCCTACCTGCGAGCAGAGGACAAGCGGGTGATCTACGACGCCGAGCACTTCTTCGACGGCTGGCGTGACGATCGCGGCTACGCCATGGAGTGCCTGCGCGCCGCGGTTGCGGCCGGCGCCGAGAACATCAGCCTTTGTGACACCAACGGCGCCAGCCTGCCCGAGCAGATCGGCGAGGCGACCGCCGACGCCGTCATCGATCTCGGCGAGCGCGCCGGGATCGGCATCCACACGCACAATGATCTCGAGTGCGGCGTTGCGAACTCGCTCGCCGGCGTGCGGGCCGGCGCGACGCTCGTCCAGGGCACGATGAACGGCTACGGGGAGCGCACCGGCAACGCCAACCTGGTCTCGATCCTGCCTGTGCTCGAGCTCAAGCTCGGCTACGACTGCGTCGGCCCCGAGCGGCTTCGCCGGCTGACTGAGACCGCCCACCTGATCGACGAGATCTGCAACCTCTCGCCGAACCCGAATCAGCCCTACGTCGGCCGCAACGCCTTCGCCCACAAGGGTGGCCTGCACGCCGCCGGCATTCAGGTCGACCCACGGACCTTCGAGCACATCGATCCCGACCTCGTCGGCAACAACCGGGAAGTATTGATCAGCGAGCTGGCCGGCAAGGGCTCGGTACTCGCCCGCGCGGAGCGGGCCGGGATCGAGATCGAAGACGCCGGCGCCCGCCGCGCCGTTGAATCGGTCAAGGAGCGAGAGCACGGTGGCTACTCCTACGAGGCCGCCGACGCGAGCTTCGAGCTCCTGATTCGCAGGGAGACCGGTACCTATGAGCCGCTGTTCAAGCTCGAGAGCTTCCGCGTGGTTACCGAGAAGCGAGCCGACGGCCGGGTCGAGACGGAGGCAACGATCAAGGTCTGGGTCGGCGGCCACCGCTACATCCGCACGGCCGAAGGACTCGGTCCCGTCCATGCTCTCGACCTCGCCCTGCGGAGCGCGATCGTCGAGCACCACCCGGAGCTCGCCGAGATCGCCCTGACGAACTTCAAGGTCCGGATCCTCGACGAACACCAGGGGACGGAGGCCGTCACCAGGGTCTTGCTCGACACCTCCGACGGACACGACTCGTGGGGGTCGATCGGTGTCTCCGAGAACGTGATCGAAGCCTCCTGGGAGGCGCTCGTCGACTCGCTCGAGTACGCATTCCAGCCGGGCCGGCAGGACGCGGCCACAGGACGGGGTCGAGCCGGCTCCAAACACGGTGTCTGAGCCCGCCGCAGAGCCGCGAATCCCGCTCGCTCGGCCGCTGCTCGGCGAGCGCGAGGAGGAGCTCGTCCTCGAGGTCCTGCGCTCGGGGATGCTCTCACTGGGCCCGATGCTGGGTCGTTTCGAGGACGCCTTCGAGCAACGGCTGGGCGCCACAGGGGCGGTCGCCGTATCGAGCGGCACCACGGCCCTCCACCTCGGCGTCCGATCGCTGGGATGGGGCGATGGCGATCAGATCCTGACCTCGCCGCTGAGCTTCGTAGCCTCGTCCAACTGCCTGCTCTACGAAGGCGCGACGCCCCGCTTCTGCGACGTAGACCCGGCGACGCTCTGCATCGACCCCGAGATCGCCGAGGCGGCTATCAACGACGAGGTGACCGGCATCCTGCCGATCCACATCTTCGGCTACCCGGCCGCGATGGAGCGGCTCGAGTCGCTGTCGTCCCGCCATGGCCTCGGCCTGCTCGAGGACGCCGCCCAAGCCCTCGGAGCGATCTGCGCCGACGGCGTCCAGGTTGGCGCGCGAGGCAATCCCACGGCGTTTGCTTTCTACGCCAACAAGCAGATGACGACGGGGGAGGGGGGGATGCTGATGCTTGCCGACCCCGAGGCGATTGCGGTCGCCAGAAGTGAGCGCAACCAGGGCCGCGCACCGGAGATGAAGGTGATGAACCACGAGCGGATCGGCTTCAACTACCGGCTGACCGACATCGCAGCCGCGCTCGGCATTGCCCAGCTCGAGCGCCTCGACGAGCTGTTCGCCTCCCGGCAGGCGATCGCCGGGGCCTACACGGAACGCTTCGCCGACCTGGGGGGCGCCGAGCCCGGCGCCGGCGACGCCAACGACCTGCTTTTGCCTCTAGCGAATCAGGGGCGGGCGAAGCGCAGCTGGTTCGTCTACCTCCTGCGGCTGCCCAAGGCAGCTGACCGCGACGCTGTGATCGATGCCCTCGAGCAGGACGGCATCGATGCCCGGGCCTACATCCCATGCATCCACCTGCAGCCGCCCTACCGGGAGCGATTCGGCTTTCGGGGAGGCGAGTTCCCGGTCGCCGAGGACTTCTCCCGCAGGGGGCTGGCGTTGCCCTTCTATCCGGGCCTTGGCGAAGCTGCGATCGAGCGGGTCGTCAGCTCGCTGCGTCGCGCTCTGGGCCGCTAGCCGGGTCACGACCTCAGGGCATCCCGGCGAGCGAGCTGCGCTGCCGATGACCAAGGCGGTCTCGATCGCGCAGCCTGCTCAGCACCCCGGAGCCGCCGCGCTCCTAGACTGGCGCCGATGGCCCGCTTCGAAAAGCAACCCGACCCCGTCTTCTGGGAGCTCAACGCTTCGCTCGCCTTCGACAGGCGACTTGCCCCCTACGACATCCAGCAATCGCGGGCCCACGCCGGCGCTCTACAGCGGGCTGGAGTCCTCGACGAGGAGGAGCTCGCCCAGTTGCTCGCAGGACTCGACCGGATCGAGGCGGAGCTCGCCGATGGGGGGTTCCCTTTCGAGGAGGCGGACGAGGACATCCATATGGCGATCGAGCGGCGCCTGACCGAGATCACCGGGCCGGTCGGCGGCAAGATCCACACAGGCCGTTCCCGCAACGATCAGGTGGCGACCGACCTTGCGCTGTTCGTGGCCGAGCGCAGCCGGGTGGCTCTGGGCCTGCTGCGCGAGACACTGGCGGGGGTGCATGACCTCGCGGCCACGCACATTGACTGGCGAATGCCCGGCTACACGCACCTTCAGCGCGCCCAGCCGGTCTATCTCGGCCACCACCTGCTCGCCTGGTTCTGGATGCTGCACCGCGACGCTGAGCGGTTCTCGGCCGCGCTGGGCGCCGCCTCGGTGATGCCGCTCGGCGCGGGTGCCCTGGCCGGGCTCAACTGGCAGCTGGATCGAGCCGGGGTGGCGTCTGAGCTCGGCTTTCAGTCCGTCGCGCCGAACTCGATGGATGCCGTCGCCAACCGGGACTTCGCCCTCGACTACCTCGCCGCGGCGAGCACCTGCGCGACCCATCTGTCGCGGATCGGCGCTGAGATCGTGCTCTGGTCAAGCACCGAGTTCAGCTTCTGCAGGCCGCCGGAGGAGTACTCCTCCGGCTCCTCGATCATGCCGCAGAAGATGAACCCGGATGCGGCCGAGTTGCTGCGCGCCAAGGCGCCGCGGGTCGTCTCCTCCTACACGACCCTGCTCGGGATCCAGCACGCGTTGCCGCTCGCCTACAGCAAGGACCTGCAGGAGGACAAGGAGCCGCTGTTCGACGCCGTCGACACGATCGAGCTCTGCCTGCGGGCGCTGGAGGGGATGCTTGGCGGGATCACCTTCAATCGTGAACGGATGGCGGCGGCGGCGGACGACGAGATGGTCGCCGCGACCGACATCGCCGATCTGCTCGTACGGAGGGGGCTGCCCTTTCGCGAGGCGCACGCGGTCGTTGGCAGCCTCGTCCGGCATGCGCTGGAGAACGAGATCGAACTCTCAGCGATCGACCGTGACGAACTCGATCAGTTCTCCGATCTGCTGGACGAGGAGTACTACGAGGTGCTCGCGAGCAACAACTGGCTCGACTCGAAGCGCTCGCACGGCGGCACCTCGTCCGAGTCGGTTGCCGTGCAGCTCGAGCAGGCCGCGGCCGCGCTGGCCGCTCTCGACGGTTGAACGCCGAGCGCGGCACGGCGGCATCCGAGCGCCTCGAGCGCTCGTTCTTCGAGCGCGATCCGGTGCTCGTCGCCCGCGAGCTGATCGGCTGCACCCTGCTCGCCGACGGGGTCGGGGGGCGGATCGTCGAGACCGAGGCCTACGCCGAGTACGAGCCGGCCTGCCATGCCCATGCCGGTGTAACCGAGCGAACCCGCGTTCTGTTCGGCCCCCCGGGCCACGCCTACGTCTACCTCTCCTACGGGATCCACCGGCTCTTCAACATCGTCACCGAGCGAGAGGGAACCGGTTCCGCGGTGCTGATCCGGGCTCTGGAGCCCACCCACCGCACCGAGACGATGCGGAGCCGGCGGGTCGGGCGCCGCGACGGCGAGCTCTGTGCGGGGCCCGGTCGCTTGACGGAAGCGCTCTCGATCGGGCCGCTGGTCAACGGCGTCGACCTCGGGACCGGCCCCATCAGCCTGCACCGAGGCGCAGCGCCGGCCGACAGCGAGCTGCTCGCTGGGCCACGGATCGGGATCAGCAAGGCGATCGAGCTGGACTGGCGCTTCTGCGAAGCCGGGAGTCGCTGGCTCTCGGCGCCGGAGGGCTGAGGGCCGAAGAACGAGAGCGGAGGCCCGCCTCAGCCGTTGGGTGTGGCGCCGCCCTCGACGGCGCCGCCGTTACCCTCGCCGGCGGGCGGTGATGGGGCGGGGGTCTGCTCGGCCGGAGCCGGCACCTCCTCGACCGGTGGCTCGGCGGGCACCGACTCGGCCGGCGGGGTTGTGGTCGTCGTCGTGGCGGTAGTCTCATCGGCGGCCTCAGCCGCGGCCTTCGCGGCGCCGAGCTCGTCGTAGGCAGTGATCACGTCGTTGAAGATCAGTGCCGGGATCGTGCCGCCGTCAACCGGTAGGCCCCCGAACTCGGTCAGCATCGGAGTCGCGCCCTCGGCATAGCCGACCCAGACTGCGACGGTGACCTCCTCATTGGCGCCGACGAACCAGGCGTCGGCGTTGTCATCGGTCGTCCCGGTCTTGCCCCAGATGTAATCGTCGCCGACCAACGCGCGCTTGCCCGTGCCGCTGGTGACGACCGTATGGAGAATCTCGACGGCTTGATCGGCGACCCCCTGGTCGACGATCTCCTTCTCGACCTTCTCGTTCAGGCCGCTCGCTCCGAGGTCATCCTTGACATCGTCGCCGTGCGCGGTCACTCTCTCGATCGCAACCGGCCCCTGACCGTTGCCGCGGCTGGCCATCGTGCCGCTGACCTGCGTGCCCCCATTGGCCAGGGTCGAGTAGGCGAAGGCCATCTCGAGTGGGGTGACGCCCCGCTTGAGCCCGCCGAGGATCATCGCCGGGTTGTCGGGAACCTTGGTGTGAATCCCGAGCTTCTGGGCCGTCTCGGCGATCTTGTCGGTGCCGACATCCAGCCCGAGCTCCGCGTAGACGGAGTTGTCGGAGTAGGTCGTGGCTGTGGCGACCGAGGCCGAGCCGAGGTAGTTGTCACCGTAGTTCTTGACCTTGAACAGCTCGTTGACCTCCTTCACCTTGCCGTTCTTCTTCCGCACCTCATTGACAAAGGGCAATTCCTTCGGCCCCGACGGATAGACGGTGTCCGGGCTGACCCCGTTGGCCAGCGCCGTCACCAGGGTGAACGGCTTGAACGACGATCCCGGTTGGCGGAGCCCGTTTGTCGCGAGGTTGAAGGGGCTCTGATTGAAATCGGTGCCGCCGACCATCGCCCGGACCTCCCCGGTGCCGTTCTCGATCACGACGACCGCCGAGCTCGGGCCGAGGCCACTGATCCTCGAGTCGACGGCGGCTTGGACCTCGGTTTGGAGTTCGAGGTTGAGCGTCGATTTGACCTCGAGCCCGCCGCCGAAGGTCTCACCGGCGCCGTACTTGTCGACCAACTGTTGGCGCAGCCAGTCCGTGAAGTAGGGAGCTTCCGATTCTTCCTGCGGCGGTTGGATCTGACTGATGCTCGGACCCGAGAGATCCTTGAGATCACCCAGATCCGTTTCGCTCAGCTCGAGGCGCCCGGTTTCCTGCATCTTGTCGAGGACGATGTTGCGGCGATCAACCGCGGCTTCCTGGTGAACCTTCGGGTCGTAGGCGGTCGGGGAGGAGATCATCCCGGCCAGCATCGCCGCCTCCTCGACTCGCAACTGCGAAGCACAGCGATCGCCCGGCGGTCCACAGCCGGGATGGTTGGCCCCGAAATAGGTCCGCGCCGCGGCCTCTATTCCGTAGGCGCCCTGGCCGAAGTAGATGTTGTTCAGGTAGTTGGTCAGGATCTTGTCCTTCGACCACTGGCGTTCGATCTGGTAGGCGAGCGCCGACTCCTTGAGCTTCTGCAGCACGGTCCGGTCCTGCTGGGCGGTGAGCGCGTTCTTGACGAACTGCTGGGTAATCGTCGAGCCGCCCTGAACGGCGCCGCCGGCGAGGATGTCCTCGCGCAGCGCGCGGGCGAGGGCGAGGTAGTCGATCCCGCGATGCTCGTAGAAGCGCTCGTCCTCGATCGAGACGACCGCGTCCTTGATCGGCAGGCCGATCTCCTTTGACTCGAGCAGGATCCGCCTCTCGTTGCCGGTCAGCGTCGCCAGCGCCTGGCCCTGGCTGTCGACCACGACCGAGTTCTCGGCCCGGTCGTACTGGGCGCGGGCCTCGAGGTCCGGCAAGTCCTGGGCAACGGCCATCAGCACCCCGAAGACGGCGCTGACCAGCGCCAGCAGGCCGAGGCCGGCAAAGACCAGTGCGACGCGGATCTTCTTCAGTCGCGGGCGGGAATCACGCCGCTCGCGACGAGCTCCCTTGCGCTCCTGCTTGCCTCGCTGCTTCTCGGCCCTGCGCAGGTCATCGAGCTGACGATCGGTCGGCTCTTCTTCGGCGCTGCTGTCGCCGCCGTCTTGTTCACTGGTAGTCGTCATCTCAGTGCGGTGTCGAGTCGCCGGCCGGGAATGCTCGCGGCCATAGCGCCCGGCGATGGCCGCTTGGATACGGACGGCAGACTGGGGCTGGGGAGCCTTCCGACCCGTGCTCGCGCCCCTTCAGCCGGGGCCTGAGTCTAGCATTGGCCCGATGGCGGATCTCCAGGCCCAGGCGCGCCGACTTGCTCTCGGCGCCGTCGATGTACTGCCCGCGGGCCAGCTCGAGCGCCGGCTCGCCGAGGGCCGGCCGCTGCGCGTCAAGCTGGGGATCGATCCGACCGCTCCCGACATCCACCTCGGCCACGTCGTCGTACTCGAGAAGCTGCGCCAGTTTCAGGCAGAGGGTCATACGGTCGTCCTGATCATCGGTGACTACACAGCGCGAGTCGGCGACCCGAGCGGCCGCTCGAACGAGCGCCCGTTGCTCGAGGCCGCCGAGATCGACGCCAACGCGACGACCTTCACCGAGCAGGCGTTCAGGATCCTCGATCGTGACCGCACCGAGATCCGCTTCAACAGCGAATGGCTGGACATGCCGAGCGCGGAGATCTTCGACCTCGCCCGCCGCTTCACAGTCGCCCGCCTGCTCGAGCGTGACGACTTCACCCGCCGGATGCAGGCGGCGAAGCCGATTTCGGCGCTGGAGCTGCTCTACCCGGTCCTGCAGGGCTATGACTCGGTCGCGGTCGAGGCCGACGTCGAGCTCGGCGGCACCGACCAGACCTTCAACCTGCTCTTCGGCCGGGACGTCCAGGACGCCTATTCGCAGCCCCCGCAATCGATCATCACCCTGCCGATCCTGCCGGGCACCGACGGCAAACGGCGGATGAGCAAGTCGCTCGGCAACTACGTGGGCATCACCGATGAGCCGGCGGAGATGTTCGGCAAGCTGATGAGCGTCCCCGACGAGGCGATGCCGACCTACTGGAAGCTCCTGCTTGGTGAGGAGCTCGACCCCGATCGTCCAGCGGTCGAGTCCAAGCGTGAGCTCGCCCGCCGACTCGTCGACCGCTTCGCCGGCGAGGGCTCCGGCGCCAGGGCTGAGGCCCGCTTCAACGAGATCCACGTCAAACATCAGATCCCGGATGATCTCGAGACGACCGCCTTGGCGACTGAGGCACCAATCTGGGTCGATGGTGTCCAGGGGCAGGTGCACCTGCCCCTGTTGCTCGCTCATGCCTTCGAGATCAGCAGTAGCGAAGGCCGTCGCCTGATCGCACAGGGGGCCGTCAAGATCGATGGCAACGCGGTCGCCCCCGACACACTCGACCTTGACGCGGCCACTCTCTCCGGCACCGTTCTGCAGCTGGGGAAGAGGCGCTTCCGACGGATCGGGCCCGCGCGCTGAGCGATCGGCCGGTAATCCGCTCGACATTCTGCCCGCAGAGCCCTATACTCCCGCGTCGCCTTCCGAGGCGTGCCTGCCCGGCAGAGGGAATACCTCGCTGCCGGGTCGGAGCGGTCTTTGAAAACTGAGCAGCGCATGCATTCCGGGCACTAGCCCGGATGCATTGAAGTCTGACCCGATCTCTTCCGCCAGCGGGAGCGATCGGGCAATTAACATGACCCGTCATGTCGATCACCGCATGTGTAAGCGGTGATCACAGGTCATAGCCAGACATGACAACTCTCAGTTAGACAGAGGACTCTGTCTCCCCTGACCCGGGGGGCAGGGATTGAAACCCCTCAAGTCACTTTTTACGGAGAGTTTGATCCTGGCTCAGGACGAACGCTGGCGGTGTGCTTAACACATGCAAGTGGAGCGACGAACCAGGGCTTGCCCTGGGGCAGAGCCGCGAACGGGTGAGTAACACGTGGGTAACCTACCCCGATGACCGGGACAACTCGAGGAAACTCGAGCTAATACCGGATGTGCTCGCCCCTCATGAGAGGGGTGAGCAAAGGAAGCTTCGGCCTCCGCATTGGGACGGGCCCGTGGCCCATTAGCTAGTTGGTGGGGTAATGGCCTACCAAGGCTGCGATGGGTAGCTGGTCTGAGAGGACGATCAGCCACACTGGGACTGAGACACGGCCCAGACTCCTACGGGAGGCAGCAGTGGGGAATCTTGCGCAATGCGCGAAAGCGTGACGCAGCAACACCGCGTGGGGGAAGACGGCCTTCGGGTTGTAAACCCCTTTCAGGAGGGACGAAGGCCGGCCGGTGAATAGCCGTGCCGGTTGACGGTACCTCCAGAAGAAGCCCCGGCTAACTACGTGCCAGCAGCCGCGGTAATACGTAGGGGGCAAGCGTTGTCCGGAATCATTGGGCGTAAAGCGCGCGTAGGCGGCCCGATAAGTCCGCCGTAAAAGTCAACGGCTCAACCGTTGAAAGTCGGTGGATACTGTCGGGCTAGAGTCCGGAAGAGGCAAGTGGAATTCCTGGTGTAGCGGTGGAATGCGCAGATATCAGGAGGAACACCTATAGCGAAGGCAGCTTGCTGGGACGGTACTGACGCTAAGGCGCGAAAGCGTGGGGAGCGAACAGGATTAGATACCCTGGTAGTCCACGCCGTAAACGATGAGAACTAGGTGTGGGAGGTGTCGACTCCTCCCGCGCCGTCGCTAACGCATTAAGTTCTCCGCCTGGGGAGTACGGCCGCAAGGCTAAAACTCAAATGAATTGACGGGGGCCCGCACAAGCGGTGGAGCATGTTGTTTAATTCGATGCAACGCGAAGAACCTTACCACCCCTTGACATCCTCAGAATTTGTCAGAGATGACTTAGTGCCTTCGGGAACTGAGTGACAGGTGCTGCATGGCTGTCGTCAGCTCGTGTCGTGAGATGTTGGGTTAAGTCCCGTAACGAGCGCAACCCTTGTCCTTATTTGCCAGCGAGTAATGTCGGGAACTCTAAGGAGACTGCCGGTGACAAACCGGAGGAAGGTGGGGATGACGTCAAGTCATCATGGCCCTCACGGGGTGGGCTACAAACGTGCTACAATGGGCGGTACAAAGGGTTGCTATCCCGCGAGGGGGAGCGAATCCCAAAAAACCGTTCGTAGTCCGGATCGGAGTCTGCAACTCGACTCCGTGAAGTCGGAATCGCTAGTAATCGCGAATCAGCATGTCGCGGTGAATACGTTCCCGGGCCTTGTACACACCGCCCGTCACACCATGGGAGTGGGCTGCACCAGAAGCAGATAGTCTAACCTTCGGGGGGACGTTTGCCACGGTGTGGTTCATGACTGGGGTGAAGTCGTAACAAGGTAGCCGTAGGGGAACCTGCGGCTGGATCACCTCCTTAATCGAAGACTTCAGCTTTTTCATAAGTACCCACACGAATTGCTTGATTCACTTGCGAAAAGCGATTGGGTTGATAGACCCGAGAGAGACGATTGGGTCTGTAGCTCAGTTGGTTAGAGCGCACCCCTGATAAGGGTGAGGTCGGAAGTTCGAATCTTCCCAGACCCACCAGATTTGTCCATCTCGGCTGATCCCCGCGACTTGCATAGTGGACTATGCGGCGCCGCGACGATCAACCAATCTGAACAAATCTGGAGTTGAGATCC
>JAQBGG010000136.1:0-14781 GCA_032122625.1 Acidobacteriota bacterium
ATCAGCAGCGCCGCCCCGGCGAACGAGGCCGCAAGTCCAACGCCGCGCAGAAACGGGGCCGGCACTCTCACTTCTGCAGCTTCAGCTCCTGGCCGGTGACGAGGGCATTGGGGTCAACCTTGTCGTTCAACCTGAGAAGCCGGTCAACCGAGATCTGGAAGCGCTCCGCAATCGTCCCTAAGGAGTCGCCGGGCTCAACCAGGTAGGTCTTCGGTGTCTCTTCCTTCTTCTTGTCGCCGCCGCCGGTGTTCGTACTCTGCGCACCGCTTCCCTGGCCCTGATCGGCCGGCTGCTCAGTGTCACCCGAGGTGGACACCACGAGGATCAGGGCGACGATCGTCGCGACCAGCGCAAGCGGCCCAAGCAGGCGAGCAGGGGCGGACCGCTTTCGGGGTGGGCTCGGGCTTTGGCGGTCGTCGGCCATCAGCCGATGGTACGAGACCGCCCCCCCAGATCGGTGCTCACGGCTGCGCATTGGCAAGCGCCGCCCCCTTCAGGCCTGCCTACCATGACTGCCTATCCAGCGCGAGGGATTCGCCGCAGGCCCGGACCCCTGTGCGGAGAGCCGGTGATTACCGCCCCCAGCCACCACTCCGGCTGCAGCCGGCCGACCGCTCCGTGGACCTCTTTGCCGGTGGTCGAGCCGGACCGCACGCAGAGTATTCCGGCCTCGAGCGTGGCCGCCACGATCGCGGCCTCGGGCGCAACCAGAAGCGGCGGGGTGTCATAGATGACCAGGTCGTAGACGCGGCGCAACTGCTCGGTCAGGCCGCGAAACCTGGCTCCCGACAGGAGCCCAGCCGGGTCGTCGGCCTCGCCGCCCGCGGTCACGCAGACGAACGAGGGCCGGCGCTTCCCTCGCTCGTCCACGCCCTCCACCGACACGGTGCGGATCACCTCACGCGGGCCCGCCGCGCCAACCAGATAGTCAGAGAGCCCCGGTTCCGCGTCCAGCATCAGGCGGCGACTGAACGCCGGACGGCGCATGTCCGCCTCGACGACCATTACGCCGACACCTCGTTTCGCGGCGGCGGCTGCAAGTCCGAGCGCGGTCGCGGTCCTTCCCTCTTCTGGGTTCGCGCTGAGCACGGCGAGCCCGGCGACTGCCCCCTCGGGGCTGTCGAAGCCGAGCTCCCCCAGCAGCGCCTGAACCCGCTCCGCCCCGGGCCCGTCGGCGCGGACGGCGCCCGCTGCGACCGCCCTTGGAGCAACCGTAGCGGCGCCGAACTCCGTCAGGACGCGCATCGAGGCGGCGGTTTCGAGCTGCGACGCTCGGCGCACCGGCCGGCGCCGGACCTCGCGACCGAGGACCACGAGCACGGCCAGCAGGCCGGCGAGGCCGCCACCCCACAGAGCCGACTTCGAGACCGAGCGGTCGCTGACCGGCTCGAGCGGCAGGTCGGCGGAACGGCCGAGTCGCATCGGGTTGCCGAGCGCCTGCAGCGCGATCACCGAGTCGAGCCGCTCGTTCAACTGCACCGCCCGATCGGAGGCTGGATCGAGCTCGGCGATTCTCTCGCCCAACCGCTCCTCGGCTGCCTTCAGGCGACGGCGCTCGAATACGGCAGCGAACTCAACCATCGAGCCGGCGAAGGCGTTGGCCGCAGCCGCGGCGAAGTCGGGGAAGCTCGCGCTCGAGCGCACGACCAGGCTGCTGCCCCGGCCACGGAAATTCGTCCGGGCGATCAGGTCGGCGCCGCGAACGTCGGCGCCGAGGCTGACCGCGGCGCCGGCGGCAACGTCGTCGCTGCGGGCGAGCTCCAGGGCGCGCTCGATTGCATCGGGCCCGGCGCCCCCGGCGGCGCCGCTGCCGGCGCTCTCGGCAGCTTCACCCCGGTCGGCGAGGACCACAATCGCCGTCGCCTCGTACTGCGGCTCATCGGCGAGCCCCCAGGCGGCGCCGGCGAGCGCCCCGATCGCGACCACGACCAGCAGCGGCCGCGTCGACGCCCCCAGCGCGGTGGCGGCGGCCCGCGTCGCCCCGGCGAGGCCGCTCACATCTCCTCCGGCGCCTCGATACCGAGCAGGCCGAGGACGGTGGCGATCACCGTCCGGGTCGCGTCGCAAGCCGCGAGGCGCTGCCCCCGCAGCGGCTCGGGCGCTTTGACCACCGGGCAGTCGCGATAGAAGGCGTGGAAGTCGGCGGCTACCTCGCGGGCATAGGCGGAAAGGCCGTGCGGCTCGCGGCGGCGCTCGGCCCGCTCGACCTGAGCCGGCAACTCGAGCAGGCGGCTGATCAGCGCCCTCTCCGCAGGCCGCAAGCCGGGCTCGACCGCCTCGTCGACCTCGCCGGCCCCGGCTTCCGCCCGGCGGAAGATGTTGCAGATCCGGGCGTGCGCGTACTGGACGTAGTAAACGGGGTTGTCGTTGGAGCGCTTGCGGGCGAGCTCGAGATCGAGGTCGATCGGCGTCTCGTGCGAGCGCTGCAGAAGGAAGAATCGGGCGGCGTCGACTCCGATGTCGTCGAGCAGCTCATCGAGTCTGACGAACTCCCCTTGGCGCTTCGACATCTTTGACCGTTCGCCTCGCTCGAGGATCTGCACGAGCTGCATGATCAGTACCTCGAAGTGATCGACCGAACCGCCGAGGGCCGCGATCACAGCCTGGAGGCGAGCGATGTAGCCGTGGTGGTCGGCCCCGAGCACGTCGATCAGCCGCTCGTGGCCCCGCTCGAGCTTGTCGCGGTGGTAGGCGATGTCGGATGCCAGGTAGGTGGGCTGGCCATCGCCCCGGCGGATCACGCGGTCCTTGTCGTCACCGAGATCGGTGCTCCGCATCCAAAGAGCGCCCTCGCTCTCATAGGTCATGCCCCCGGCACGAACGACCTCGATACCCTCCTCGATCGCCCCGGATTCGTGCAGCGATCGCTCCGAGAACCAGGTGTCGAAATGAACACGAAAGCGGCCCAGCGACGCTTCGATCGATTCGCGCATGAGCTCGACCCCGCGGCGGGCGAGTTGCTCGCCCTCGGTGGCGGTGATGCCCTCCTCGGCAAGCTGCTCGGCGAGGTCAGTGACGTATGAGCCCTGGTATCCCCCCTCGGGGATCTCAGCGCCGCTGATCCGAGCCGCGATCGACTCGCCGAACAGCCGAATCTGGCCACCGGCGTCGTTCATGTAGTACTCGCGCTCGACGGTGTGACCGGCGAACTCGAGGATCCGGGCGAGCGAGTCGCCGTATGCGGCATGACGCCCGCTGGCGACGGTCACCGGGCCGGTCGGATTGGCGCTGACGAACTCGACCAGAGTTCGCTCCGATCGGGCCTCGGCAACGCCGGCACCGAAACCCACGCCGGCGACGTTGATCGCGTCGGCCGCATCGCGGAACCAGTCGTCGGCAAGGAACAGGTTGAGGAAGCCGGGCCCCGCTACCTCGACGCGATCGAGCCCGGCCCCGGCGGAGGCGAGGAGCAGCTCGCCGAGTCGCTCGGCCACGATCCTCGGTTGCTCGCCGAGCAGGGGAGCGAGCAGCAGCGCGGCGTTCGTGGAGTAGTCGCCGAACTCCGGCTTCGGCGGTCGTTCGAAGCTCGCCTCCGGCGCGCCGTCGCCGGCGTGCATCTCAGCGGAGGCGCGGGCAACCGTCTCATCCAGCGTTGCGATCGGATCGGTCATCGCGGGGACTCTACGCGGACGCAGGCGCGATCAATCGTCGCCGCCGGCGGCCCGCCAGACGCGTAGCCGCAGTTCCTCGGCCGCTGCCGCCGGGTCGGCGGCGCCGACGACGCTGCGCGAGGCGGTCACAAGGCCCGATGCGGGACCGGCTCCGAAGGCGGCGCCGAGCGCATCGGCATCACCCCCCTGGGCACCCACGCCGGGCAGGAGGAAGATCGAGTTCGGCATCAGCTCCCGGAGGCGCACGATGAACCGCGGCTCGGTTGCACCGACGACGGCGCCGGCACCGCTGAGCCCGCCCTCCCCTTCGAGCCGCGGCGCGAAACCGGCGACGATCCGGGCGATCCGTTCGTGCAGCGGGCCTGTGTCGGTCTCGAGATCGAGCAGATCGCCGGCTCCCGGGTTCGACGTCCGAACGAGCGCAAAGACGCCTGACCCGGTGGCCTCGGCTGCGGCGATCAGCGGCTCCAGCGAATCGCGACCCATCAGCGGGTTGGCGGTGAAAGCGTCGGCTCCGAGGCCAGCGGCCACGCCCCAGGGCGTCAAGCTCGAGCCGACCATCGCGGCGCCGTAGGCCTCGGCTGAGATCGGGACATCGCCGCGCTTGCCGTCTGCGATCAGCAACAGCCCGGCTTCCTGGGCCGCTGCGCAGACGGCCTCCAGGGCCTCGATTCCCGGCGCGCCCAACGCCTCGAAGCGGGCGAGTTGGGGCTTGACGGCTACGCAGGAGTGACCGGCGGTCTCGATCAGGCGCCGGCAGACCGCCTCGGCCGCCTCGGCCGCCGCGACCCGGGCGTCCGGCGCAGCACCCGCCACGCCCCCCGAACGCGGCGATGCCGAGCACCAAGGCTCGGCATCGAACGCCGGGTCGAACCCCATGCAGACCTGGCTGCGGCGCTCCGCTACGAGCGCCGCAAGCCGGTCCGCGAATGGTGTCGCGCTACTCAGGGGCGCGTGACTAGCCCTTGACTGCGTTCTTCAGGCCGGCGCCTGCCGAGAACTTCGGCACCTTGCCGGCCGGGATCGTGATCCGGTCACCGGTGCGGGGGTTAACGCCCTGACGGGCACTGCGCTCGTTGACGCTGAACTTCCCGAACCCGGTGAAGTTGACGTCCTCGCCACGGCTCAGAGAGTCGCGAATCGCGTCGAGAACCGCTTCCACCGCGTCCCCGGCAGCCTTCTTGCTGCCGACGCGCTCGTCTGCGGCGACCTTGTCGATGAACTCAGCCTTGGTCATATTGCCTCCTCGTCGGATCGTAAGCGGCGCAAATCTAACAATAGGAGAGGACGAGACCACCTGACAACCCCGCATGACGATGCGGTTCGGGGCATTCTGGACCCCCGGGGTGCGCTGTTCCGGCGCCCCGGCCGAGCCAGAAATGCCTGCATACGATGGCCTAAGGCGCCTCCCTATAGCCCTCCGCGACCCCGATCCGCTCAACCGTGCTCGGGTGCGTGGCGAACAGCAGCCGGGACCAGCGGGGCGGCTCGGGATCCCTGAGATTCCGCTCGGCGAGCTGCTGCTGGAGATCGATCAGGCCGGCCGGGTCGTCGGTCAGTTCGAGCGCGAATCGATCCGCGCGCTCCTCAACCGCTCGCGAGAGCTGATTGCCGGCGATGCCGAGCACGAGGGTCGCGATCGTCAGCGCCAGGGCGTAGGCCGGGAGCGCCGCAACCTGGCCGGGCCCGGCACCGCTGCGTGCCGCAAGCGCCGCCCCGGCCTCGCGGACGAACAGCATTCCGACGGGCGTGATCAGGGCCACGAACAGCAGCCCGCGGCCGATGTCGTTTGCCTTGACGTGACCGAGCTCGTGGGCAACCACCGATCGCAGCGCGGGGCCTTCGGTGGCGTCGAGCAGGTTGTCGTAGAGCACCACCCTGCGAGTCGATCCGATGCCGCTGACGTAGGCGTTGAGGGAGGTGCGCCGGCTGGAGGCGTCAACGCGGTAGACGTCCCCGATCTCAACCCCGGCGCGGTCGGCGAGCGAGAACACCTGGCTGCGCTCAGGGCCGTCCGGGAGCCGCTCGAAGTCGTTGAAGATCGGCGCCAGGACGACCGGGGTCAGAAAGGTGACGATCGCCGCGAAGCTGACGACGACCCCGCTTGCCGCGAGCCACCAGGCGCGCGGCAGTCGCCGCTGCAGGAGGATCAGCAGCAGCGCCCCCACCGCGGCATAGAGCGCCGCGATCCCGGCGCTCCGGGCCCGATCGAAGAGCCAGCCTCCGAGGCTCTGGACCGAGAGACCGACATCGACCGCCAGTTGCTGAGCCCAGATGCCGAGCGGCAATGCCAGCACCGCCAGCGAGAGCGACAACAACCCACCGGCGGCAGCGGCCCCGAGCAGGGGGCGCGCTTCAAAGCGCCGAAGCAAGCGCCGCGCGAACCGCGGCCGGCCGAGCGTCACCAGGCCCAGCGCCGCAAGCTCCAAAGCGATCCCGAGCAGCCCCAGGACCCGGGTCTCGGCTCGGAACTCCAGCGCCTGCTGGAGCCTGCCGGCGTCGAGATAGTCGAGCGCATCGACGGCTACCGCAGCCGGGCCGGGCTGCTCCGGCGATAGCGCCCAAACCGCCAGTTCCGCGACCACGACGGCGCCTAGGGCGGCCGCAATTATCCGGGCGCGCCGCGATCGCAGAGAGACCCGCCGGCTCATCCGCACCTACGATAGACCGCGGAGCCCGCGACCCCGGGGCGCCCGAGCATGCAGGTAGCGGTACTGAGCGACATCCACGGGAATCTTCCCGCCCTCGAATCGGTTCTCGAAGACATCGAGGGCACCGACGTCGAGGAGCGATGGTGCCTCGGCGACGTCGTCGGCTACGGCGCCAGCCCGAACGAATGCGTCGAGCGGGTCCGCGAGGGCTGCGAGGTCTGCCTGGTCGGAAATCACGACCTCGCCGTCCTCGGCGAGATCGACACCTCGACCTTCAGCGGTGCGGCGTCGGCGGCGGTCGAGTGGACCCAAGAGCGGATCAGCGAGTCCACGCGAGAGTATCTGTCCGCTCTCTCGCCGTCCGATACCAGCCATGTGGCAGGCCTCTACCACGCCTCACCGCGGGATCCGGTCTGGGAGTACGTGCTCTGGCCCGAGCAGGCGGCGGAATGCCTCGCGGTCCAGGAGCGGCGCGTCAGCCTGATCGGGCACTCCCACGTCGCCCTGTTCTTCAGCATTCCCGACGACGAGGACGACCGGCCGGAGAGGCAGGAGGCCCGGGGCTGGCAGGCCGGTGCCGGCACCCGGCTGGAGATCTCCGAGGGCCGCTGGCTGATCAACCCCGGCAGCGTCGGGCAGCCGCGCGACGGGGATCCCCGCGCCGCCTGGCTCGAACTCGACACCGAGACCTGGGAGGCCACCTACCACCGGATGCCGTACGACATCGAGCAGGCCGCGGCGGCGATCGAGGCGACCGAGCTCCCCGCCCACCTGGGAAAGCGGCTGTTCGTCGGGCGATGAGGCGGTCATTAGACTCGAAAGCGATGATCAGACCGCGCTTGATCGGGACGCTGGCGGTTGCTTTTGCAGCCCTCTTCATGGTCGGCTGTGGCTCGTCCGAAGACCAGATTCCAACCGACTCCGCGAAGGCCCTGAACGCCAACCTCGACACCCTCAAAGAGCAGATCGACGTCGATGACTGCGACTCCGCCGACGGAACTCTGAACGAGATCAACGACGAGGCGAATACGCTCTCGGGCGACGTCAAGAGCGGCCTCCGCGAGCTGCTCGGCAATCTCGAGGTCCTGTTCGCAGAGCAATGCCTCGAGACCGTGCCCCCAAGCGAGACGACCAGCTCGACGACCAGCTCGAGCTCAACGACGACCACGGACCCGACCGAGACGTCGACCTCGACCTCGACCGAGACGTCGACCACCACCGATCCGACCTCGACCTCGACGACCACTGATCCGACCACGCCCACCGACACCACCACGCCCGGCTGCGGCGGTGGGGGCGGCTCGGGAACCGGGGGGACCGCCCCCGGGCGCAACAAGCGGGGAGGCGGCTGATGCCGGGCACGATCGCCGATCGCTACGAGCTCGGCGACCGACTCGGCTCGGGCGGCATGTCGACCGTCTACAAGGCGACCGACAAGGTGCTGGAGCGAACTGTCGCCGTCAAGGTCCTCGCCGAGCACCTCTCCGATGACGAGAAGTTCGTCGCCCGCTTCCGCCGTGAGGCCCTCGCGGTCGCCAAGCTGGTGCACCCGAACATCGTTCAGGTCTACGACACGGGCGTCGACGGCGGCCGCCACTTCATCGTCATGGAATACGTCACGGGGCGCTCCGGGGCGCAGCTGCTGCAGCGCTACGGTCAGCTCGAGCCAAGGATCGCGGTCGACATCGCTGCCGAAGCCTGCGCCGGGCTCGAGTACGCCCACAAGCAGGGCATCGTCCACCGCGACGTCAAGCCCGGAAACCTGATGGTGATCGGCGGTCCCGCCTCGGCGGCCGGCGAGAAGGAGGCGATGACCGTAAAGATCGCCGATTTCGGCATCGCCCGCGCGGCCGAGCAGACACGGCTGACGCAGGTCGGCTCGGTCGTCGGAACCGCCGCGTACCTCTCGCCGGAGCAGTCTCGCGGCGAGGAGGCGACCGGGATCAGCGACGTCTACTCGCTCGGCGTCGTCACCTACCAGCTGCTCACCGGTCGCCTTCCCTACGAGGGCAACAGCCTCGCCGAGCTCGCGATCCGCCGCGAGAACGAGCGGCCCCTGCCGCCCTCCAGCTATGAGCCCGACGTACCGCCGGAGCTCTCGGCCGCCGTGCTCCGCGCCCTCGAGAGCGCGCCGGAGGATCGCTATGCGGACGCGCTCGATCTGGCCGCCGCGCTGCGCGCCGGGCTGGATGGGATCGCACCCGCCTCCGAGGCGCCGACCCGGGCGCTCGGGTCCTCCACGGCGGCGACCAGAGTCGTCCCCCGGGAGGAGCCCCGGACGCCGACCGCCCCCGTCCCGGCGCGTCGCCGCAGCGAGCCGGCCCGCCCGGCCCGCCAGACCCCGGCGCGAGCTGCGGGGGCACAGGATCGCTCGGCCTTTGCCCGCTTGATGCGCGGGATCGGTGGCCTGCTGCTGATCGCGATCGTCGCGGCGATCGTCGCCGCAACCATCCTGCTGCTGACCGATGCCGGCAGCAGCACCGACGTCGGGAAGTTCATCGACGACAACATCAACACGTTGATCGACAACATCAAGGACTACGTCAACCAGAACACCGGTAACTAGCGCGGGCGCCGCTCGCCGGGTTGCACGGGCTCCCCGGCGCCTGCCTCAGCCCTCTTCGGCGACCTCCCAGGGCGTAGCGCCGGCGAGGATCGCGGACTTGAAGCCGGCGAAGGTCCCGGCCGCGATCGCGAGCCGGGCACCGCTCATGATCCGCTCGGTGTAGACGAGATTGTGCAACGTGACCAGGCGCACGCCGGTCAACTCCCGGGCGCGGGAGAGATAGTGGACGTAGCCGCGGCTATACCTCGAGCAGGCCGGACAGGGACAGCCGGCGACCAGCGGTCCGCCCTCCTCCGCCTCACGGCGGTTGCGGATGTCGAAGCGGAACCTGCTCCCAGGGAGTGGTGCCAGGGCCATCCCATGACGCCCCAACCGGGTCGGCACGGCGCAGTCGAAGGTGTCGATCCCGCGGGCGATCCCCTCGATCAGGTCATCAGGCTCCCCGATCCCCAGGAGGTGCTTGGGGGCCTCGGTGGGAAGGCTCGCCAAGGTCATGTCGAGCACTGACCGCATCTCCTCCTTGTCGCGGCCGAGGGTGCCACCGATGGCGAGGCCGTCGACCCGCGCGGCGGAGACCGCCGCAGCCGACTGCCGCCGGAGATCCTCGTGGACACCACCTTGGACGATCCCGAAGACCGCTTGGCGGCTCGGCCCGTTCTCGCCGTGCCAGTCGAGACAGCGATCGAGCCAACGGTGGGTGCGCTCCATCGAACGGGCGGTGTAATCGCGGTCGGCGCGATACGGCGTGCACTCGTCGAAGACGAGTGCGATATCGGAGCCCAGCTGCGCTTGGACCTCCATCGAGCGCTCCGGCGAGAGGAACTGCTCGGCTCCGTCGATATAGGAGCGAAAGCGCACCCCCTGCTCGCCGATCTCGAGCACGCCGCCGTCGCCCCCCGGCCGGCCGCGGCGGCCCTTGATCTCGTCGGCGACGGCGCCGTGCGCGAGTGAGAAGACCTGGAACCCGCCGGAGTCGGTGATGATCGCGCCGTCCCAGCCCATGAACTCGTGCAGGCCGCCGAGAGCCGCGATCCGCTCGGCTCCCGGTGAGAGCATCAGGTGGTAGGTGTTGCCGAGGACCATCTCGTAGCCGAGCTCGGCAACCTCGGAGGAGAGCAACCCCTTGACCGACCCCCGCGTCGCCAGCGGAACGAACGCCGGCGTGGCCAGATCGCCATGCGGGGTCGTCAGCGTCCCGGAGCGCGCCTCGCCATCGCGGCAGGCGATCTCGAAGCTGAGGCGGTCGGGCTCGCTGCGCATCCGGCGCGGACCCTAGATCACCGCTGAGGTCAACTCCTACTCAGCAGGCTGCGCGCGGTCATCCCCTCGGGCTGTGGGATGCCGAGCAAGGCGAGGGCCGTCGGCGAGACATCGGCGAGGACGCCGCCGTCGTCTAGTGAGATACCGGAGACGGTGGCGATCAGGGGCACCGGGTTGGTCGTATGGGCGGTGTTCGGGGAGCCGTCCGCGTTGAGCATGTGGTCGGCGTTGCCGTGATCGGCGGTGATCAAGCAGGCGCCGCCGCTCTCGTGCACGGCGGAGACGACCGAGGCCAGGCAGCCGTCAACCGTCTCGATCGCAGTGACGGCGGCCGGTATGTCACCGGTATGAGCGACCATGTCGGGGTTCGCGAAGTTGATGATCCCGAAGCGGAACGCAGCCTCCCGGGCCTGATCCCTCCAGGCGGAGCAGAAGGCGTCGGCGGCGGCGGCGGCGCTCATCTCGGGTTTGTGGTCATAGGTCGGCACGTCGCGCGGGGAGTCGACGAGACGGCGCTCCTCTCCCTCCCATTCGACCTCGCGGCCGCCGTTGAAGAAGTAGGTCACGTGGGCGTACTTCTCGGTCTCGGCGACGTGGAGCTGAGTGGCTCCCGAGGCCGAGATCGCCTCCGCCATCGTCGCCGCCGGCCGCTGCGGCGGGTAGGCGATCGGGTATCGCCAGCCGGAGCGATACTCGGTCATCGTTGTGACGTCGAAGGGGTCCGCTCCGCGGTTGAAGTCGTCGAAATCGGCGGATCCCAGGGCGGTAACGATCTGCCGCATCCGGTCAGGGCGGAAGTTGAAGGTGATGATCACGTCGCCGTCAGCGACGCCGTCGTAGTCGCCGATCACGGTCGGCTTGACGAACTCGTCGGTCTCCCCGCTCTCATACGACGCTCGGACCGCCGCCGCGGCGTCATCGGCATGGGCGCCCTGGGCGTGGACGATCGCGTCAAAAGCCAGCTTGGTGCGCTCCCAGCGCCGATCGCGATCCATCCCGTAGTAACGCCCTGAGACGGTGCCGATGCGTCCGGCGCTGCGCAGCCAGCGCTCGACCTCCTCGAGGTACGCCGGCCCACCGGTTGGGCTGGTGTCACGGCCATCGGTCAACGCGTGCAGGACGAGATCGGGCACCCCCTCACGGGCCGCGAGCTCGATGCAGGCCTCGATGTGCTCCCAGCCGGAGTGGACGCCGCCGTCGGAGACCAGGCCGATCAGATGCAGGCGCCCGCGCGGGCTCGAGCGAGCGCGCTCGCAGGCGGCCAGCAGCACCTCGTTCTCGAAGAACTCGCCGGCCGCGACCGAGTCATCGATCCGCGCCAGATCCTGTTTCACAACCGCGCCGGCGCCGAGGTTCATATGACCCACCTCCGAGTTGCCCATCTGCCCCTCGGGAAGACCGACATCACGGCCTGACGCCGATAGCTGGGTGTGCGGGTAGCGCTCCCAGAGCCTGTCGAAGGTCGGCGTGGCTGCCAGCGAGATCGCGTTTGCGGGACCGGCGTCGGCCAACCCCCAGCCATCGAGGATGATCAGCGCCAGCGCCGGCACCGCGGTCGGGGTCGAGTCGGCACCATCGGGAGGGCCGCTCACGCTCGACACCACCCGCTCATGCTGCTGCCACGATCGCGGCGAAATCACTCGGGTCGAGGCTGGCGCCGCCGACGAGCGCCCCGTCGATCTCCGTCCGTCCGAGCAGCTCCGCCGCGTTGGCGGGCTTCACCGAGCCGCCGTAGAGGATCCGCACGCGATCGGCCTCCGCCTGGCTGCGGGTAGCGACCAGGGCCCGGATGAAGCCACATGCGTCCTCGGCCTGCTCAGCGGTCGCGGTACGGCCGGTGCCGATCGCCCAGATCGGCTCGTAGGCGATGACGACATCGCCCAGTCTCTCGTCGTCGACACGCGAGAGGCCGGCATCGATCTGCCGCCGCAGTACCCGGTCGGTGTCATCGCCGTCCCGCTCCTCCTCGGTCTCGCCGCAACAGAGGATCGGGATCAGCCCCGCCTCCAGCGCGGCCGGAACCTTGCGGGAGAGGGCTTCATCGGTCTCACCGAACATTTGTCGCCGCTCGGAGTGGCCGAGAACGGCTGCCCCGGCGCCGGCGTCGAGCAGCATCGCCGCCGACACCTCACCGGTGAAGGCGCCCTCCTGCTCGAAGTGCATGTTCTGGGCTGCGACGACCACGTCGCTGCCCGTGCAGAGGGCCGCGACCTCACGCACGGCGAGGAACGGTGGGCAGATGATGACCTCGGCGCCCGCTCCGTCGACCTGAGCCAGCAGGGCCCCGCAGAACTCCTCCGCCTCGGCAACGGTCTTGTGCATCTTCCAGTTGGCCGCGATCAGCGGCCGCCTCCGCCCCGCCTCCGGGCTGTCCGCTGGATCAGGGATTTAGATCACTCCCGCTGTCGAGCAGTGCCTCTACGCCTGGAAGCTCCTTGCCCTCGAGCAGCTCCAGCGAGGCGCCGCCTCCGGTCGAGAGCCAGCTGACCTGATCGGCGAGGCCGAACTGGGCCAGGGCGGCGCCGGAATCCCCGCCGCCGACGATCGTCGTCGCATTCGCCCCGGCAACCGCCTCAGCGACGGTTCGGGTGCCGGCGGCGAACGGCTGCAGCTCGAAGGCACCCATCGGTCCGTTCCAGAACACGGTGCCGGCCTTGGCGATCACATCCGCGAAGCGAGCGGCCGTCTTCTCGCCGATGTCGAGGCCCATCATCCCGTCGGGCACGTCGACACCGGCAAGCTCACGCGGCACAGCCTCGGCGGAGAAGCCCTCGCCCAGCACGAGATCGGTGGGCAGCAGTAGCTCGCAGTCTGATTTCTCAGCGCGTTCGAGCAGGTCGCGGGCGAGCTCGATGCCCTCCTCCTCAACGAGGGAGTCGCCGCTCCCGTGGCCCTGGGCGCGGAAGAAGCTGAAGCACATCGCGCCGCCGATCAGCACCTGATCGGCAATCTCGAGGAAACGATTGATGACGCCGATCTTGTCGGAGACCTTGGCGCCACCGATGACGACGACGAGCGGTCGGTCGGGATCGTCGAGCACCGTGGTCAGCTCGCGGACCTCGCGCTCGAGCAGAAGCCCCGCGTAGGCCGGCAGATGGTGGGCGACGCCCTCGGTGGAGGCGTGGGCCCGATGGGCGGCGCCGAACGCATCGTTGACGTAGAGATCGGCGAGGCCGGCGAGGGCCTCCGCCAACTCGGCGTCGTTGCTCGTCTCCCCGGGCTCGAATCTGGTGTTCTCGAGCAGCAACACCTCACCCGGGTCGAGCGAGGCGATGACGCCCTCGACCGAGTCACCGACGACGTCGGGGGCAACGGCGACGAAGGCGCCGATCAGCTCGGCGAGCCGGGCGGCGACAGGAGCCATCGAGAGATCGGGGTCTCGATCCTCCGGCCGGCCGAGGTGCGAGCAGAGCACCACGGCGGCGCCCGCCTCCCTGAGCAGCTCGATCGTCGGCACGGCGGCCCGGATCCGCGCATCGTCCTTGACGATGCCGTGGTCGAGTGGCACGTTGAAGTCAGCTCGCACGAGGACACGCTTACCGGCCACGCGGGCGTCGCGAACGGACGCCTTGCTGAACTGGCCCCGGGCCTCCACCGTTTCCTCCGATATCGCCATCAGCAGGCCGGCGCCCAGCCGCCGCTAGGGGAGCACCTTTTCGGCGAGCTCGACGACGCGGTTCGAGTATCCCCACTCGTTGTCGTACCAGGTGAGGACCTTGACCAATGTCCCATCCACGACCACCGTTTGGGGGGCGTCGAAGATCGAGCTGTGCGGGTCCTTGACAATGTCGGACGAGACGATCGGGTCCTCGGTGTAGGCGAGGATCCCGGCCAGCGGGCCCTCGGCCGCCTGCTTGACCGCGGCGTTGATCTCTTCGGCCGACGTCTCCCGTCCAACCTCAGCGGTGAGATCGACTACGGAGCCGGTCGCCACGGGGGCGCGAATCGCAAACCCGTTGAGCCTGCCGGCCAGCTCCGGCAGGACCAGCCCGACCGCCTTGGCGGCGCCGGTCGTTGTCGGGATCAGGTTCAGCGCCGCCGCTCGCGCCCGGCGGAGGTCCTTGTGCGGCATGTCCTGCAGGCGTTGATCTGCCGTGTAGGCATGGATCGTGGTCATCAGGCCGCGCTCGAGCCCGACCGTGTCGTTGAGCACCTTCGCCAGGGGTGCCAGGCAGTTGGTCGTGCATGAGGCGTTGGAGATGATGTGATCGGAGTCTGGGTCGTAGGTGTCGAAGTTGACCCCGAGCGCGACGGTCACGTCCGGGTCGCTCGCCGGCGCCGTGATGATTACCTTCTTCGCACCGGCGGCAAGGTGCTTGGCGGCGTCGTCGCGCTTGGTGAAGAAGCCGGTCGACTCGATCACAACGTCCACGCCGAGATCCGCCCATGGCAGGTCCGCCGGATCTCGCTCGGAGAGCACCTTGATCTCGGTGTCGTCAACGGTCAGCCCGCCCTCGACGGCCTCGACGCGGCCGGGGAAGCGGCCGAGAATCGAGTCGTACTTGAGGAGATAAGCGAGAGTCTCCGCGTCGGTCAGGTCATTGACCGCGACGATCTCGATGTCAGCGCCGGACTCATGGGCAGCACGGAACAGGTTGCGGCCGATTCGGCCGAAGCCGTTGATCCCAACTTTGACTGTCATGCGTAACTCCTATGCGACTCGTTGCGGTTGAAACTTGCTGCCTGCGGGCGG
>JAQBGG010000137.1:0-5638 GCA_032122625.1 Acidobacteriota bacterium
AGTGCGAGCGGGCCGACGGATTGCGCCCGCGGCCCGACACTTCGAGCTACCGCCCCTCCCCCACTTCGCTTCGGGAAACGTGCTCGCGCAGCGCCGCCCGGCCCTCGGCCATGCACCTGTTCACCTTGGTGTAGGTCCAGCCGGTGATCGCCTGGATCTCCGCGTACGAGCAGCCGGCCGCCTGTAGACCGATGGCGCGCCGCTCTTGGGGTTTCAGGGCGGCGAGCTGGGCGCCGGCCGCGGCGACGCGCTCCCGTCGCTCGAGATGCTGCTCGGGACCCGGCGCTTGGCTCGGAACCGACTCGGGGTCCGCGCCGGCCCAGGACGGGACTGTGGCGTCGGACCAGACGGAGCGGAACCGGCGGCGACGCTCACGACCGAGCGCGAGCGCTTCACGCCTCGTGACGACGTGCATCCACGCCGCCAGCCTTCCCGGCTCGAGATCCGGCGCCTTGCGGAGCAGGATCTCTGTCGCCCTCTGCACCGCGTCCTCGGCCTCCTCGGGGCAGATCGAGAATCGACCGGCGTTACGCAGGAACTCGGGCCGGCGTGTCTCGAGGAGCGAGGCTGCGCGGGCAGCCCTTCCGAGACCGATCGTCTCCCCGATTCGGAGCGGCTCTGCGGCTGCATGATCCACATACCGACCAACCCCGGCGGGACGGCGGATGCCCCCGGCACGCCCGGCGAGCCGGACTGGGCGTCTGCTGTTGAGCTACGGCGTCTGGCGGCGCCTCGGGTTCAATCTCGTCGAGCCCGCCAACTCCAACTGCTCCCGGAGGCGCGCCGCCTCGGCGCTGACCGCCTCGAGCTGCTCCCGTGTGCGGCCGGCCTCGGCGCTGACGGCCTCGAGCTGCTGCAGGCGTTCGGCCGCGATCAGCTTCAGCTCCCCGGCCATCGCCAGGCGCTCCTCGGCAGCGGCGCGGTAGGCCTCGACCCTGGCGATCAACCGGGTCTCCAGATACGCCCGGACGTCGGAGACCGCCGCCTCGGCGACGGACGCGAGCTGCTCATCGAAGAAGATCAGATTGGCCCACTCCCCGGACACCGGGCCACCCTCGTCGAGACTGATCCGGGTGTGCAGCTCGCTATGGCTGAAGCAGGCGAAGCGGCGGAGGCCGAGCCGGCCGACCAATCCCCGCAGCTCCTCCAGGGTCCAGGGGCAGCCCCCGTGCGAGCCGGGCAGGTCGAGCCAGTGCTCGACCATGAGAAGCGACGGACGGATACCGGCTGCACCGGCCAGGACCGCCACCTCCATGCCCTCCACGTCGACCTTGAGTAGATCGGGGGTCGCGGGCAGCAGGCCCTCCTCGACGAGCGAGTCGAGCGAGCGGGCCTCGACGGGGGTGGCCTCTCCGAAGAGGTGCCCCGGGGACCCCGGCGAAGCGTGCCCAGCTCCCCGCCGGGAGACTGCCGAGTCGAATGCGGGCGCCGCCTTCCCGCCAGGCGTCGTCGCCACCCGGATCTCGACCGTTCCGTCCCGGTCGGATGCCGCCAATCCGAGAACCGTGACCTCGGCGCGCTGCTCGAAGCGGGCGCGGAGACTCTCGACATTCCTTGGAGACGCTTCGATCAGGGTCAGCGGACCCCAGCCGTCGTCCAGCAATGCCGTCGCCATCTCACCCCGCTCGGCGCCGACATCGACAGCGAGGCCGCCGAGGTGGGGGCGCAGCGCGGCGAGCATCCGGCGCTCGGGCTCCTGGCCCATCAGGGGCTCGGTGAAGACGTCGGCGTCCATACCCACATCTTTGCGGGAACGCCCGCAGGCGGGCTCGATCCGGCTGAATGGCACGCCGCAAGACGGCTCTCATCGCGGCCTGCTGCCCTCCCCGGCGCTATCCTCAGCCGCCGATGAGTACCTGCATCGTCACCGGCGGAGCCGGCTTCCTCGGCTCCCACCTCTGCCATCACCTGCTCGAGGCCGGGCACCGCGTGATCTGCATAGACAACCTCGACACCGGCTCGCTGCGGAACATCGAACAGATCCGCAGCGACGAGTTCGTCTTTCTCAACCGCGACATCACCGAAAGGGTGGAGGTCGAGGGCGATGTCGACTTCGTCTACCACCTCGCTTCGCCGGCCAGTCCGATCGACTACGCGCGGCTGCCGCTACACACGCTCAAGGTCGGCTCGCACGGCACCCACCACATGCTTGGCGTCGCAAAGGTAAAGCGTGCCCGATTCCTGCTCGCCTCGACCTCGGAGGTCTACGGCGATCCCCAGATCCACCCCCAACCGGAGAGCTACTGGGGACACGTCAATCCGATCGGTCCCCGCGGCGTCTACGACGAGGCCAAGCGGTATGCCGAGGCGCTGACGATGGCCTACCACCGCCAGCAGGGATTGGACACCTGCATCGTGCGGATCTTCAACACCTTCGGCGCCAGGATGAGGCCTCACGACGGGCGGGCGGTCCCGACCTTCCTCCGCCAGGCGCTGCAGGACAAGCCGCTGACCGTGTTCGGGGACGGCAGCCAGACGCGCAGCTTCTGTTACGTCGAAGACCTGATCCGCGGCCTCGTTTCGCTGATGGAATCGGATGTCCACATGCCGGTCAACATCGGCAACCCGGAGGAGATGACGCTGCTGGAGCTGGCGCAGGCCGTGATCGAGGTGACCGAGTCACGCTCGCAGATCATCCACGAGGCGCTGCCGATCGATGACCCCCAGGTCCGCCAGCCGGACATCACCCGAGCCCGCGAGCTACTCGCCTGGGAGCCCAAGGTGGGCCTCCACGAAGGCCTCAGGCGAACGATTGACGAGACCGGGATCGAACGCCTGGTCGGCGCTGCCGACTAGCTCGCCCGACCCGATGAGCGCTTCGCCGGCCCCTGAGTCGCTGCGCATTGCCCACCTGACGGCGACGTTCCCGCCGTATCCGGGTGGGGCTGGCAACACCTGCTACCGATTTGCGAAGGGCCAAGCCGAGCGGGGCCATCACGTCGAGGTCTTCACCGCGCCCTATCCCTATGGGGGTGAGCCCCCTGATCCGGGCCCCGCGATCGTGCACCGGCTCAAGCCGCTGCTGGCGATCGGCAACGCGCCCCTGCTTCCCAGCCTGGGCCGGCTCGCCGGTTTCGACGTCGTCCACATCCATTACCCGTTCATCTTCGGCTCGGAGCTGACCCTGCTCGCCCGACTGCGCCGTCGCAGTCGCGGCGCGGCTCTGATCGTGCACTACAAGAACCGGCTGCTCGGCGGCGGCTTCCGCGGAGCCCTCTTCGAGGGCTACGAGCACTCGGTTTCGCCGGCACTGATCCGTGCCGCCGACCGGATCCTGGTGCTGAGCGAGGACCATGCCCGCTCGGTCTCCTACCTCCGCAAGGCGCTGGAGCGGACCCCGGAGCGGCTGATCGAGATGCCGAACGGCGTCGACACCGACGTCTTCTCGCCCGGCCGCGACAGCACCGGCTTCCGCGAGCGGCTCGGGATCGGCGCCAACGATGTGGTCGCCGCCTTCGTCGCCACCCTCGACCGCGCCCACCACTTCAAGCGCCTCGACGTGGCGATCGAGGCGCTGGCGCGGGCCCGCTCGAAGGGCGTCCACCTGCTGGTCGCCGGGGGCGGAGAGCTGCTCGAGGGCTTCCGGGCGACGGCGCGGGAGGCCGGCGTCGGTGAGCGAGTCCACTTCCTCGGCCGCGTCCCCCACGCCGAGCTGCCCAACGTACTTCGCGCCTCCGACCTGTTCGCATTGACGACGGAGCCACCCGAGTCCTTCGGGATCGTGCTGATCGAAGCCCTTGCCTGCGGGCTGCCCGCGATCGCCACCGACTACCCCGGGGTCCGGGCCGTGATCGACGACGGCGAGACCGGCTTCCTGGTCGCTGCCGGCGACTCGGCTGCCGCGGCGGCGGCGCTTGACCGGATGGTCGCCCTCGGGCCGCAGGGCCGCGCGGAGATGGGGGCGGAGGGGCGGCGGCGTTGCGAGCATCGCTGGGCCTGGCCGGCTCTGCTTGACCGGATGGACGATGCTTACGCGGAGGCGCTCGCTGCCCGCAGATCGAAGCTCGGGAACTGAAGATGCCGGCACGCTCGATCCTGCTCGTCTCCTATTTCTTCCCGCCCACCCGCGACACCGGCGCCCAGCGCCCAGCGGCGATGGCGAAGTACCTGGCACGGCTCGGGCATCGCGTCACCGTGCTGACAACATCGGCCTTCGGCGCGGTGGCTGGGACCGACGCCGAACACGCAGGCGGCGTGGAGATCATCCCCAGCACCGACCTGCAGACCTACCGGGCCCGGCTCGCCGGTCACGAGCGGATCGACTCGCTGTTCGACTCCGACACGTATTCGGGCAAGCCGCACCCGCTCAGCTACGCGGTCATACCCGAGCCGCTGCGCCTCGCCTGGGCGCCGTTCGCCCGCCGCCAAGCTCTGCGCGCCCATCGTGAGCGGCATTTCGACGTGGTGATCACCACCTCACCACCGGAGTCGGTGCACCTGATCGGCCGGGCACTCGCCCGCAAGGGCGTTCCCTGGATCGCCGATATCCGCGACGCCTGGACCTTCGAGCCCCTTCGACCACGATTCCCCCTCGCGGTCCAGCGGCGCGCCGACGAGCGCCTGGAGCGACGCCTGCTCGGCGCCGCCGACGGCGTGATCTGCGTCAGCGAGCCGGCCGCCGCCGACCTGCGTTCGCGCCGGATCGCCGATCCGATGGTGATCGCCAATGCCTGGGATCCCGACGACGACCCTCCTCAGGAGGCCGTCGCCGCAGCCGCAGGCGTCCTCGACCCGGACCGTGTGACGCTCCTTTACACGGGCCGGTTCGGATCCTACGGGCGCGATCCGAGAGCCCTCGTCGAGGGCCTGGGGGCGCTCGCCGGCAGCCACCCCGAGCGCGCCCGTCGCCTCGAGGTCGCGATCGCGGGACCGCTCCGACCCGACGAGCGGGCCTTGCTCGAGTCGGACCTCGATCCGATTCGCATCACCTTGCTGGGAAGCGTCGAGCGCGAACGCTCGCTCGCTCTGCAACGACACGCCGATGCCCTGCTGCTCCTCGCCCAGCCGGCCCGCAGCCAACTCGTCAACTTCAAGCTGTTCGAGTATCTCGCGGCCGGGCGCCCGATTCTCGGGCTCTGCGCCGGCACTGAGGCGGGCCGGATCCTGGGCGGCGCGGGAGTTCCGACCGTAGCCGCTGACGATGCCGAGGCAGTCGCCGCCGCCCTCGGCAGCCTGGTCGAGGATGGACTCGATGTCCCCCCGGCCGAGTTGGGCGAGCGGTACCGCTACCCGGCCACAGCCGAGGCGATCTCAGCGCTGGCCGAGCGAGTGATAGCTGAGCGCGGCGGGGCGGTCAGCCCCGACGCAAGAGGCGCCTGACCGCCCCCATCAGCTCCTCGGTGCGCTCGTCCCGGATCTCGGCCGGAGCCCCGAGGACACAGTGCTCGGTGTGGTCGTCAAGCAGCTCGAGTGCGACGTTGTCGAGCGCCGCCTGGACAGCGGTGATCTGCGTGATCACGTCGATGCAATAACGGTCATCCTCGACCATCCCCTGAACGCCTCGGACCTGGCCTTCAAGCCGTCGCAGGCGCTTGAGGATCGCCTCCTTGTCCTTGCTGTATCCGCGGGTCTCGGTTTCACTCATGGGGCTCTCCCGAGAGGGTCGCATGGCCGGCGGCGGTGGCATCGTCGCCGCCGA
>JAQBGG010000138.1:0-41800 GCA_032122625.1 Acidobacteriota bacterium
GCGGCGGCCCTCGAGCGCGCCGTGGCCAAGCAGCCCGACGACCGCTACGCGAACATGAACTTCTTCCTCGCCGACCTCGAGGGTGCCCTGGAGGTCGAGGTGGCGCGGGCGGGTCACGCGACTGGAGAGGCGACCACGGTCTTGGACTCCGTGCCAAGGCGGCGCAAGCTGCTGACGCGCAGGAGGATCTCCTGGGCGGGAGCGCTTCTGCTGATCGCCGCAGCGGGGACCGCGATCGCCTTGGCGGCTCTCACCGGCGGTGACGAACCCTCCCGGGGTGCCGACGGAGGGAGCGACGGAAGCGGCCAGGAGGTCGGGATCCTCACCGTCGACGACTTCGATCCGCCGCCGGGCGACGGCGAGGAGCGCTCCGACCTGCTCGAGAATGCGGTCGACGGCAACCCCGCCGGGACCGCATGGACAACCGAGACCTACGAGTCGCCCGACTTCTCGGGGATCAAGGACGGCGTCGGCCTGGTGATCGAGGCTGACGGTGAGGCCGCGCCGCGCGAGATCGTGATCACCTCGGCCGAGCCCGGCTGGACGGCCGAGATCTATGGCTCCATCGAGACCGCTCCCCCGTCCGACCTCGCCGGCTGGGGTAAGCAATTGGCCGGCCCGATCACGGTCGACTCGGCCGAGCAAACGATCGAGCTGCGGGCGGTCGACCCAAGCCGATGGTTTCTGATCTGGATCACCGGCCTGGCGCCCTCGCCGGACGGCGACACCGGCTTCCGCGTCGAGATCTCCGACGTCAGCCTGATCAGCTGAGCTGGACGCCGCCGTCTGCGGTGAGCCCCCAGTGGGGGTTGTGCGCGACCTCCCAAGGGTGGCCGTCGGGGTCGATGAAGACGGCGCTGTAGCCACCCCAGACTGTCTCCGCCGGCTCACGGCCGATCGTTGCGCCCGCGGCCCGGGCCTGCTCGGTGGTCGCGTCTACCTCCTCGGGCGAGCCGAGATTGAGCGCCAGGGTGATGCCTCCCCAGCCAGTGCTGTCGTCAACGCAGCTGTCCTCGGCGAGCCTGGCCCGGTCCCAGAGCCCGAGGACCATCTCGCCGGCCTGGAAGAAGACGACGTCGTCGTCGGGAGCGGCTCCGGTCTCCCATCCGAGCGCCTCGTAGAAGTTTCGCGCCCTGGCGAGATCGGCGACCCCGAGCGTAACCACGCTGACTCTTTGCTTCATGCCCCTAAGTCTGGCAGGGCCGGGTCTGCCCCAGGGCTAGAACTCGTAGCTGCGCTCGCGCTCGTAGCGCTCGAGAGCCAGCTGGACGAGGCGGTCGCAGAGTTCCGGGTAGGGGATGCCACTCGCTTCGAAGAGCTTCCCGAAGACGCTGGTCGCGGTGAAGCCCGGGATCGTATTGATCTCATTGACGAGCACGCGTCCGTCCGGGGTGACGAAAAAGTCGCAGCGGGCGAGGCCGCTGCAGTCGCAGGCGGTGAAGACCTGGGCCGCCAGACGGCGCACTTCGGCGATCGCGTGGTCGCCGATCCGAGCCGGGATCACCAGCTCCATACCCTCGCTGCCGTACTTGGCCTCGAAGTCGTACCAATCCGCGTGGGCGACGATCTCGCCCGGGATCGAGACCTCGGGATTCTCGTTGCCGAGCACCGAGCACTCGACCTCCTGGCCGTCGCCGTGCGCTTCGATGATCACACGCGGGTCGAAGCGCGAGGCCTCGGCGACGGCCGCGTCGAGCTCATCGGCGGCGCTCACCTTGACGATGCCGACGCTCGACCCGAGCCGGGAGGGCTTCACCCAGACCGGCAGGCCCAGCCCCTCGGCCCGTGCTCGCCAGCCCTCCTCCCCCGCCTGGCAGAAGCCGACCTGCGGGATCCCGCGCTCGGCGAGCAACCGTTTCGTGGTCAGCTTGTCGATCGTCGTCGCGGCGGCGAGCACACCCGGGCCGACATAGGGAACATCGAGGCATTCGAGCAGGCCCTGGACGGTGCCGTCCTCGCCAAAGGGGCCGTGCAGAACCGGGAAGGCGACGTCACAGCCGAGCAGGCCTGCCGCCGGCGTCACCGCCAATCCTGCACTGTCTGCACCGCCTGCGCCATCGGCACCGTCGACGATCCAGCGGCCGTCGCGTTCGATCCTCAGATCGACCACCTCGTGCCCCGCCTGCCGCAATCCCGCCGCGACCGAGGCGCCGGACCGCAGCGAGACATCATGCTCGCTCGAGCGACCGCCGCGGATAACCACGACCTTCATCTGCTCAGAACCCCCCTCCCGGTGACGCGAGGCGGGGGCGGCGTGAACTCACCGACGACCAGCGAGACCCTGCTGCCGGGACTGACGCGCGACCCCCCCGCGGGCGACTGGCTGAGGACGATGCCGTCATCGGATTCATTCTCAACGCCTTGCATGCGGACGACGACGTCGAGGTCCTGCTTGGCGAGCTTGCGCTCCGCATAGCTCTGCTTCTGGCCGACGTAGTCGTCGAGCACGATCGTGCCGGCTCCGTTCGAGTAGACGATCGTCACCGTGGCCCCGGCCGAGCGGGTCTCGTTGGCGGCGGGGAGCTGGCGGATCACCTCATCCTCGGGGCGGTCGGAGTTCTGCGAGTCCTGGTCGACGACGAAGCCGGCGTCTTCCAGTAGCGACTTGGCCTCGAAGCGGTCGAGGCCAACAACGGACGGAATGGTGACCGACTCGGTTCCCTCGGAAACGAGCAGCACCACGGTCTCGCCCGGAACCAGCAAGGTACCCGCGACGGGACTCGTCTCGATCACCCGGCCGGACGGGACGTTGTCATCGAAAGTCAACTCGACCCGGGTCTCGAAGCCCTTCTTCTTCAGTCTCTTCTCGGCCTGGCCGCGCTTCTGGCCGGCGACGTCGGGGATCTCGACCGGCGGGGGCCCGAGAGAGACCGACAGGGTGACCGTCGCGCCCTCCTTGGCCCTGGTGCCCCCCGGTGGGTCCTGCTCGATCACGGTCCCGGGCTGCTGCGCGTTGGGGATCCGGTCGACCTCGACCTTGAAGCCCTCCCGCTGCAGACGCAGGGTCGCTGCGGTGACATCGTCCCCGGTGACGCCGGGGATGCGGACGTCCTCGCCTTTGAAGACGAACAGCCAGAGCAACACGCCGACGAGCGCCAGCAGGGCCACCGCCCCGGCGATCCACCACCACTTGCGGTTGTCACCCCCCTCAGGCGGCGGCACGAAGGCCTCGTAGCGCTCGGTGTGCCCCGACAGCTGCGGGTTGGCCTCTGCCGCGTCGAGCGCGCTGTGCATCTCCGCCGCCGATGCGTAGCGGTTGGCGGGATCCTTGGCGAGCGCTCGCAGCACGACCGAATCGAGCGCCGGTGGCACCGCCGGGTTGATGCTGCTCGGCGGCGGCGGTGACTCCGAGACCTGCTTCATGGCGATCGCCACCGGGCTGTCGCCGTCGAAGGGAACCCGGCCGGTCAGCATCTCGAAGAGGATTACCCCGATCGAGTAGACGTCGGAGGCGGCGGTCACATCCTGACCCTGGGCCTGTTCGGGGCTCAGGTACTGGGCGGTGCCCATCACCGAGCCTGTCCGGGTGATCTCCGAGCTGCCGGCCCGGGCGATGCCGAAGTCGGTGACGCGGATCCGGCCGCTCTGATCGATCAGCACGTTGAGTGGCTTCAGGTCGCGATGGATGACCCCACGCTGATGCGCGAACTCGGCCGCGGAGAGCACCTGGCGGGTGACCTCGACCGCCTCTCGGATCTCGAGCCCACGGTCGATCAACTCCCGCAACGACGATCCGTCGACGTACTCCATCGCGATGTAATAGGTGTCTTCGACCTCGCCGCGATCGAAGACGCCGACCACGTTCGGATGCTGCAGGGCGGCGGCTGAGGAGGCCTCGCGGCGGAAGCGCTCGACGAACTCGGCGTCGCGGGCGAAGTTCTCGTGCAGGATCTTGAGCGCGACCTCGCGGCCAAGCCCGGAGTCCTGGGCGCACCAGACGTCGGCCATCCCGCCGGACCCGAGCCGGCGGCTGAGCGTGTAGCGCCCGTCGAGCGTGATTCCTTCCTGAAGCCTCATCACTGGATCCCTTAGCCCGCGAGCAGGTTCTCTGCCACAGCGGTCGCGATCGGCCCCGCCACCACGCCGCCGAAGCAGCCCTGGCAGGTCTCGATCGTGGCGACCACCGCGATCTCGGGCTCGTCGGCCGGGGCGAACATCAGAAACCACGGCTGGTTGAGGCCCTCGTTGTTGCGCTCCGCCGTGCCGGTCTTGCCGGCGAACGGGGTGCTGCCGACGTCTAGGCCCGCGGCGGTTCCCTCCTCGGTCACGTTGACCATCATCGCGGTCAGCTCGGCGGCCGTCTCGGGGCTGACCACCTGACGGATCTCGTCCGGCTCGAGCTGATCGGTGACCCGGCCGTCGCGATCCTTGACCTCCTGGAGGAAGGTCGGCCGCAGCAGCTTGCCGTCGTTGCCGATCGTCGCCGCGACCATCGCCATCTGCAGCGGGGTCGCGAGCATCTGCCCCTCGGCGCCGCCCTGGCCGATCGCGACACGGCCGACGTCGAATCCGCTCTTGACGAGGCGGTTGCCTCGGGTTGGACCGGAGGCCCGGATCTGGTCCTCGGGGTAGTCGAACTCGGGCCGGGAGTACATGCCGAAGCGCTCCATGTACTCGACCATCGTGTCGGTGCCGAGTTGCTCGGCGACGTTTGCCCAGGCAGTGTTGACGGAGTTCGTCAGCGCGTCGGTCAGGGTGATCGTTCCGAAGCTCTCAGTCCCGAAGTTCTCCAGCGGAACGCCCGAGACATCCTGCGGGGAACTCCCGTCGACGGTGCTGTCAGGGGTGAACTCGCCCGAGTCGAGCGCGGCTGCTGCGGTCACGACCTTCATCGTCGAGCCGGGCGGGTAGGGGTTCTGGGTGGCGCGGTTGACGAGCGGCGAGCCGGAGTCTTCACTGTTCAGGGCGCCGAACTGCTCGGGGATCAGGTTCGGGTCGTAGCCGGGCGTGCTCGCCATCACCCTGATCGCCCCCGTCTTCACCTCGATCGCGACCACCGCGCCCGGACTCGACTGCCGGCCGAGGAGATCGGTCGCCAGCCGCTGGGCGTCGGCATCGACGGTCAGGGTCAGGTCGCTGCCCTGCTCGGTCGAGCCGGTCAGCTGCTCGATGATCGTCGCGAACTCGTTCTCCTTGCCGACGAGGACGTCGTTTTCGGAGCGCTCGATTCCAGCGCGACCCTCCGTGATGAAGTCGTAACCGACGGGGTGCCCGAAGAGCTCGCCAGTTGGATAGGAGCGGACGAAGCGCTTCTGCTCGCCTTTGCCGACCGGCTCCGACACCGCCAGCAACTCGCCGTCGGTGCTGCGGATCTCGCCCCGCTTGATCTTCTGTTGCTCGAGCAGGGGCCGCTTGTTCTCGGCCTTGGTCTCGAGGTCGTCGGCGGCAAACACGGCCCAGTTCGAGGTGAAGGCGACCAGCAGAGCGAAGAGCAGCAGGACAAAGGCGTAGAGCCGGGCAATCGGCCTATTCATGCGGCAACCCCTTCGGGACGCGGGCGGCGCGCCCGATCGGAGACCAGAAGCAGCAGCGCCAGGAGGACCATATTCGCGACAACCGAGCTGCCGCCGTAGGAGACGAACGGCAGAGTGACCCCGGTCAGCGGGATGACGCGGGTGACGCCACCGATGATCACGAACGCCTGCAAGGCGAAGACGGCCGTCAAGCCGGCGGCGAGGAGCTTCGAGAAGCCGTCCTCGGCGAGGGTCGCCGTCTTGAACCCGCGGGCGGCGATCAGGCCGTAGGTGAGGATCACCGCGGCCCCTCCGAACAGCCCCAGCTCATCGACGATCAAGGCGTAGATCAGGTCGGTCTGAACCTCCGGGATCAGGGGCACGTTGTTGGGTTGGATCAGCAGGGATTCGGCGATCCCCCTGCCGAACAACCCACCGTCGGCCTGCGCGAACATCGACTGCAGGACCTGAAAGCCGGCGTCGTTTGCGTCCTTGTAGGGATCGAGCCAGATGTCCACCCGCTCACCGACGTGGCCCACGGTGGCGGCGAAGAACCAGGCGCCGGCGACGAACATGACGAAGCCGATGACGACGAAGGAGGCCCGGTCGGTGGCGATGTAGATCAATGCCAGGAAGGCGCCGAAGAACATCAACGAGCTGCCGAGGTCGCGGATGAAGACGAGCATCAGCATCGCCGCCCCCCAGACCACCAGCAGAGGGCCAAGGTGCTTGAGCGGCGGCAACGTGATGCCGGCGATCCGCCGGGCCCCGACAACCAGCACCTCGCGGCGGTCGCGAAGGTAGCTGGCGAGGAAGATGACGACGCCGATCTTCGCGAACTCCGCCGGCTGGAAAGCGATCGGCCCGATGTCGACGCCCAGGTAGGCGCCATTTGTCTGCGAGCCGATCCCGGGCAGGCGCGGCAGCAGGAGTAGACCAAGGCTGGCCATCGCGATCAGGTAGCGGTAGCGCTCGAGCACTTGGTAGTCGCGCAGGAAGGTGATCGTGACCACGAACAGCACCAGCCCGAGCACGAACCAGTTGGCCTGATCACGGGCCAGGCTCTCGTCGATCCGGTAGATCATCACCAGGCCGATCGCCGCCAGCAACGCCATCAGGGGGAACAGGTACGGGTCGGCGTTCGGTAGCCGGAAGCGGATCACCATGTGGGTGGCAAAGCAGATCGCGAGGAAGTAGCCGCCGAAGATCAGGCTCAGGTCATTGACCTCGCTGCCCTGGACCGCGACAACCGCCGTGAAACCAGTGGTGATCAGCAGCGCCACCGGGATCAGGCCGAGAAGCTCCCGGTTACGCGCGCTCACCCGCCGCCCCCGCCTCCGGGTTGGTTGCCGGAGCCGCCGCCGCCGGAGCCGCCGCCGCCGGAGCCGGTCTTTGCGGCCGGCTGATTCGCCGCCGCATCGGCCTCGGCTGCACGCTGGAGGTCCTCCAGCAAGGAGACCGCGTCGGCGCGAGAGCGTAGCTCATGGTTGGTCGCCGCCTCGCGGCGACCAACCGGTAGGGCGTCCACAGTGACCGGTGCCGAGTAGATCTCTGTGTAGAGCTCGATCCCGAAGGGGAGGTCGTACGGCAAGCCTCTATAGAGGGCCACGCGGCCGGCCTCGTCGGCGCCGAGGAACCAGACCTGCCTGGCGCCGAAGTACGCCGCCGAGGCGAGGAGGGCGAGCAACAGCAGGCCGGCAAGCAGGCGCATGATCCGCCCCCGCCAGGGGCCGCGCGCCCGAGCTCTGCCGCTGGGTACGGCGACCGGCCTCTCAGTCTCTGGGGCCGCGTCGTCGGACGGCCGCTCGCGGCCTGCGCGAACCGCGTCCGCCGTCAGCCCTACCCCCTCCGCGGCAGCGCCGACCAGGGTCGCGCCCTCATCGACATGATCGGCGAAATCCCCTTCCGTATCCTCGAGGCGGAACAGAATCACGGTGATGTTGTCGCGCCCACCGCGCTCGTTCGCTGCCCGAACGAGGTGGCGGGCGGCGGAATCGAGATCCTCATTGCGGTCGAGGATCGACTGCAACTCGCCGTCGGCGATCATCGTCGTCAGGCCGTCGCTGCAGAGGATGTAGACGTCGCCCGCCCGGCCACGGACGGTCATCGTGTCGACGACCACCTCCGGCTCGGGGCCCAGCGCTCGGGTTATCACCGAGCGCTGGGGATGCTCCGCCGCCTCGGAGGCCGTCAGCTTGCCCTGGCGCCGAAGCTCCTCGACCAGCGAGTGGTCGTTGGTCAGCTGGCTGAGTTCACCGGCGCGGTATAGGTAGGCGCGGGAGTCGCCGACGTGTCCGAGGCTGACCTCGTCGCCGGAGACCAGCGCCGCCGTCAGCGTCGTGCCCATTCCAGAACGCGACTCATCCCCCTGGGCGAACTCGAAAATCTGTCGATTGGCGGCCTGGGCGGTGTCCCGTAGGTACCCCTCGGGACCCACCCCCTCGCCCCGCTCGGGCTCGAACGCCTCGACCGCGATCGCCGATGCCACCTCACCGGCCTGAGCGCCACCCATCCCATCGGCGACGGCGAAGATCGGCGCCCGTGAGAACAGCGCGTCCTCGTTCGCCTCCCGCTGCCGCCCGGTATCGGTGCGGTGAACTGCCTCAGCTACGCGCAGCATCTGCGGACCCTACCCCCCGTCCGAGTCAGGTACGGACAGCTCGAAGCGGAACGTCGTGTCGCCGATCGAGATCTCGTCGAGATCTTGCAGCTTCGCCTCTCCGCTGAGGCCGCCGCCGTTTAGGAATGTCCCATTGGTCGAGTTCATGTCCTCGAGCAGATAGGTGTTGCCGCGGCTGTGGATACGGCAGTGGATCGTCGAGGAGAACCGGTCCTCAATCCGCAGGTCCGCCTCGGTGCCGCGGCCGATCGTGATGCCACCGAAGAGATCGAATCGATCGCCGATCTCGAGCCCGGCTCCCGACATCGCAACAAGCCAGGCGTCGGTGGCCGCCACGCGACCGCCGCGGACCGCGTGCATGCCTGTGCCGTCGTCACCGGCAGGAGCCGCCGTGCCGCCGGCGCGGAGGTCCTTCAGAGCGCTGCGGGCAACGGCGAACAGGAACAGGTACAGGACCGCCAGGAACCCGAACTTCAGTGCTAATGCAAGCGGGTCACCATCCATCGCGATGGCCGCTCCTTGGTTCGGCGGCGCCGTTTCGGCCGATCACTGCTCGATGTCGAAGACGAATCGGGTTGTGCCAACGATGACCTCGTCCCCCGGGGAGAGGCGCGCTGAGTCGACCCGGCGGTCGTTGACCTTGATCCCGTTGGTCGAGCCGAGATCGGCGACCGACCAATCGCCGCTGCGGGAGCGGCGCAGCTCGGCGTGCCGGCGGGAGACGTTGCGGTCGTCGAGCACGCAGTCGCACTCACGGGATCGGCCGAGGACGGCAACGGGACCGTCGAGCACATAACGGCGGTCGTCGAGCGAGACGATTGCTCGCGTCTCCGTCAGCGGGGCCGTTTTCGGGCGCTTCGGCTTGTCCTGCTTCGGTGGCGCCGAATAGACCATCGTGTGTCCGGCCTTGCCCTGCTCACCGCTCTCTCCCTGGCGGGAAGGGGGCTTGACCAACCGCGGCTGGATCCCGAACTCGCCCAGCCGCAAGCGCTCGTCGACCTCGATCAGAACCTCGGGCCGGGTGAGCAGCGCGTAGTCCTGGCGGCGCGCGTGCTCGAGCAGATAGGCGGAGAGCTCCTGGGCGAGCGAGCGTTCGTAGCCCTCGAGCCGCTCGTGATCCTCGGCCGAGAGCCAGACCGTGTACTGGTTCGGTGCGTAGACCTGGGAGACCGACGCGGTCCGATGAGAGTCCATCTCCTTGGCGAGCTTGCGGGCGATCTCGACCGGCTGCACCTGGGAGCTGAAGGCACGGCTGAAGACGCCCTCAACCAGGCCCTCGATCCTTGCTTCGAGATTGCGCAGCACACTCATCTTGGTTCTCTCGGTCCCTCGGGGAAGGCGCTGCGACCCGGGGTTCGGGGGCTCGCGCGTCTCGGGAATGCTACGGCAACCTGCCCGGGGATCCCACGCCATGGAGGGCCGCGTCAACGTGACGCGAGGCGGCCCGGGTGGCCCTCGCGGCCGGGTCGGCAAGCGGGGCATGGGCGGGATTTCGGGGCGCCGGGCGCGGGCGCGGGGCGGGCTCAGGCTGCCGCACGCTGAACAGCGACCCGAGTCCCTCGAACGAGATCCCCGGGACCCCGGGGAGGCGGGATCGGATCTCCGGTCTGCCGGCGCGGTCCCAGGCGAGGGCCCCGAGAGCGGCGATCAAAGCGGGCGTCAACCGCAGGGAGGGGGCGGCGGGCCCGCCGACGGCGCTCAGGGAGGCGACGAGAACGGCGGCCCAGACCATGCCCGCAACAGCGAGCAGGGCGGGTGAGGCGAGATCGAGGATCAGACCGAGGAGGATCGCGGCGCCGATCCAGATCAGGCCGGCGGCGAGAACCTCCGCGCTGAGCAGCGGCGCCAACAGGCCGTCCAGCGCCTCCGGGCCGGAGCCGGTCCAGGCGCCGGCGCCAGATCCGGAGGTGACCCCGAGGCCGCGGTCGAGAGCGATCCCAGCAATCGCCGTCCATGCCCAGCCGAGGCCCGCCAGGGCGGCGCGGGCCAAGGGCCGGGGGTGGGTCGCTGCGTAAACGATGAACGCCGGGGCGATGCCAAGCAGGCCGAGGGCCGGAGCCGCCGCGGGCGTGATCCACTCGCTCGGGCGGGAGAGCAGCAGCGCCGCGGGGGCAAACAAAGCGGTGGCGATCAGGGCGAGCCCCGGGCGACCCGTGAGCAAACCAAGCGCGGCGATGCCCCCGGCGGCGAGCAGAACCGCGAACGGCCGTGCCGGAATCGCCTCCGGCAGCGGCGTCGAGTGGACGGGTTCCTCCGGTTCCGGCACGGCCCGGTCGGGGTGCAGTGAGCCGGCGAGAGACTCCAGCGCGAGATGCAGGTCCGGCAGGGACGGTCGGGCGGCTGGGTCGGGGTCGAGGGCGGAGTCGATCGCGGCGTGCAGCGCCGGGGGCAGCTCGGGCCGGGCCTCCGCGAGCGACGGTAGCTGGGAGCCGATCTGCTTGGCCGTTGCGGCAGGGGTCGGGCCCGCGACCGGGTTCCAGCCCGCCCAGAGCTCGTAGAGGGTCAGAGCGAGCGAGTAGACGTCCGCCTCGGCGCCGGCCCGCTCTCCGGCGGCCTGCTCAGGTGCCATGTAGGCGAGCGTGCCCACGACCTGACCCGTCGCCGTCAGGGTTGGGGCGTCAGCCACCGCGGCGATCCCGAAATCGGCCAGCAGGGCGCGTTCGCCACTACCGCGCATCCGGCGGCCGCGACGCTCGCGGATCAGGACGTTGTCGGGCTTGAGGTCACGGTGGATGACGCCCTGGGCGTGGGCGTGACTGAGCGCCGCGCAGAGCTCGACCCCGATTTCGGCGAGGTCACGGTCGCTGAGTGCGCCCGAGGCGGCGAACTCGCGCAGGTTCGGGCCGCGCACCAGTTCGCTGACCAGATAGGCAACCCCGTGCTCCTCGCCCAGCTCGTAGATCGTGACGATGCCGGGGTGATTGAGGCGCGCCGCCGCGTGCGCCTCGCGCAGGACCCGATCGGCCGCCACACCCTCAACCGATTTGACCGCGACATCGCGGCAGAGCCGTTCATCCCAAGCGCGATGAACGGTGCCATAGCCGCCGCGACCGATCCGCTCAGCAACTGTAAATCTGCCCAGGAGGCGCTCGCCTTCGACCACGCTTGCGGTTTCGGCATCGGCGTCCCCCATCCTCCCCCGCGGGTACGTGGTCACGGGTATATACACGGGTATATACGCTGTGCGCGGGGTTTCCGGCCAGGGCAGGGGTCATAATGCCTGTGGCGAAAGGCCCCGGAGAGCAGCTGTGGACTTCTTCGAAGAAGACGAACCAGTAGACGGCCCCAGCCCCGGGCGGGAGGTGGGTCGAACCCGACGGTCCGGCGCTCCGCCCCCCGAAGGACCCCGAGACGTCTCCAACCAGCAGATCCTGACCAGGCGGTTGATCCTCGCCGGCGTCTCGATCGTGGTCCTGATCCTGCTGTTCCTCGCCTTCAAGGGCTGCCTGGACGCCCGCAAGGACCGGGCGTTCAAGAACTACGTCAGCGACCTGAGCGCCCTGACCGTCGAGACGAAACAGCTCAGTGACGCCTTCTTCGGGGCCCTGAACGGCGAGTCCGAGAGCGGCGACATCAGCCTCACCAACGAGGTCAACGGTAATCGCGGCACGGCGCAGGGCCTGCTCGACCGGGCAGAGAATCTCGATGCGCCGGACCAGGTCTCCTCAGCCCAGAGCCAGATCGTTCTTACTTATAGGCTGCGGCGGGACGCGCTGGAGGAGATCGCGAACCAGCTGAACAAAGCGCAGGGTGACGTCAAGCCGAACAAGGCGATCAAGGCGATCGTCGGGCTGATGGGGATGGAGGCGTTCGTCGGCAGCGACGTGCTCTACGCCCGGGGACAGAGCGAGATCGAACAGGCGCTGATCGACGAGGAGATCGTCATCGACGGTGGCGTGCCCGACAGCAAGTTCCTGCCGACCGGCAACAAGGACCCTGACTACCTCAATGCGGACGAGGTTGCCGGCTTGATCGCCAACGCCGGGACCGGCACGGGCAGCACGACCTCCGGTGGCGACTCGGCCAACTGCGACCCCGGCGACGGGCTGACCCACGGTCTCGGGCTCGTCTCGACCACCGTCCTGCCCGGCGGTACCGTGCTCCAGTCTGGTGCCACGGCCTCGGTTCCGGCCGCCGATGCCGAGTTCGAGGTCGCCGTGATCAACCAGGGCGAGGCGCCGGAATCGGACATCAAGGTGACCCTCTCCGGTGACCTCTCCGGCACGCAGACGATCGACACGATCGCCGCAGCCGAGACGCAGACCGTGACGATCGTCCCCAAGCAGGCCCCGAGTGCCGGCGAGTCGGCAACGCTGACCGTGACCGTCGACACGGTCTGCGGCGAGCAGGTTGCGGAGAACAACGTCTCCGAGCCCCCGTACCAGATCACCTTCGAGTAGCAGGCCAGGCTGCTCACCTTCCAGCGCGCCGCCTCGTCACGGCGGCGGGGCACCGTATTCTCAGTCCGCGTGGAAGCTCTCGATTCGACAACAGGGATCGTCGCTGTGGCCGCGGCGGGCGTCGGCGTGCTGGCGCTCGCCTTGGTCGGCCTGCTCTGGCTGAAGCTGCGGCGGCTGCGGTCCGAGCAGCGCGGCGTGCTCGGCGAGGGCAAGGCCGACGATCTGGTCTCCCACGGTGTCGAAACGCGACGCCGCGTCGAGGAGTTGCGCGATGGCATCGATGAGATCTCCCGGGCCCTGGCCGAGAGGATGACATCGGCGGAGCAGCGCCTGGACGGCGCGGTGTCCCGCTCCGCGGTAGTCCGCTATGACGCCTTCAACGAGACCAGTGGCCGTCAGTCGAGCTCGGTGGCGCTGCTCGACGAGCGCGGCAACGGGGTGGTGCTCTCGGCGATCCTCCAACGTGAGCAGGCGAGGGTCTACGCGAAGCCGGTGTTCGGCGGCCGCTCGGAACTCGAGCTCTCCCCCGAGGAGGACGAGGCGATGCGCCTGGCCGAGGAGAACGCGGCTCGGTGAAGGTCAGCTACCTCGGTCCGACGGGGACCTACACAGAGGAGGCCCTGTTGCTCTCCAGCGCCGGAATCGAGCTTGAGCTCGAGCCCCGGGCAACGATCTTTGACGCCGTCGACGCCGTCGAGCGCGGCGATGTCTCGCGAGGCTTCGTCCCGTTCGAGAACTCGATCGAGGGCTCGGTACGCGCAACGCTGGACGCAATCGCATTCGACACCTCGCACGTCCAGATCGTCGGCGAGTTCGACCACCCGATCCGCCACAACCTGATCGCCGGCCGGGAGCGGCGCCTCGACGAGATCACCGTCGTGCTCTCCCACCCTCAGGCGAATGCGCAGTGCGCCCGCTTCATTCGCGAGCAGCTTCCCGAAGCCGAGGTGCGCTCGATCGCGAGCACCAGCGATGCCGTCCGGCGGGTCGGGCTCAGCGATCAACCCTGGGCCGCGCTCGGTTCTGCCGCGGCCGCCCGGGCCTACGGCTGCGTTGTGCTGAGCGAGGGGGTCGAGGACGTTGCCGACAACGTCACGAGGTTCGTCTGGCTCTCCGGCGGCGACTACCTGCCCACGCACGCCGCGGACGGCGGGGCCTGGCGGACCACGCTCGTCTTCTCCGAGCTCGGCGGCGACCGACCCGGAGCGCTGGTCGATGCGCTGACCGAGTTCTCCAAACGTGATGTGAACCTGGTCCGGATCGAGTCGCGACCGCTGCGGCGCGGCCTCGGCCGTTACCTGTTCTTCATCGATATCGAGGGTGACGTCAGCTCGGGGGTGACCGCAGAGGCGGTCGAGGCCCTGAGGAGCAAGGCCGAGACGGTGCGCATCCTCGGCAGCTACCCACTGGCGGCGACGGCGCCGCTCTGATCCGGTCGGGCTCAGCAGCGGTTGCGTTGGGTCGCCTGGATAGAATCGCTCGGCGATGGACACGCTTGCCGATCCGGTGCACGGGGTCCGGAGGTTGGGAGGGTCGAGGCGCCGCGCCGGCGTCGTCTCGATCGGTGGGCTTCGCTCGATCGGTGGTCGGGTGCTGGTTCTCAACGCAACCTACGAGCCGATCAACGTCTGCACCGTGCGGCGGGCGACGGTCCTGATGCTGAAGCGGCGGGCCGAGGTGATCGAGCACAGCGGCGAGTGCGTGCGGAGCGAGCGGCTCGCGCTCGAGCGGCCGCTGGTGATCCGCCTGCTCAGCTATGTGCGGATCCCGCGCGACGTTCGCCGACGCAAGATCACCCGCAAGGCCGTGCTCGCCCGCGACTCCTGGACGTGTCAGTACTGCGGCTCGCAGCGTCCTGGGCTGACGGTCGACCATGTGATCCCGCGGAGTCGCGGTGGCACCTCGGTCTGGGAGAACATCGTCGCCGCCTGCGCGCCCTGCAACCGTCGCAAGGGCAACCGCCTGCCGCGCGAGATCAAGATGCACCCGCAGTCGGCGCCGAAGGCACCGGGACCGAGCGTGTTCATCCGCATCGCCGCACCGCGTGTACCCGAGTCGTGGGAGCCCTATCTGGGTTTTGCCGTTTGAGCGTGGCGCAATCGGTCGGGTCTCTCAGACCCTGTGGTTCTTGTAACGACCGGCGGGTGCGACATCGAATGTCTTCCCCCTGGTCGCGATCGCCGCCCATCCGTAGCGCTTGAGGTCGATCTGAGCCGGGTCGAAGAGATAGGCCCAGCGGCGGCCGCGAGAGGACAGCTCCGCACCGCCCACCCGCTTGGGATCCTTGCCGGCGCGGACCTTGAAGACATCGGCGCCGAAGACTAGGAACTCCGGGTCCGAATGGGGACCGCCGCGAGCGTTGAGACCGATCAGTGGGCGCTCCTTGGGTCGATCGGGATCGACCCGGCGGCGCATCGTCACCACGTGCTTCAGCAACTCGCCTTGATGCCCGGCTGTGGCGCGGATGATGTCGAGCCGCCCGTTCTTCTTCAGGGCCTTGGTCTCGGCCCGAGCGTCTCGGACCGTCTGCCGGTTGGCCAACGCTGCCGCCGCCGCGAGCGCGAACACCGCGAGCGCGGCACAGAGAGTGACTAGCCGGAGTTGTCGCATCATTGCCACAACACCTGCGTCCCCTCCAAAGTAGCGGCGCGCGCACCCTCCTGAAAGCGACGAGGCCGCCCACCCGGTTCGGGGGGCGGCCTCGTGCAGGTGCGGTTCGGATAGCGAGCGGCGCTTCGTCCGGTCGGGCGGGACATCTCCGACCACGCCGGTCCGCCGGTGCCAGGCTGGTATTCGCCGGGCGGCCCGCGTGCCGCCTAGCGGCCCATCACCTCCGGTGTCCCAGAAAACATCGAACTCACGTTAGGACCACCTCCTTTCTCCGGTACCCCGATTGAATCAAACCGGGCAGTCGGCGTGAGGTCTGAGGTCTGGGTCCTCGCTCAGCCGGGTCCATGGGTGGAGGTGCGGAGCGGCTCAGGCCTCGTCATCCGGCTCAGCGGCCGGCTGCTCGGAAGCGGTTTCCGCCTCGGCTTCCGCGTCAGAGGGCGCGTCGAGGTTGTCGCCCGTTGGCCCTGTGGCCTCGATCACGTCTGACTCGTCGAGGGCGCCCTCGGGCAACTCCTCGAGGGCATCGGCGACGACGGGGGAGCTGTCCTCGACGACGAGGGCGACGGCGCTGACCCGGTCGTCGTCCTTGAGGTTCATCACCCTGACCCCCTGGGTGGCGCGGCCCATCTGCGAGATGCCCTTGGCCGAGGTCCGCTGCACCATTCCGTTCTGGCTGATGAACAGAAGCTGCTCGTGCTCGCGGACGATCAGGGCGCCGGCCAGGCCGCCCTTCTTCTCGGTCAGCTTCGCCGTCAACACCCCCTTCGTCCCTCGTCCCTTGACCGGGTACTCGGCGATCGCAGTCCGCTTGCCGTAGCCGTTGTCGGTGACGACGAACAGCTCGGTGTCCTCGCGGGCGACGTCCATAGCCAAAACGCGGTTCTGCTCGCCGCCGACCTTGGCGCTGACGTTCATCCCCTTGACGCCGGAGGTGTCCCGGCCCATCGGCCGCACCTTGCTCTCGCTGAAGCGAGAGGCGTGGCCGGACTTGGAGACCAACAGCAGGTCGTCCTCGCCGCTCGTCAAGCGGACCTGGACGAGCTCGTCGTCATCGCGGACCTTGATCGCGATGATGCCGTCGGCCCGGATCGGGGTGTTGTACTTGACGAACTCGGTCTTCTTGACGATCCCCTTGGCCGTCGCAAAGGCGAGGTACTGGTTCTCGCTGAAGTCGCGGGTCGGGATCACGGCCATCACCCGCTCGTCCTGACTGAGCGGCAGCACGTTGACCAATGCCTTGCCGCGAGCCGTACGGGACCCTTCCGGCAGCTCATAGACCTTGAGCCGGTAGACCTTGCCGCGATTGGTGAAGAACAGCAGGAAGTCGTGGGTCGAGCAGATGTGCAGGTGCTCGATGTAGTCGCCCTCCTTGAGGTCCATCCCCGTGACCCCGATGCCACCGCGGTGCTGTTGGCGGTAGGTCGCCAACGGCAGGCGCTTGGCGTAACCGGAGGCGGTCAGCGAGATCACCATCTGCTCGTCGGCGATCATGTCCTCGATGTCGACCTCGCCCTCGGCGAATGCGATCTCGGTCCGCCGCTCGTCACCGTAGCGCTCGGTGATCGCACCAAGCTCATCGCGGATCAGCCCGTCGATCAGCCCCTCATCACTGAGCAGCGTCCGCAGGCCCTCGATCTTCTTCGTCAGCTCCGCGTGCTCCTCGCGGACCTTGTCCGACTCCAGCGCCGTGAGCCTCTGTAGGCGCATGTCGAGGATCGCCTGTGCCTGGATCTCGGAGAGCGCGAACTTGTCGATCAGGCCGGCGCGCGCCTCGTCGGCGTCGGCGGAGCCGCGGATCAGAGCGATCACCGCGTCGAGATTGTCGAGAGCGATCAAGAGGCCCTCGAGCACGTGCGCGCGGGCCTCGGCCTGCCGCAACTCGTACTGGGTCCGGCGGGTGACGACCTCACGCTGGTGGCCGACGTAATGGCGAATCAGATCGCGTAGCGAGAGCGTCTGCGGAATGTTGTCGACCAGGGCAACCGCGTTGACCCCGAAGGTCGACTGCATCTGGGTGTGCTTATAGAGCTTGTTGAGCACGATCCGTGGCATCGCGTCACGCTTGCACTCGATCACCAGCCGCATGCCGGAGCGATCCGACTCATCGCGTAGGTCGGAGATCTCCGAGATCTTCTTGTCGCGAACGAGATCGGCGATCTTCTGGATCAGGCCACCCTCGCCGCCCTTCTTGACCATGAACGGGAGCTCGGTGACGATGATCGACTCCTTGCCCCCCTTCAGCGGCTCGATGTGGGCGCGGGCGCGGACTCTGACTGAGCCGCGGCCGGAGCGGTAGGCCTCTCGGATTCCGTCAGAGCCCATGATCACGCCGCCGCCGGGGAAGTCCGGGCCGGTGACGTGCTTCATCAAGCCGTCCGTATCGATACTCGGGTCCTCGAGGAAGGCGTTGACCGCCGCCGTCACCTCGCGCAGGTTGTGCGGTGGGATGTTCGTCGCCATGCCGACCGCGATGCCGGAGGAGCCGTTGACGAGCAGGTTCGGGAAGCGGGCCGGCATCACGCTCGGCTCGCTGCTCGACTCGTCGTAGTTGGGGACGAAGTCGACGGTCTCGGATTCGATCTCCCGCAGCACCTCGGTCGCCAACCGGGTCAGCCGCGCCTCCGTGTAGCGCATCGCGGCGGCCGGGTCGTCGTCAATCGAGCCGAAGTTCCCCTGTCCGTCGACGAGCGGGTAGCGCAGACTGAACTCCTGCGCCATTCTGACCAGCGTGTCGTAGATCGCCGAGTCGCCGTGCGGGTGGTACTTGCCCATCACCTCGCCGACGATGTAGGCGCACTTGCGGTACGCCCGGGTCGGTTGCAGGCCGAGATCGTGCATCGCATAGAGGACCCGCCGGTGGACGGGCTTGAGGCCATCGCGGACGTCTGGCAGGGCGCGCCCGACGATCACGCTCATCGCGTAATCGAGATACGACGAGCGCATCTCCGTCGTCAGCTCGCGTTCCTCGATATTGCCGCCGGACAGCAGCTCGCTCGAACCTTCCATCTAAATCGTGACCTCCGTGGGCTGTGGGCTGTGGGCGCTGGACCTAGACGTCAAGGACGCCCACATCCTTCGCATGCTTCTGAATGAACAACTTGCGCGGCTCGACCTTGTCCCCCATCAGGTCACTAAAGACCCGCTCGGCTTCTGCAGCGTCCTCGATACGGACCCGTTGCAGGGTCCGCGAAGCGGGATCCATGGTCGTCTCGCGGAGTTGCTCGGCGTTCATCTCGCCGAGCCCCTTGAACCTCTGTAGGCGAACGCCTTCCTTGGCCAGGTCGAGGACGACCCGCCGGACCAGGGCAAACGAATCCGCCGGGCGCTTCTTCTCCCCGAGGGCAACCGTGAACGGCGGCTCACCCGTCTGTTTGGCGAGGCCGGCGTGGACCTCGGCCAGCCGGCGATAGTCGACCGACTCGAACATCGATGCCGGCAGTACGTGCCGGCGGGCGAGCCCGCTGCGGCGATGGATCGCCTTGATCGTCAGCGACTCGCCGTCCTCGTCGAGCAACTCGGTCTCATAGGCGTCCTCCTCCGGGTTCTCGGCCGAAACCAGCTCCTTGGCGCCGGCCAGGCTCGCGACCCCCTCGTCGAGGATCCGCGACTCGGAGAGGAAGTTGACGAGGTCGTGGCCGAACTGCGCCTGCAGGGCGCTGGCCCAGCCCTCGTACTCCTTCAGCGAGCGATTGAATCGCTGCCACTTCGCCGCGGAGAGACTGCTCTCGTTGCTCCTGCAGTCGATCAACTCGAACTGCTCGAGCTTGTCGCGGAGCAGGTACTCCTCGAGTTCGCTCTCCTTTTCGATGTAGACGTCGTTGCGACCGCTTCGCGCCTTGTAGAGCGGCGGCTTGGCAATGAAAACGTGGCCGGCATCGATCAGCACCGGCATCTGCCGGTAGAGGAAGGTCAGCACCAGGGTGCGGATATGGGCGCCGTCGACATCGGCGTCGGTCATCAGCACGATCCGGTGGTAGCGAAGTTCCTCGAGGTCGAACTCCTCGTGGACACCGGTCCCGATCGCGGTGATCAGCGCCTGGATCTCAGTGTTGGCGAGAACCTTGTCGATCCGCGCCTTCTCGACATTGATGATCTTGCCTCGTAGGGGCAGCACCGCTTGGGTGGAGCGGTCGCGCCCCTGCTTGGCCGACCCGCCGGCCGAATCGCCCTCGACTACGAACAGCTCCGCCAGGCTCGGGTCCCGGACGGTGCAGTCGGCGAGCTTGCCCGGCAGGGTCGAGTTCTCCAGCACCGACTTGCGACGGGTCAGGTCACGGGCCTTGCGGGCCGCGTCGCGGGCGCGGGCCGCCTCGATCGCCTTGATCACGATCCGCTTGCTGTCGGCCGGGTTCTCCTCCAGGAACTCGGCCAGCTTGCGATTGACGGCCTCCTTGACGAACCCCTCGATCGGCGGGTTGCCGAGCTTGGTCTTGGTCTGGCCCTCGAACTGGGGGTCGTGGAGCTTGATCGAGATCACCGCTGTCAGGCCCTCGCGCGAGTCATCGCCGCTGAGGTTCTGATCCTTCTCCTTCAGCAGTCCCTTCTCGCGCGCGTAGGCGTTGAGGGTTCTCGTCAACGCCGAGCGGAAGCCGGAGAGGTGGGAGCCGCCCTCGTGGGTGTTGATGTTGTTGGCAAAGGTGAACACGGACTCCTGATAGCCGGTGTTCCAATGCATCGCGACCTCCAGCGAGCCCTCCTCGCCCTCGCTCTCGAAGTAGATGGTCTTGTTGTGGAGCGTGTCCTTGGCGGCGTTGAGATGGGCGACGAAGTCGACGATGCCGCCCTCGTAGTGGAACTCCTCGCGCTGACCAGCGCCGCGCTCGTCGATCAATCTGATCCGCAGGCCACGGGTCAGGAAAGCCGTCTCCCGCATCCGTCCGGCGAGCGTGTCGAAGTCGTAGTCGAACTCGTCGAAGATCTCCAGATCGGGCATGAAGGTGATCGTTGTGCCGCTGTCATCGGTGGCGTCGCCGGCGGTCAGCGGCCCCTGGGGGGCGCCGCGGACGTAGTCCTGTTCGTGGACCGCGCCGTCCCGCTTGATCTCGAGATGCAGCCGCTCGGAGAGCGCGTTGACGACCGAGACGCCGACGCCGTGCAGACCGCCTGAGACCTTGTAGCCACCGCCGTCGCCGAACTTGCCGCCGGCGTGGAGCACCGTGAGCACGACCTCGGCCGCGGGCCGGCCTTCCTTCTCGTGCATGTCGACCGGGATCCCGCGACCGTCGTCGACGACGGTGATCGAGTTGTCGGGGTGAATCGTGACCTCGACCTCGGTGCAGTGGCCGGCCAGGGCCTCGTCCACGGAGTTGTCCAGCACCTCGTAGACAAGGTGATGGAGGCCGCGGAGGCCGGTCGAGCCGACGTACATACCCGGGCGCTTACGGACCGCCTCGAGCCCCTCGAGAACGGTGATGTCCTTGGCCTCGTAACTATCCGAGCCAGTGGTCGACTTGTTCGCCACGCAGATCCTTTCGTCTATCTATAGATAGTGCCGCCCGCTTCGGCGGCACCGCGCACGCGCAACCCCGCGTTGGCAGGATCAGGCGAGCGCCCTGACCCAGAGTTGCGGGGCAGGAAAAGTGGTTGACATAAGGATACCATTCAGCGCGGTACGAGAGGCGCCCCCACTCGCCACTAAACTGGAACAAAAGCCCTGCAAATGAAGCACTTTCGCGATCGGATCGCCGATCCGCGTCAGCGGTGTCGGCTGAGGTCGGCGGTAAACCGCAGTGCCGTCAACCTGTTCTCCCCGACGATCGCCTCCAGCCGGCCTCTGAGCAGGTCCCCCATCAACTCCAACTCCTGCGCCCAGGCACCGCTCTCGCAGGCGATCGTGACCTTGCCCCCGCGCTCGGCGACGGGCTCGGAGGCGGCCGCTATCGCCTCCCCGCAAGCCTCCGGCCAGGCGGTCTGCAGCTCCGCCAAAAGAGTCTTCGGAGCCTGATCGCGGAGCACTCGTGCGAGCGGCTTGGAGAGCTTGCGGGGACCGTCGGTGGCGATCCCCGCACTCTTGCGCACTCCCCGCCGCGGTGCGCGGTAGCCGCCCTCCGATATCTCAGGCCGGCACGGTACGACCTGACTCCATGGCGATTCGCCGGTGCCGTTCGCCGTCGGGAACATGAGCCGACTCGGTGGCCGTGATCAAGGCCTGGCCGCCGTCGTCGAGCAGGCCAACGAGGCGGTCTCGGCGCTCGGGGTCGAGTTCGCTCATCACGTCGTCGAGCAGCATCAGCGGCAGCGCCCGGCGCGCCTGCAGCAGCGTCTCACGCTCGGCGAAGAGAAGCGACAGCAGGGCGATCCGCTGCTGGCCCTGTGACCCGTAACGCCGGACCGAACGGCCGGACCGGCTGAGCTCGACCTCATCGCGGTGCGGCCCCCAGCCGGTGAACCCACGAGCGAGGTCGGCCGGCCGGCGCTCGGCGAGTTCCGCGGCAACGGCGGACTCATCGGCGCCACCGGTCCGCGGGCGATACTCGAGCAGCGCTTCGCCCTCGAGCCCAAGCAGTTCAGCGGCGCGGCTGAAGGGCTCGGCGAGAGCTTCGGCGGCCGCGGCGCGTGACTCGACCAAAGGGACCGCGGAGATCGCGAGCTCGCGATCCCAGGCGTCCAGGGCCTCCGGGTCCCCGCCCGCTCGGACCCGAGCGAGTAGGGCATTCCGCTGAGCGAGGGCCCGGGTATAGGAGGCTCTCAACTGTGCCCGCGCCGGCCAGAGCGCCGCCGCGAGGCGGTCCAGATGAGCCCGCCTGGGCGAGGGCGGGCCCGTCACCAGAGCGAGACGGCCGGGCATGAAAATGCTCACAGCCGGTCGGCGGCGGTCGTCATCGGGTGTCACATCGCGTCCCTCGATCCTCCGACGCCTCCCCTCGGCGGACGAGATCGAAGAGAGCATCGAGAACGGCTCCACCCGCTCCTCTCCCTGGGGTCGCAACTCGACCTCGCTACGCGCCAGGTTGGCTCCGAAGGTGATCATCTCCCGCTCCCGCCGGGTCCGGCAGGAGCGGCCCGTGAGGCCGAAGAAAAGCGCCTCGAGAAGATTCGTCTTGCCGGCACCGTTCGCTCCGTGGACCACCGTGAGGCCGGATCCGAGCTCGGACTCGCCATCCTCGAGGTTGCGGAACGACCGCGTGCTTAGCCCGGCCGCAATCACCCGCCAAAAGGCCCCTCGGCCGATCTAGACGTTGAGTCGGATCGGCATCGCGAGGTAGCTGAAGTCCTCGTCACCGGCCTGTTGCAGCAAGCCCGGGCGCAGGGGAGAGGTCAACCGAAGGACCAACTCCTCGCTCTCGATGCTCTCGATGCCCTCGATCAGGAACTGAGGGTTGAAGGCGATCACCAACTCCTCACCCTCGAAGCCGCAGGGCATCGCCTCGCTGGCGTCGCCGATCTCCGGCGTCTCCGCCGAGACCGTCAGCTCACCGGTGGCGAAAGCCATCTTCAGCGGCGCATTACGTTGCGCCAAGTGCCGGATCCGCCTTGTCACGGCGAGCAGCTCATCCTTTGGCAGGCGGACGTCGTGGTCGAAGGTGTCCGGTAAGAGCTGGCGATAGCTCGGGAACTGCCCGTCGATCAGCCGCGAGGAGAGCACGTAGGGACCGGCGCGGAAGACGATCTGGTTGCCGGGCAGCGCGATCTCGACCTCGCTGACACCGGTCTGGGTAACGATCCGCGCCAACTCGCGCAGCGCCCGCGCGGGGACGTTGGCCTCGAACGGATTCGCCGGTGCCGATTCGAGCTCGGTGTGCTTGACGGAGAGCCTGTAAGAGTCGGTAGCCACCATCGTCAGAGTCGACCCCTCGACGCTGACGAGGATGCCGGTAAGGATTGGCCGCACCTCGTCCCGCGATGCGGCCCGGGCGACCCGCTCGACCGTCTCGGCCAGCGCCGCCGCGGGCATCGTGATCGCTTCCCCCTCGAAGGCGGGCAGACGCGGGAAATCTTCAACTGAGAGGACCCGCAGGTGGAAGCTCGCGGTCCCGGCCATCAACTCGACATCCTTCTCGGCCGGACGCTCGGCCAAGGTCACCTGCCCCGGGGGTAGGGCTCGGGCGACGTCGGTGAGGAGCCGGCCGGGGAGCAGGATCGAGCCCTCTCCCTCGACCTGGGCATCGATATCGACGGTCAGGCTGAGTTCGGTGTCGGTCGCCCTGGCCTTCGCGCTGCCACCTTCAGTGGTGAGCAAGATGCCGCCCAGTGACGGCAGGGTGGCACGGGTGGAGACGGCGCGAGCTGCGGCCTGGAGAGCGTCGAGAAGTGGGTCTCGATCGGCTGTGATCTTCATCTGCTAATTCCTCTAATCGTCGTCTGAGTTGATGTAGGTGATGTTGAAAACCCTTGCAAAACCCTCGGATTGCGCTTGCCAGAGCGGCTGTGCGCCTGTGGAAACGGCGTGGACAAGATCCTGGGATGGTGGATGAGCGTAACCCTTCAGGCTGCCTTCGGCGGCATCCGCAAGCGTTCGTGGACAGCTTCCAACGCACGGTGGATATCGGATCCTGGCTCGAGTTGCTTCTCGATCGAGCGGATCGAGTGCAGGACGGTCGAGTGGTCGCGGTTGAACCCCCTGGCGATCTCGGCCAGCGAGAGGTCGGTCGTGTTGCGGGCTACATACATCGCCAACTGGCGGGCACGGACCAGATTCGGGGCTCGGCGCGGCGAGCAGAGATCGGCGCGAGCGATATGCAGCACGTCGCAGGTTGCCTGCTGAATCAGGTCGAGGTCTGGCTCAGCGGCGCCGGCAGCAGCGGCGCGAGCGGTGGTGTCCTGCCCCGCCGCCAGGGCCTCGCCGACGAGCTCGGGAGTCGGGGCCTCACCCAGCAATGAGGCGAAGGCGGCGACCCGTGTCAGCGCGCCCTCGAGCTTGCGCAGGTTGGCCGGCGCGGCGATCGCGATCTGTTGCAGAACCTCGGTGTCGGGCACCGCGATCGCCCGCTCAGATGCGAGCCGCCGAAGCAGGGCGACCCGCGTCGGTAGATCCGGCCCCTGAACCTGAACTGTCAATCCCCAGGCAAAGCGATCCCTGAGTCGCTCGGTCAGTCGTCCCATTGCCTCGGGGGGCCGATCGCTGGAGAGCACGATCTGACTGCCGGCGGCGTAGAGCTCGTTGAAGGTGTGGAAGAACTCATCTTCGGTTCGCGGCTTGTTCTCGAGGAACTGGACGTCATCGATCAGCAGCGCACCGACGTTCCGGTATCGCCTTTTGAAGCGCTCAGCCCCACCGGCGCCCTCCCCACGCAGCGAGCTGACGAACTCAGAGGTGAAGCGCTCGGCGGTGGTGTAGACGACGGTCATATCGGGGCGCTGTCGCCGTAGGTAGTTGGCGATCGCGACGAGCAGATGGGTCTTGCCGAGGCCGGGCTCGCCGTAGAGGAAGAGTGGGTTGTAGGCCTCGCCGGGCAGCTCGGCGACTGCGAGAGCCGAGGCGTGGGCGAAGCGGTTGCCCTTGCCGATCACAAACCGATCGAACTCGAGATCACGCTCGAGAGCGGCTGGGATCCGCGACTTGGCGGCGCCCGGCTCGGCGACGGGCTCGGTGGCGTCGGAGAAAACGATCTCGGTGATCGCCGGAATCCGCTTACGAGCCGCGGCGACCGCCAGCGAGACGTAGCGTCGCTCGAACCAGTCCCGGACCCGATCGGGCCCGGCGACGTAGAGACGGGTTCCCTGCAGACCCACCGGGTGCAGCGGCTCCAGCCAACTCTCGAAGGCCGAGGCTGGGATGGCGCCCCGCAATTCCTCGCGCACGTCATCCCAGACGGTGGCCAGGTCCTGGCTGCTCTGCTCCTGCAATGTTCTCCCGGTTCGGGTCCGCGTGGGCACTCCGGCGCCCACGGGGGCCGGCCGACCGATCATAGGTCCGATCGCAGCGGCGACCGCTCGGTCTTCGAAGGCCGAGTCCGCAAATCGCGCCGAAAGCAAAACGGTGTGCCCAAAACGGTGTGCCTATACTGCGCGGTCCCCGGCCACCCCCTGGGATCGAAAATGAAGCGAACCTGGCAGCCAAAGAAGAGAAAGCGCGCCCGTACACACGGGTTTCGCGCCCGTACCCAAACCCGCCACGGCCGCGAGATTCTGCGCCGCCGGCGTCGCAAGGGCCGCAAGCGCCTCACCGTGTAGAGGTCGGTCGAATGGGCGACTCCGAACGCGAGGGACGGAAGCGCGGCCGGCTCTCGAGAAGCGGGGACTTCGATCGCGCTTACCGTGAGGGGCGCTCACACGCGAATCGCCACGTCGTGCTCTACGCCTTCCCGAGAGATGCCGCCGACGCCGGTGGGGAGGTTCGCCTGGGAATCTCGGTTGGCCGCAAGGTCGGCGGTGCGGTTGACCGCAGCAAGGTCAAACGGACCATGCGCGAGGCGTTCTGGAGCCTCGCCGAGCGACTCCCCGACGGTTACGATTTCGTCCTTGTCGGCCGCTCGGGTGTTGCCGAGCTGGTCGAGAAGCAGGGCACCGACGGCCTCAGTGATTCGATTGCCGAGCTGCTCGATCAAACGGGCACCGACGGGTGAGGGCCACCGTTGCACGTGAAACGGCCCGGGTCGAGGGTCAGTTGCCTGAGGAGCCGGCGACGGAGCCGGCGGGCGAGCCGCGGAAGCGCCGATTTGCGCCGCTGACGGCGCTGGTGCTACTCCCGATCCGGATCTACCGCCGGCTGATCTCGCCCCTGCTCGGGCCGCGTTGCCGCTATTACCCGACCTGCTCCGCCTACGCCGAGCAGGCTGTGCGCGAACTCGGGCCGTTTCGTGGCACCATCCTCGCCCTCTGGAGAGTCTTGCGGTGCAACCCGTTGAGCTCGGGCGGTCTCGATCCGCTCGAGAACCGTAGGCTGTTCCGCTCCCAACCCCCCGCCGGCGCCCCCGGCCACCACCACGGAAACCACTGATGTTCCTCCTCGCCTCCATCTTCACCGACATCCCCGAAGCGATCGTCGTCTTCTTCCACGACATCGGTCTCAACTGGGTCCTCGCGATCGTTGCGCTGACCTTCACCGTGCGGCTGGCGATCCTGCCGCTCTCGCTGAAGCAGATCCGCTCGATGCGGGCACTGCAGGAACTACAGCCGCAGCTGAAGGCGATCCAGGACAAGCACAAGGACGACAAGCAACGCCAGCAGCAGGAAATGATGAAGTTCTACAAGGAGAACGAGATCAATCCCCTCGCCTCCTGCGTGCCGCTGCTCCTGCAGCTTCCGGTCTTCTTCGCGCTCTACGCGATGCTCAGGGGCTCGAGCTTCCAGATGGACGTGATGAACAACCCGCCGCCGGGGTTCCTCTTCATCGACTCGGTGATCGAGAAGCCCCAGGGCACCGTGACGATCGTCCTGATCATCCTCTTCATCACCACCCAGCTCGCCGCCGGCCTGGCGATGCAGGTTCGCGGTCAGGGGATGGAGGGGCCGCAGCGATTCATTGTTTACGGCCTGCCGTTCGCGTTCGCGCCTTTCGTTGCCAGCTTCCCGATGGGCCTCTCCGTCTACTGGATCTCAACCAATATCTGGACCTTTGCCCAACAGCAGGTGGTGATGTCGATCATGCCGCCGCCGCCGAAGAAGACGGCTGAGGAGGTCGAGGAGGCAACCAAGGCCCCACCCCCGCCTCCACGCAAGAAGAAGAAGCGAAGCGGAAAGCGACGGTAGGCAGCGATGAGCGACGAACCGACCGACACGGGGCCACCGGAGCTACCGGACGAGCCGCGCGAGCGCGTGGTGGCGATCATCGATCGGGTCCTCGACGAACTCGACCTCGACGCCGAGGTGAAGATCAGCGAGGAAGATGATGAGATCCTCGCCGAGATCGACGGTGAGGACGAACTCGGGATCCTGATCGGCCGTCGCGGTCAGACGCTCGACGCTCTGCAGCTCGTCTGCTACAGGGCGGCCTTCCGCGGCCGCACCGATCGCAAGCGCGTGACGGTCGACGCCGCCCGGTATCGCGAACGCCGCCGCGCCCTACTCGAGGAAGAGGCTGTGATCGCCGCAGATCGCGCCGCCCGCAACGCGGAGCCGGTTCGTCTCGAGCCGATGTCGGCCTCTGAACGCCGGATGATCCATGAGGTTCTCAAGGAGCGCACCGACGTCGAGACCTTCAGCGAGGGCGACGATCCCGACCGTCGGGTCATCGTGGCGCCCCTACTCTCGGATTGACCGACACCGGCCTCGACCTGGACGACCTCGGTTCTGCCGCCCGGGCAGCGATCGAGATCCTGGTCGAGCTGGTGGCCGCCGATCCCACGGCTCCGACAGCCGTCACCGATCCGACCACCGTCCGCCAGGTCCACATCGCCGACAGCCTCAGCGCCCTCGCCTTCGACGAGCTTCGCACCGCCTCGCGGATCTGCGACATCGGCTCCGGCGCCGGCTTCCCGGGCCTCGTCCTCGCGGCCGCTCTGCCCGAGGCTGAACTGGTGCTGGTCGAATCGGTCACGCGGAAGTGCGAGTTCATCCGTGAGGCCGCCGCCGCCGCTGAGCTCGCCAACGTTTCCGTGGTCGACGATCGGGCCGAGACCTTCGCCCTCGCCGGCCCGCGGCTCTTCGACGCGGTGACTGCTCGCGCGGTCGGTCGGCTCAGCACGCTCGCTGAGCTCGCCGCGCCGCTGCTCGCCGCCGACGGCGTCCTGGTCGCCTGGAAGGGCCGCCGCGATCCCGAGGAAGAGGCTGAGCTCCAGCGGGCCTCCGAGCAGCTGGCGATGCGGCCGGAGCGGGTCTGCTGGGTCGGGCCCTACGCCGGCAGTGAGAACCGGCATCTGCACCTGATCAGAAAATCGGGACCGACTCCAGGCGAGCTGCCCCGACGTCCGGGAATGGCGAAGAAGCGACCCCGCGGTCGTAATTGAGCAGGGACGATTGAACGAGTCGGAACCGACGCGTTCAGTCGCAATTCCGCTTTTCGCGGTGTTTGCGGATATTCCTCCACCGATCGGACGGAGCCCTGGGCGGCGTGCGCACCGATCACCCGTCGATCGGTCTGCGGTCATCTAGAGTCGCGCGCTCGATGGGACTCGTCTACGCGATCGCCAATCAGAAGGGTGGGGTGGGGAAGACCACTACCACCGTCAACCTCGGCGCTTGCGTTGCCGATCTCGGCGAACAGACCCTGGTTGTCGACCTCGACCCGCAGTGCAACGCGACGGTGGCCCTCGGTCTGGGTCGCGAGGAGCGGCCGTCCTCATACGACTGCCTCTGCGGTGAGCGCTCGGTGGCGGAGGCGGCGCGGCCCGCCGCCGCCGCCAACCTGTGGATGGTGCCGGCGAATCGCGACCTGGCCGGCGCTGCGGTCGAGCTGCCGGGCCTCGAACGCTCCCAGTTCAGGCTCCGCGACGGCCTCGGCTCGGTCCGGGAGCGATTCGCCGCGACCCTGCTCGATTGCCCGCCCTCGCTGGGGCCGGTCACGGTCAACGCCCTGACGGCCGCGGACCGGGTGATCGTGCCCGTGCAGGCTGAGTATCTGGCGCTCGAGGGACTGGTCCAGTTTCTCGAGACCTTGCAGACCGTTCGGCGTGAGCTCAACCCGGCTCTGGTTCTGACCGGCATCGTCATCACCATGGCCGATGACAGGACCCGACTCGCCCGGGACGTCGAGAGAGAGTTGAGAGACCACTTCCCCGAGCTCGTACTGGAAACCGTGGTGCCCCGCAGCGTGCGTATCGCCGAGGCGCCGAGCTTCGCCATGCCGATCACCGAGCATGCCCCGGGCTCACCGGGCGCCGTCGCCTACCGGGCCCTCGCCGAGGAGGTGCTGGCCCGTGGCTAGTCGTCGGGGCGGCATTGGACGCGGGCTTGCAGCGATCCTGCCGGAGCCGGAGGCTGGGGGGGACGAGTTGCGGGAGATTCCGGTCGGGCTGATCCGGCCAAACCCCGACCAACCCCGCAAGAGCTTCGATGCCGACGCGCTGGATCGGCTCGCCGAGTCCGTCGCGGAAGCGGGCGTCATTCAACCCCTGGTCGTACATCCCCTCGCCGACGGCCGCTACGAACTGATCGCCGGCGAGCGCCGCTGGCGGGCGGCGCGGCAGGCGGGCCTGGATGCCGTGCCCGCAGTCCTCCGGCCCGAGGGCGAGACGCAGCGGCTGCAGACGGGACTGATCGAGAACATGGCCCGCGAAGACCTGAACCCGGTCGAGGAGGCGCGTGCTTGCGCCGCCCTGGTCGAAGAGCTTGCCCTGAGCAGGGAGGAGGTGGCGCGACGCCTGGGCCGCTCCCGTTCGGCGATCTCGAACCTGATCCGCCTCTTGGACTTGCCCGACCAGGTACTGGACATGCTTGGCAACAATCAGCTGAGCGAAGGACACGGACGGGCCTTGCTCGCGGTCAAGGGTCAAGAGCAGCGCCGCAGGCTGGCCCGCGAGGCGGTGCGCGGCGGCTGGTCGGTCCGCGAAACCGAACGGCGTGCCAAGCGGGGTGGTGGCGATCCTCAGCCGAGCGCCACCGTGACGCCACACCCCGACCAGGAGGCCGCCCTGGCGAAGGCCGAGGACGCTCTCGAGCGGGCGCTGGGCCGCGACGTCAAGGTCGCCGTTGCCCGCCGCGGGCTCCGGGCCGAGATTCGCTTCGAGGATCTCGACGAGCTGCTCGCCCACGCCGCCTCACTCCGTCGCGCCTAGATGAGTGAGCCCTTGGAATCAATCGTCTAGATCACCGCATCGGAGTCATGCCGGCGCTCGGCCCCGGCGGCCTCTCACCCTGCGGGGGGCGGGCGGGCGCCGCTGATTACAATCTCCGCGGCGCGGGCGATTAGCTCAGTTGGTTAGAGCGCGTCTCTGATAAGGACGAGGTCCCTGGTTCGAATCCAGGATCGCCCACTTGCAGCGAATGCAGATCTATGGAGTGAGCTTTGACATGGTCGGCAAACAGCCGATCGTTCTGCTGAAGACGGCTGACGGAAATCGGTTCCTGCCGATCTGGATCGGCCACCCGGAGGCTGCCGCGATCCTGATGAAGCTGCAGGGCGCCTCGACGCCGCGGCCGATGACCCACGATCTGCTCACCGACATGCTCGCCCAGCTCGACGCGAAGTGCGAGCGGGTCTCGGTCACCGAGCTGCGCGACAATACGTTCTACGCCTCGATCACGATCTCGATCAACGGCAACGAGATCGAGATCGATTCCCGGCCCTCCGACGCGCTCGCGCTCGCTGTCCGCGCCGACGTCCCGATCTACGCTGCGGAGGAGGTCATCGAGGAATCGTCGATCGAGTTCGAGCACGAGGTCGAGGATCAGGATGAGGTGGTCGAGAAGTTCAAGGACTTCCTCGAGAACGTCTCGCCCGAAGACTTCATGGGTGAGGAGGGGGAGGAGCCGGAACCGCCGACGGCTGACCCCGAGGACGAGCCCTAGCGAGCTCGATCGCCCGCTCGACGAAGCTCTCAAAGCCGATCCCCGCCGCTTCACAGGCCATCGGCAGCAGGGAAGTGTCGGTCAGCCCCGGGATCGCATTGACCTCGAGCACCTGGGGGCCCTCGGCTCCGAGCATCACGTCGACGCGGGCGAACCCCTCGCAGCCCAGTGCCCGCCAGGTCGCCGACGCGACCTCGCGGACGTTGCCCTCCTCGGCCCCGAGCTCGGCCGGGCAGCTGTAATAGGTTCTGCCGATCTCGTAGCGGGCTTCGTAGTTGAACTGATCGGCCTCACGGGGGACGGCCTCGACGGTCGGCAGCGGCTCACCCGCAATCAGCGAGACGGCCAGCTCGCGCCCGGCGACGTGGCGTTCCAAGAGTACGCGGTCGTCGTAGCTGAAAGCGGCGACGAGCGCCTCCGGCACCTCCTCGCGGGCCGCCGCAAAGCGGACACCGAGCGAGGAGCCCTGCGACGCCGGCTTGACGACCAGTGGGAATCCGAGCCCGCCCTCGATCTCCTCCAGCGCGTCGGCCGCGCCGAGCTCGCGAAACGCGGTCGCGTTGAAAGCGACCCAATCCGGCGTCGGGATGCCAGCTTCGCGAAGGATGCTCTTGGTCGCAACCTTGTCCATGCTGCGCATGCAGGCGGCAACCCCGGGTCCGGTGTAGGGGATCCGCAGGATCTCGAGCAGTTCCTGCACGGTCCCGTCTTCGCCGCCCGGGCCGTGCAGCGCGATGAACGCCACGTCTGGGCGCCTTTGCTTCAGCGTCCGGACGAGATCCTCGCCGGCGTCCAGTGGGATCGCTTCGTGGCCGAGGCCGCCGAGCGCGTCCTCGACTCTGGCGCCGGAGCGCAGCGAGACCGCCCGCTCGAGCGAGCGTCCGCCTTTGATCACGGCGACTCTCACGTGCGCCGCCTTCCAGCTCGCCGCAGCGGCAGCACATCGCCCGCGGGGCCCGCTTCAGGCGCCGCCGGCGGTATTCGATGCTCGCCGGTGATCGTCCGGTAGAGGTCGAGCTGCTCACCGATCACGCGGCCGATGCGCCGGACGCCCTCACGGATCTCATCCTCGGTCTGGGCGGAGAAGTTGAGCCGCATTGAGGTCTTGCCGAGCCCGCCGACGAATGCCGCCTCGCCGGGCACGAAGGCGACGTTCTCGCGCAGTGCCTTCGCCAGCAGGTCGGTGGTATCGATGTAGTCCGGCAGCGTCGCCCAGACGAACAGTCCTCCCTGGGGGCGGGACCAGGTCGCCTCCTCCGGGAAGAACCGCTCGAGCGCGTCGAGCATCGCATCGCGTCGCTGCCGGTAGATCGCGGCGACGTCGGCGATGTATTCCCGCCAACGACCTTCGGCGAAGAACTCGCCGACGAAGTACTGGGTCAGGGTCGAGGTGCAGAGGTCCGCCGCCTGCTTGCCGAGCACGACCTTCTCCATCACCGGCGGCGGTGCGCAAAGCCAGCCGACGCGAATGCCGGGCGAGAGGATCTTCGAGAAAGTGCCTGCATAGAGGACATAATCGCCACCATCGAGCGCGTAGAGCGAAGGCAGCGGATCCCCTTCGTAGCGGAGCATCCCGTACGGGTTGTCCTCGAGGATCAGGAGCTCGCGCTCGCGTGCGATCTCGACCAGGCGCCGGCGACGCTGCAGCGACATCGTCACCCCGCCGGGGTTCTGGAAGGTCGGTACCGAGTAGATGAACTTCGGCCGCCGCCCCTCGCGCTCGAGCGCGTCGAGGGTCTCGAGCAGGGCATCGATCCGCATGCCCTCGGCGTCGATCGAGACCTGCCGGGTGTCGGCCTCGTAGGAGCAGAACACCGGCACCGCCCCGGGGTAGGTGGGCCCCTCGGCGACAACCACATCGCCCGGATCGAGCAGGGTCTTGGCGACCAGGTCGAGCGCCTGCTGACCGCCGGTGGTTACCAGGACGTCCTCCACCTCGGGATGCATGCCCTCGGCCCCCATCACCTCGCAGATCACGTCCTTGGTCCGGGCGAACCCTTCCGTCGGGCCGTATTGCAGCGCCTCCGCCGAGGACTCCTGGGCGATCCGGGTCATCTGCGCGGCGAAGGATTCCGGCGGGAAGGTCGAGGTGTCGGGGAGGCCGCCGGCGAGTGAGATCACCTCGGGGCGGGCCGTGATCTCCATCAGATCGCGCATCGCCGAGGAGCGCATCACCCGGGTCCTCGCGGCGAACAGCGAGGCGTAGCGCTCGAGATCCCTCGCGGTGCTGTGGGCGCGCCGGCGAGGGCCGGTGACGCGGCCCTCGTTCCCGCGTCGCGGATCGCTCTGGGGTGCATTGCTCACGCGGCGAAGTCTGCCGCACCTGGCCGCACCGGCGCGGCGGCACCGATCTCATGAACGCCGATCATCCAGCGCCACCCGGCCGCTCATACCCGGTGTACTAGCCTGCCAGCGCGATGGATCTCTTCCTCGCTATCTGCCAGGCGATCGGCTTGGCGCTCGCCGTTGGCATCGGTGGACCCCTCGCAGCGCTGTTCATTGCGGTGATGGCTGGGGCTCAGGCCGGGATCGACCCGCGCGGCACGGACTGGGCGTTCATCGGCGAGACCTGGTTCATAACCCTCCTCTTCGCAGCAAACGTGGGCGCCTTCTTCCAGCGTCGCCAACAACGCGACCTGCGCATCCCGCACGCCGCCGCAGCCGCCGCGCTGGGCGCAATCTTCGGCGCGGCCGCCTTGGCCGAGCAGGCGGAGAGCGCGGCGATCGGATTCGTGCTCGGGGCCCTGGCAGGCGGTGGCGCCTCGCTTCTCGCCGCCGACGTGCTTGCCGGCGCCCGCCAGCGAGCGGGCGCCGCCGGCGGCGCGGGAGGAACGCTCGATCTGATCTTCGCCGCCGCCGGCGTGCTCACCGCGACGCTGGCCCTGTTCGTTCCGCCGGCCTCGCTCTTGGCCCTGATAGCGCTGCTCGTGCTCGCCGCTGCTCGCCGCCGCAAGGCGTCGGAGAAGTACGAGGGCCTGCGGGTTCTCCGCTGAGGCCCAGGCGAAGCGGTCGGTGCAACGGAAGCTCGTACTCGCACTCGTCGATTCGCTGCGAACCGACATGCTGCTGAAGACCGTCGCCTCGGGCAAGGCTCCGACCTTCGCCGCGCTGCTCGAGCGCGGCGACCTGATCGAGGATTGCGTCTCCAGCTTTCCCTCGGTGACGCCGGTCTGCACCTCCGAGATCATCACGGGGGTCCGCCCCGACGGCCACTTCATCCCGGGCATGAACTGGTACCACCGGGCGGAGCGTCGCTACGTCGAGTACGGGTCCTCGTGGGAGGCGACGCGCACCTTCGGCCTCTTCAGCGCTCTCTACGACACCGTCTACAACCTCAACATGAGTCACCTCTCGCGCGAGGTGGAGACGCTTTACGAGCAGTTCGGGGACGCCGGCCTGCGCAGCGCCTGCACCCCGTTCCTGATCTATCGGGGGCGCCGCCGCCATGAGTTCGGCCTCGAGGGGCTGCTGGGGCGGGTGGCGACGGCGGCGAAGTTCCACCACGCCGTCTGGGGCCCCGAGGAGTTGTTCTACGGTGAGCTCTACGCGTCGCAGAAGGTTCCCTGCAAGCCGACCCTCGCCCGGCCCGACGCCCGTGACGACTATTCGGCCTGCGTCGGAGTCGAGATGGTCGAGCGTGACCTCTATGACTTCATGCTGTTCTCGCTCCCGGACAACGACCACTACTCGCACCGCCACGGCCCGGAGGCGAGCGAGGCCTCGATCGCCCACGCCGATGAGTGCTTTGCCGCAATCGTCGAGGCCGCCGGTGGCATCGACGCCTTTCTGCTCGACAACGCCGTCATCCTGATGGCCGACCACGCCCAGACCGACGTTGAACAAAGCCTCGACCTCGGCGAGCTGCTTGCGGAGGACTGGCACGTCCTGCAGCCGAATGCGGACGATCCCGGGGACGCGGAGTTGGCGGCCGGGCCGAGTTCTCGGGCCGCCGCGGTCTGGGTGCTGCGCGATGGCCCTCGCGGCCGCCGCCTGCATGAGGGGGTGCGCGCCACACTCGGAGCGCACCCGGGAGCCGACCTGCTCGCCTGGCTGAGCGACGAGGACGGCCGCCCTGTTCAGCGCCGCGGCGTCGGCATCCCAGATGCAGATTGGGCCGTGGTCAGCCGGTCCGGCGAGCAGCTCCGCTTCGCACCCGGGAATGCCGCCCGCGACCGCCGTGGCCGGGGCTGGCGCTGGCAGGGCGATCTCGGGGTACTGGAGTTGGAGCTTTCGGGAGGCATCATCGACTCGGCCACCTACCCCGACGCGTTCTCGAGATTGTGGGCGGCCCTGCGCTCGCCCTTTGGCGGCGACGTATTGCTCTCGGCGGCGCCCGGCTACGAACTGGTCGATTGGGGTGGAGCGACGCACATCCCGGGGGGCAGCCACGGCTCGCTGCTGGCCGGCGATTCGCTCGCTCCCCTGTTGACGGTCGGATTGCAGGGCGACCGACCGAGCCGCGACCAGTGGGCGATCTCCGATGTGGCCGACCTCGCGCTCGCGCATTTCGGACTCGGTTCGGCCCGCAGCGGCCGCACCCCGGGGGCGCCGGCATGAGCGCGCAGACCCCGACCGAGGAACCAGGGCCGGGGCCGGGCCGCGATCCGGCCGGAGTCGGCCGTACGGTCCGCGCGGCCGACGCGGCCTGGGGCCTGGTTCGGAGGGTTCACCTGGGCAGTCGCCGTCCGGAGAACTGGTTGCAGCTCTTCCAGTTCGCAGTGGTCGGCGGCAGCGGCTACGTGATCAACCTGATCGTCTTCGCCTTGCTGACCGCGGGGGCCGACGTCCATCACGTGCTCGCCGCCGTGGCTGCCTTCGTCGTTGCGGTGATGAACAACTTTGCGCTCAACCGGATCTGGACCTTCAGCTCGCAGGGCGCTCGCGACGACCACGCCGGATTCCAAGCGGCGCGTTTCTTCACGGTCAGCCTGGTGGGTCTGGGCGTCAATCTGCTCGTGCTAACCGTCCTCGTCGATGCGCTGGAGGTCCCCGAGCTCCCCGCTCAGGCGATTGCGGTCGCGGCGGCCACCCCGGTCAACTTCGTCGGCAATAAGCTCTGGACCTTCGGCCGCGCCGGTCGGCCGCTGCGGTAGCGTCGCAGGGCAGGAGGATCGATGGTCAGCTTCAGACAACTCTCGAATAGCGCAAAGCAGGCCGTCGAAAATGCGGGCGGCCCCGATGCCGTCAAGCAGAAGGCCCAGAAGGCTCTCGACGCGGCCGGTGGGACGGAGGGCTTGAAGAAGAAGGCCGTCGACCTGCGCGACGTCGCCAAGGGGGGCGGGAGCCTCTCAGAGAAGGCCAAGGCCGCCGGTGGCATCGCCGGCCGCGACGAGGATCATCAGGCGGGTGAGGAGGACCCTCCGCCGGCAGGCAAGGCCCGGAAGCACCGAGCCCAGGGCAAGCCCCCCAAGAAGGAGCGCGACGCTGCCCCCGGCCGTCGCCAGGGCGACGGCAGCGACCCCGCCTGAGCGTCGCCCGCACGGCCGGGCTCCGCTGCTGGTCACGTTGCTGGCGCTGGCCGCTGCGCTGCTGACCCCTGCCGCCTCCGCCGCGCAGCAATCGACGGCCGGCTCGACCGCGCGCACACCGGTCCCTTCGTCGCTGCCGGCGACCCCCTCCGACTACGAGATCGGGCCCCGCGAGGCGCTCCGTATCGCCGACGGCGATCCGACCGTGGTCCGCGAGCGGGCGCGACGTGGCGAGCTGACCGCGGACGTCGATACCGAGCCCGTCCGCTCCTGGGAGGTGGGCTATTTCGACGACGATGAGAAGGTGATCCTGGTCGTCGTCGACGGGGTCTCGGGCGAGATCCTCGATTCGTGGACCGGTATCCAGGTGGCCTGGCCAATGGCGCGAGGGAGGCAGGGTCAGTTCGGCCACCTGCTCAACGCGCCCTACGTCTGGATTCCTCTGGCGGCGATCTTCTTCCTCGGCCTGCTCGACTGGCGCCGCCCCGGTCGGTTCGTTCACCTCGATCTGCTCGTCTTGCTCTCGTTCGGGATCTCGCAGGCCTTCTTCAACGCGGCCGAGATCAGCGCCTCCGTGGCGCTTTACTACCCGCCTTTGCTCTACCTGCTCGCCCGCATGCTCTGGGTCGGCTTCGGTGGCCGCAGCGCTCCCTTGCGTCCGACCCTGCCGATCCGCGCGATCGTCGTGCTCTGCGTCCTGCTGGCGGTGTTCCGGGTGACGAGCGCCGTCGCGGACTCGGGGGTCATCGACGTCGGCTACGCGGGCGTGATCGGCGCCGATCGAATCTCCGACGCCGAGCCGATCTATGGCGAGGGCACCTTTCCCGACAACAACCCGACTGGGGATACCTACGGACCCGCCAACTACTTCGCCTACGTCCCCTTCGAGCAGGTATTCCCCTGGAGTGGCGCCTGGGACAAGCTGCTTGCGGCGCGGGCAGCGGCGCTCTTCTTCGACCTGTTCTGCATCGCGGGCCTGATCGTTCTCGGCCGCCGGCTCGCCGGCAACCGGCTCGCCGCGACGCTCGCCTTCGCCTGGCTCGCCTATCCGTACACCGACTTCGTCCTGCAATCGAACTCGAACGACGCGCTGCTTGCGGCTCTCCTGATCTGGAGCCTGGCGCTGTTCGCCAAGCCGCTTGCCCGGGGGGCGTTGCTCGCCCTCGCCGCCGCGACCAAGTTCGCCCCCCTCGCCCTCGCCCCTCTCTACCTCGCCGGCCACCGCGGGCTTGCCGGCGTCCGCCGCCGCGACCGCGATCGTCTGCGGCCGGCCTTGCTCTACGTCGGCGCCTTCGTGGCGACGGCCGTCCTGATGCTCGCCCATCCCGCGATCGACCCCGGCCTCGCCACCTTCTGGGAGCGGACCGTCGGTAGTCAGGCGGGCCGCGAATCGCCGTTCTCGATCTGGGGCCAGGTGGACCTGGGGACGCTGCACACGCTGGTCAAGCTCGCCGCAGTTGCCCTGGCCCTGATTGTCGCCCTCCTTCCGCGGCAGCGCACGATGGCCCAACTCGGGGCCCTGGCGGCGGCGGTGATGATCGCGGTGCAGCTCACCGCCGAGCACTGGTTCTACCTCTACATCGTCTGGTTCCTGCCGATGCTCTTGCTGGCGATCGCCGCGGGCGCGAGGCCTGCGGGGTCACGGGCCCGGCAGCATCTACCATCGCCCGGATGAGCGACGAGTCCACTCCCCGCCCGGCATCTTCGAGCGCCTCGCAGTTGATGCGCTGGATGGGGATTCCCGACGCCAACTCGGCAGGCGCGATTCACGGTGGGACGGTGATGCGCTTCGTCGATGAGGCCGCCGCGCTGGCGGCGATCAAGCACAGCGGTTGCCGCGTCGTCACCGCCGGTATGGACCGGATGACCTTCATCCACCCGGTCTACGTCGGCGAGCTGCTGCGCTGCTCGGCGACCGTCAACGCCGTCTGGCACTCGTCGATGGAGGTCGGCGTCCGCGTCGAGTCGGAGAACCCCTACACCCGAGAGCTGCGCCACACGAGCACGGCCTATCTGACGATGGTCGCCCTCGGTGAGGACGGCGCTCCGACCCCGGTCCCGCCGCTGATCGCCGAGGGTGATGCCGAGAGCCGCCGTCAGCGGGAGGCGGGGCTGAGACGTGAGAACCGACTTGCCGAGCGCGATCAGATCCTCACCGACCGCGACTACTGAGCGCCCCGCGGACGGCGACCTCGGGATTGTTGCCTAGCCGGCGGGCTCGAGGATCTGCTCGATCGAGAGGGCCCGGCCGGAGGCATCGAGCTCAAAGGCAGCGGCGTTGATCCAGACGTCCTCATCGGCGGTTTTGAAACGGGTCGGCATCTGGCGGGTGAAGGTTTGCATCGCGTCCTCGATCCGGACCCCGAGAATGCTCTGCCGCGAGCCGGTCATGCCGACATCGGTGATGAACGCGGTGCCGTCGGGCAGCACCCGGCAGTCGGCGGTCGGCACATGGGTGTGGGTCCCGAGGACGGCCGCCACGCGCCCGTCCAGGTACCAGCCCATCGCCACCTTCTCGCTGGTCACCTCGGCGTGAAAGTCGACGATCACGATCTCGGCCCCTTTTCGCTCCAGCTCGGCGAGCTCGGCGTCGGCGGCGTGGAACGGTGAGCGGGCGACGGTCAGCTGCAGCGCGCCGGAGAGGTTGAGCACCCCGACGTTACGCCCGCCGACCTCGATGACGGTCGCGCCCCGGCCGGGATTCCCCTTCGGGAAGTTGGCCGGACGCACGATTCGCTCCTCGCGGTCCAGAAGCTCGTAAGAGTCGCGCTGGCGATATGCGTGGTTGCCGAGCGTGATCACGTCAGCCCCGGCGCTGAATATCGCCGCCGCCGCGCGGTCGTTGATCCCCATCCCCGCGGCCGAGTTCTCGCCGTTGACGATTGCCAGATCGGCCGAGTACCGTTCGCGCAGCTCCGGCAGCTTCGCCTCGAGGGCGCGCAGGCCCGGCTTTCCGACCACATCTCCGACGAACAGGATTCGCATCCGCGCAGTCTCCCCGATCGTGGCCGACGGCAGCGCTCGGAGTCGAAGGACCGGGACCGCGGTGGGCGTGCTCTAGCTTTCCCCGCGATGGAGATGCGGGCGACGGCGACTGCCGCAATCGAGGTGGCGGGGCTGGACAAGAGCTTCGGTGAGCGCTGGGCACTCAGGGACGTGGGCTTTGCGGCCGCGCCCGGCGAGCTGCTCGCGGTGATTGGCCCCAACGGGGCGGGGAAGACGACGCTGCTCTCGATCGCCGCCGGCAGCCTGGAGCCCGATCGCGGCGAGGTCAGGGTGCTGGAGGACCGGGTCGGGTTCGTCCCGCAGCAACCCGCGCTCTACCGGAAGCTGACGGTCGAGGAGAACCTGCGGCTGTTCGCTCGGCTCGAGGCGGTGGCAGACGTCGAGGCGGCGGTCAAGGAGATGCTCGAGCAGACCGGGTTGGGCGATCGGCGCGCCGACCAGGCCGGCACCCTCTCGGGCGGCAACCAGCAGCGGGTCAACATCGCCCTCGGGTTGTTGGCGAAGCCTGCGGTGCTGCTCCTCGACGAGCCCTCGACCGGGCTGGACCCGCGCCAGCGAGCGCGCCTATGGGAGTTCGTCCTCGGCCTCGCCGACGATGGCACCACGGTGATCTTCACCACCCACGACATCGCTGAGGCCGAGCGCTACGGCGATCGCCTGCTGGTGCTCGCGGACGGCGAGGGCCTCTTCGACGGCAGCCCGGCGCAACTGCACGCGGAGGCGGGCGCCACCGCCGGCGACGTCGAGGGCGCCTTCGTCCAATTTCTCCGAGGGCGAGGGCACTAGGTGTCTGTCCGGGCGATGCGCTGGCTGCTGCTCAAGGACCTGAAGCTGATGTGGCGCTCGCCGCTGCTGACGGCTCTGCTCGTGATCTACCCGATTGTGATCGCGGTGCTGATCGGCTTCGCGCTCTCCGGCGGTCCGAGCAAGCCGCGGGTCGCCTTCCTCAACGAGGTGCCGACGGACACGCCGCTCAACGTCGGCGGTGAGGAGTTCGACATCGTCGGCGCCCGCAGCGAGCTCTGCGATCGGATCGAGTGCGTGCGCGTCTCCAGCCGTGAGGAGGCGCGCGACCTGGTGGAGTCGGGCGACGTGCTCGGGGCCCTGATCATCCCCCCGGACCTGATCGACAAGCTGCAGTCTCTCGCGGGCCTGACGCCTGAGCAGCCGACCGTCGAGGTGCTCGTCAACGAGGAGGACCCGGTCAAGGGGCAGCTCGTCGACGACCGGATCGACTCGTTGCTCGCCGATGCGAACCTGCGGGTCTCACAGACCATCTCCGATGTCTCGATCAGCTATCTGGGGATCCTGCTCGACGGCGGCTCGCTCAATTTCCTCGGCGAGGGCTTCGAGATCCTCGGTCTGCGCGGCGCCGAGGCGATCCTGCGGGAGATCAGGGTCGACCTGCCGAAGGGGAGCCCCGATCGGGCCGAGATCGACCGCGTGATCCGCTTCGCTCACCTCGCCGCCGAGAATCTCGACGTCGCCGACGATCTGCTCGGCGCCGTCAGCCAGCCGATTCAGGTCGACAAGGAGGTCGTCAAGGGCGGCAGCCCCTCGCTCGACACCTTCGCGATCGCGGTTGCGGCGACGATCACCCTGATGTTCGTCACGGTGCTGCTGGTCGCCGGGTCGCTGGCGCTCGAGCGCGAGGAAAACGCCTTCCGCAGGCTCGTCCGCGGGCTGGTTTCGCCCAGCGGCCTGCTGATTGAAAAGATCGGCCTCGGCGTCGTCATGGCGCTGGCCGTGACGCTCCTGATGCTGGCGGGGCTCGAGTTGTTCGTCTCGCTGCAGTGGAGTCGGTTCCCACTCTGGATCCCGGCGATCATCGCCGGCGGAGCGGCCTTCGCCGCGTTCGGCGCGGCGATCGGAGGGGCTGCCCGCGAGGTCCGCGCCTCCTCGCTGCTGGCCTTCATGGTCTCGCTGCCGATCGCCTTCCTCTCGCTGGTGCCCTCGGGAACCGTCAGCCCCGGCGTCTTCGACGCGATCGGCGTCGTCACGGCGCTGTTTCCGTTCGACCCGGCGCTGCGGGCTCTCGAGGGGGCCTTGGAGGAGGCGGGACCGTCGCTCGGCGTCGCGATCGCCCATCTGGCGGCCCTCGCCGCCGCCTACGGCGTCCTTGCCAGGCTCGCCCTGCGGCGCTTCGCCTGAGTTCGGCGATCCGCGCCGCTGCTTAACAAGAAGGCCCGCCGACCGAACGGCGGTCGACGGGCGTTTCCGGCTACCCAGTTGTTCTCGGCTGGGACTCAGACCGCGGGGGGATCCTCCTCGGGCGTGCCCTCGTCCTGCTTCGAGGAGACGCACTTGCCAAAGGCGTTCTTGCCGTTCTTGTTGCTCCCGTGGGTCTCCCTGAACGCGGCCGGGTCCGCGGCCCTCTCGGCCTTGCACTCCTTGGCTGCGTTCTTGAACTCCTCGGTGCCCTCGGCTACGGCCTGCTTGACCTTCGAGGAGACGCACTTGCCAAAGGCGTTCTTGCCGTTCTTGTTCGACCCGTGGGTCTCGTTGAACAGCGCCTCATCCTCGGCCCGCTCGGCCTTGCACACCTGCGCCGCGTTCTGCAGCTCGGCCTTGCTGCCGGACTTCTCGCCCTTGACGCAGGTCCGCATCGCCCGCTTGCCGTAGGTGGCCCTGAAGGCAGCCTTGTCGGCCTTCTTCTCCGCCTTGCACTGGCTCTTGGCCACCTGCTTGGGGTTGGGGGCCTTGTCCGGCTTCGCGCCGGAAGCCACCGCGGCGACCATCAGGGCGCAGCTCAGCACCGCCAGGGGAATAATCGTCAGTCTCTTCATCTCGTCGCTCCTCTGCTCGTCCCACGCTTGGTGGAGTTTCGTTTCGCCTTTGTGTAGAGAGAGAACGGCTGGACCGCTCAGTTGTCAGGGGCTACTCTGGATCAGCTCGCCGGGCCCTTACCCTCGGGCA
>JAQBGG010000139.1:0-3736 GCA_032122625.1 Acidobacteriota bacterium
CTCAAGGGCGCCAGCGATAAGGCCATCCGCGACGCCGGGGCGATCGCGGTCGCCGCGATCTAGCCAGCACGCCACCGTTGCGAGCCTTCTGACCATCGGGGCGACTGGATTTGAACCAGCGACCTTTCGACCCCCAGTCGACGGGGCAGGGGTGTTGATGCGTCCGTATGCGTCCCCCGCGTCCCATGCGTCCCCGGTGTTGGACCTCCTGGACGGATTGGACGTATCAGTCGGTACCACGGCGGTACCACACCATCGCCCGGCTGGGAGCGGCGCGGGCCGGGTAGTCTCCGCGCGTGGCGACGCTAACCGTCTTGTTCACCGATGCCGTCGCCTCTACCGAGGCACTTGCCCGGCTAGGGGACGAGCGCTTCGAGACGGTTCAGAGCGCACATCTCGACCTGCTCCGCACGCCGGTGGCCGAGCAGGAGGGGCGCGAGGTCAAGAGCCTTGGCGACGGTCTGATGGTCGCTTTCACGGGGGCGGCCGAAGCGCTTGCCTGCGCCGTGGCGATGCAGCAGGCCGTCGACACTGCGGCGCGCCGCGGTGAGGATGGCCTGCCCCTGCGAGTGGGCGTCTCAGCCGGTGACGTCACCGTGGCCGACGACGGCGACCTGCACGGGACCGCCGTGGTAGAGGCGGCGCGGCTTTGTGCGGCGGCGAGCGGCGGGCAGGTGCTCGGGACCGAGACTGTCCGCGTCCTCGCGGGCTCACGGGGCGGGCATGCGTTCAACTCGTTGGGCCCCCTCGAGCTCAAGGGCCTGCCGGATCCAGTTCCGGTCATCGAAGTCGGCTGGGCGCCACTGGCAGAGGGCGATGAGCCGGCTCCAGTCCCCTTGCCGCCGCGCCTGGCCTTCGAATCGACCTGGGACTTCGTCGGTCGCGAAGAGGAGCTCGAGCGCCTCCGGGCGCTCTGGCACGAGGCCGCCGCGGGTTCGCCGCGCGTCGCCCTGCTCGGGGGCGAGCCCGGGGCCGGCAAGACGCGGCTGGCCCGCGAGCTCGCGATCGGGGCCCACCAGCAGGGAGCGCTGGTCCTCTTTGGCCGCGTCGATGAGGACATCGCGCTCGCCTACCAACCCTTCGCCGAGGCCCTGCGCCACTTCCTCGGCCACGTCGATGAGAAGACCCGCGATCGGGTGCTCGCGCCCCGCGGTCGCGCGCTCGCCCGCCTGGTCCCGGAGCTGGTAGAGGAGCCGCCCGAGGGCCAGATCGACGCGCTCGCAATCCTCGATGCGCTGGCCGACTGGCTGGCGGCTGAAACCGCCAAGCGACCGGTGCTGTTGGTCCTCGACGATCTGCATTGGGCGCCCAAGCCAACGTTGCTGGCGCTCTTGCACCTGATTCGAAGCGAGCGGCTCAAGCGGCTGCTGATCGTCGACACCTACCGCGACACCGAGCTGGGTCGCCAGCATCCGCTAACCGAGATCTTGGCGGATCTGCGCCGCGAAGAAGGCGTCGAGCGGCTCATGGTGCGCGGGCTTGGGCCCGATGGGGTGACGGCCTTCGTCGAGGCCGCACGTGGGGATCGGCTCGACGAGCAGGGACGCGATCTGGCCCGCAGGCTCGGCGAGCAGACCCAGGGCAATCCGTTCTTCGTCGGCCAAGTCCTCCGCCACTTGGCCGAGTCGGGAGCCATCGAGGAGGTTGACGGGCGATGGGTCGCCGCCTCCGAGGGCGCCGAGCTGGAGCTTCCCGAGGGGGTGCGCGAGGTGATCGGCCGCCGCATCTCGAGGCTCTCGGAGACCGCCGGCGAGCTCTTGAGCGTGGCCGCCGTCGCCGGTCCGGAGTTCGACACGGCCGTGGTAGCCGAGGCCGCCGGGCACGCCACTGCTGAGGCCCTGGACGCCTACGACGAGGCGACCAGCGAGCGACTTCTTTTGGAGACCACGGTCCCGGGGCGCCTGCGTTTTGCCCACGCAGTTGTGCGCCAGACGCTCGAGGAGGAGCTCTCGACCCTGCGCCGCTTGCACTTCCACCAGAAGATCGGTCTGGCCCTGGAGCGGCGCTTCGGCGCGGCCGACGGCGCGGTCGCAGAACTCGCCCGTCACTTCGGCGAGGCGGCGACCCTCGGCGAGGGCGATCGCGCCGCTAGCTACGCTGAGCGCGCAGCCGATCAGGCGCTTGCTCGCGGTGCTCCCAGCCAGGCGGCAGAGCTCCTCGAGCGTGCACTCGAACTGCTCCCCGTGGAGGAGGCAGACCGCGACGGAAGCCGGCGCGATCGACTGTTCGCGCTGCTCTGCAACTGCCTGCTCGCTCTCTACGATCAGGAGCGGACTGAGGAGATCGCCCGCCAGTGGCTCGCGCTCGCGGACGAGCGCAAGAGTTACGGCATGCGTGTCCAAGCGAGTTGCTGGCTGCTGAACTCGTGGCCCCTGCGCAAAGTGCCGGGGCCGGATGACCTGGCGGAGATCGCCGAGACGCTTGGCATCGACCCCGACTCCGTCGAGATCGGCGATCGCCAGCGGCTGTCCCTGGCAGGGAGCTGGGATGAGGACGACGCCGCCGGCCTGCGTGCCACCCTGCTCAGCGTCATCTCCTGGACGTGGTCATTCGGGCTGCCCATGGGGGAGTTGGGAGACCAGCTGCCCGGACGCGATCCGATCGAGCTGGCGGAGGAGGCCTTGAGGCTGGCATCCACCAGCGTCTTCCCCGACGCCACCAACAACGCTGAACTGAACCTGGGCATCACCCTGATGGCAAGTCCGGACGCGGAGAGGATGCGACGCTCCGGCGAGCGCCTGACCGCGGTCAGCTATCCGGTGGGCGGCGGCGGCTGGCTCGAAGTCCTCCTCGCCCACATCCGGCTCGGCCGGCTCGACGAGGTGGCCGGCTTGAGCGACGAGGCGCTGCGGTTCGCGGATCAGAGCGGTGACCGGGTCGCCGAAGCCCTTGCCTGGACCGCGCGAAGCAACGTCGCCCTGATCCGTGGGCAACTGGAAGAAGCCAGGATTGCCGCCGACCGGCAATTGGCGACCAACCCCGAGCAGCCCACCTTCCAGCTGATCTTCGCCCTGCTCGGTATCGGGCGTCAGCTCGCCCAGGGCCGACCCGAAGAGGCACGCCCGGCCGCCGAGGCTCTCGCCGCGCTACCAGCGCTCGACAACTCTCCCCTCCTCGGAGCAGTCGCCGCGGGCGAGGGAGATCTCAACACTGCCAGCTCCGTTCTCGCCGTCTGGCATGAAGAAGGACACCCCCTGCCACCCGACTTCGTATTTGCCGGACGACTCTGGGGACTCGCGACCTGCGCGCACGCCCTCGGTGACGGCGACGCTGCCGCTCGCCTCTACGACCCGCTCACTCCCTGGGACGGCCAGATCCTCTCCCAAGGTTGGTCTTTCTACCCCGCCAGTGCCGCCTATACGCTCGGCCTGCTCGCCGAAACGATGGGTGAGCGCGACCGCGCACTCGGCCACTACAGCGACGCGCTTGCCCTCGAGCAGAAAATCGGCGCCAAGCCGTTCGCCGCCCGCACCCGCGAGGCACTGAACCGGGTCGAGTAGGGCGGAACTCAGGCACCGCTCCGGCAAATCGCGGCGGCTGGATTTGAACCAGCGACCTTTCGACCCCCAGTCGACGAGTTAGGAGTGTCGATGCGTCCCGGAGCGTCCAATGCGTCCACTCGGTCCCGGGTCGCGGACTCCCTGGACGGATGGGACGCATCAGTCGGTACCAAGGCGGTACCTCCGTCTAGAGGGCCGATGTCGGCTGACAAGATCCACGGGCTTGGACGCCCTAC
>JAQBGG010000140.1:0-28527 GCA_032122625.1 Acidobacteriota bacterium
CCGGCACGACGTCGGTGTGGCCCATCAGCATCAGCGAAGGCCCGGCGCCGCTGCCCTCGATCCGGGCGATCAGGTTGAGTCTCTCGGGATCGGGCCCATCAAGCTCGCATTCAACGCCGGCGCCGCGCAGGTACTCGGCGACGAGCTCCGCCGCCGGGGTCTCGTTGCCCGGCGGATTCGACGTATCGATCCGGATCAGGCGACTGCAGAGGTCAACGACCTCGGCGGCGAGCTGGTCGGCCCCCATCTCAGCCTCCGAGCACCGATCGGCCCGCCAGCAGGCGCGCGGACTCGACCGGGAACCCGTCCTGCGACGTACCGTCACGCCGGACGCCGGGCCGCGCGGCGACCAGGCAGTTGAAGACGGCCTCGTGGCCGGCCTCGAAAGCTGCCGCGAAACACCTGTTCAACTCCCCGCTCGAGGCGGCGGCGGCGTCCGCAGCGTGAGATCCGAAGGCGAGGCCGATCTCACCGGAGCCCTCGGACGCGTAGGAGCCGGCCCGGGCGAGTCCGAGCAACGGGCGCAGAGCAAGGCGACGCAGCTGGGCGCTGCTGAGCGGGGCGTCGGTCGCGCAGACCGCGATGCACGACCCCTGCGACGGCGGCCGGCCGGGAGCCGGCTCCAGCCGTGTGCCGAGCAGGTCCAGATACTCGCGATCGCCGAAGTTGCAGAGCAGGAGCACGCCGACGTGATGCTCGCCGAGCTTGCGGGAGGCGGTACCGATGCCCCCGGGAAAGTCGAAACAGCTCATCCCGGTGCCGGCGCCGACGCTGCCCTCGGCAACCTCCGAACCCGCCGTGTCGAGGGCCTCGAGCGCTCGCTCGACGTCGGCGACCGTCACCGTGCGCGAATCGGCCATCTCGCCGTCGTCGCACTCGCCGACCACCGGCAGGACGATGTTCTCGGGGCCGCGCCCGGAAGCGAGCACCGCGGCCTGATGAACGGTCCCGACGGCATGGCTGCCGCACAGATAAACGGGCGTCTCGATCACTCCCCGCTCGGCGATCTCCAGACAGCCGGTCAGCTCACCCGTGCCGTTGACGACGGCGACCCCCGCCGGCGCCGGTAGCGATCCTGGTGAGATCACCGTGACGCCGGTGCGCTCGCCGCTCTCCGCCTGTGCGTGGCCAACGCTGACGCCGGGTACGTCGGTGATCGCGTTGCCCGCGCCGGGCTCCAGCACGCCCGCCAGACCGCCGTCGCCTGCGACCTCCCGCCAGCGAGGGCTAGGCATCGGAGCCGTGCTCAGGATCGTGCAACAGGCAGGCCGCCGTCTGCCCCTCGGCCCCGACCGGCAAGAGACCGGGATCGACGGAATCGCATGGCGCGAAGCGCCTCGGGCAACGCGGGTGGAAGCGGCAGCCCGTGGGAATCGCCGTGGCGTCGGGAAGCTCGCCCTCGAGCAGCTCCCGCTCGCCGCCGCCACCACCGGCCTCGGGCACCGGGATCGCCGTCACCAGCGCCTGCGTGTAGGGATGCTGGGGCCGCTCGATCACATCGACAGCGGTTCCCTCCTCGACGACCCGGCCGAGGTACATGACGGCGATCCGATCACACAGCGACCAGGCGAGGCTGAGGTCATGAGTGATGAAGATCAGCGCCAGGTTGCGGCTCCGCTGCAGCTCGACCAGCACGTTGAGGATCTGGGCACGAACCGACGTATCGAGCATCGAGACGGGCTCATCGCAGATCAGCCCATCGGGCTCGATCACCAGGGCCGCGGCGATCGCAACCCGCTGACGCTGTCCGCCGGAGAGCTGGTGGGGGTAGCGGTCGGCGAAGCGGGCGGGATCTATCCCGACCTCCCCGAGCGCCGTGTTCACGCGCCCCTCGTGCTCGCCGGCCGGTACGCGCTGAACCAGCAGCGGCTCGGTGACGATCGTCCGCACCCGCTGACGCGGGTTGAGCGTCTGGTAGGGATCCTGGAAGATCATCTGGACCTTACGGCGCAGCTCCGGCAGCCGGGCCTTGCCCTCGACCGGCTCGCCGTCGAGCGCCAGAGTGCCGGCTGCGGTCGGCTGCAGGCCGAGCATCGCCCGCGCCAGGGTCGACTTGCCGCAGCCCGACTCACCGACCACCCCGAGGATCTCCCCCCTCCGCCAGTTCAGCGAGACCCCGTCCACAGCACGCGCGAGCTTGCGCCGAGCCCGGAACTGAACCTCGAAGTCGGAGACCTCGATCAGCGGCGCCTCGGCGCCGGCGGAGCCCGGGGGGCTCATGGACCCTCCTCGCCGGCGACCGCCGTGTCGATCCCGACCACGGAGGTCTCGACGGTCGGCCACTCGCTCCAGGGCGCGAAGTGGCAGGCTGACTGGTGGCGAGGTGCGAGCTGCCGCAAGTCTGGCTGCTCCGCCGAGCACCGCTCCTTTGCGTAGGGGCAACGAGGGTGAAAGGCGCAGCCGCCGGGGGGATCGCCGGGGTCGGGGGGCTGACCCAGGATCGGCGGGGCGACGCCGCGCTCGCCGCCGATCACGGGCAGCGAGTCGAGCAATCGCCGCGTGTAGGGGTGCTGGGGGTCATCGAAAACCGCGCCGACCGGACCGCTCTCGACGATCCGCCCCGCGTACATGATCGCGATCCGATCGCAGGTCTCCGCCAGCACCCCGAGGTCGTGGGAGATCAGGATCAGCGCCAGCCCGAGCTCCTCGCGCAGGCGCTCGAGCAGCCTCAGGACCTGGGCCTGCATGACCACGTCGAGCGCGGTGGTCGGCTCGTCGGCGATCACCAGCGAGGGGCTGCAGGCGAGGGCGAGGGCGATCATCACGCGCTGGCGCTGGCCACCCGAGAGCTCGTGCGGGTAGCGATGGCCAAGCGCCGAGGTTAGGCCGACCGTGGCCAGCAACTCGTCGATCCGCGCCTGAACCGCCTCCGAACCGCCCCCCATGGCGTGCAGTCGGATCGCCTCGGCAATCTGGGCGTCAACCCTCTGCACCGGGTCCAGCGAGTTCATCGCGCCCTGGAAGATCAGCGAGATGTGGCGCCAGCGGATCATCCGCATGCCCGCCTCGGTCCGCTTGTGGACGTTGATCGGCTCGTCGGACTTCGGCGGGTGCAGGACGATCTCCCCGGACTGCTTGAGGCTCGCGGGGAGCAGCTTCATCAGCGCCAGCGCGGTCGTCGTCTTGCCGCAGCCCGACTCGCCGGCCAGGCCAAGCGCCTCGCCGCGCTCGATCGTCAGATCGACGCCGTCGACGATCGGCTGGGCACCGTAGGTGACGCGCAGGTCGCTGACCTCGATCAGGGCACTCAAGCGTTTGCCTCTCTGAGCCGCGGGTTGACGTGCTCCTCGAACAGGTAGCCGAGCAGCGAGACGGCGAGCACGAGCAGCGTGATGCAGAGCCCGGGCGGGATCACGTACCACCAGGCGCCGGCGCTCGGCGCCCCGGAGTTGAACGCGTTCTCGAGCATCGTGCCCCATGAGATTCGGGTCGGGTCCCCGAGCCCGAGGAAGGCGAGCGCGGCCTCAGAGAGGATCGCGACCGCGACGATCAGCACGGTGTTGGCGAAGATCAGGGGCATCGTGTTGGGAAGGATGTGGGTGCGGATGATGTAGCTGTCCTTGGCGCCCAGCGCCCGGGCCCGCTCGACGAAGGCGCGCTCGCGCAGGGTGAAGACCTGAGCGCGGACGATGCGTCCTGTGCCGGCCCACGAGGTGAAGCCGATGACGACGATCAGAACGCCCAACGAGGGATCGAGCAGGCGAGCGAGCACGATCATCAACGGCAGGGTCGGGATCACGAGGAACCAGTTCTCGAGGCCATCGAGCAAACGATCGGTCCAGCCGCCGAAGTACCCTCCTACCAGCCCCACGGTGGAGCCGAGCACGGCCGAGATGAACGCCGCCGCAAAGCCGACGACAATCGAGACCCGGGCCCCGACAAGCAGCTGCGAGAAGACGTCGGCACCCTGTTCGGTCGTCCCGAGCGGATGCGCGAAGCTGGGCGACGCAAGGACGTCGAGCGACGACGCATTCGGATCGTCGGGGGCGATCAGGCTGCCGAACACGGCGAGGAAGAGGAACAGGCCGAGCACCCCGATCCCGAAGCGGCCGCGCCAGGTGTGCAGCAGCTTGTAGCGAATGCTGTGCTCGTCGAGGCCCTCACCGGCAAGCGCAGCGGTCGCGACCTCGGCGCTGGCGCTGGTCACGCTCATCGGGCCTGCACCCGAGGATCGAGGAAGAAGTAGAGGATGTCGGCCGCCAGGTTGGCGAGGATCACCCCGGCGCTGAAGACGAGGAAGGTGCCGGCGAGCACCGGGAAGTCCTTGTCGTTGATCGCGTTGAAGCTGAGCTCGCCCAGGCCGGGCCAGGAGAACACGGTCTCGATCGTGATCGCGCCGCCGACCACGGCTCCGAACTGGATCGCCGAGAGGGTGACCAGGGGCAGCAGCGCGTTGGGGACAGCGTGACGGCGGATCACCTGCTCGTGCGAGAGGCCGATCGCGCGCTTGACGGTGATGAAGTCCTCGGTGAGGACGTCGACCATCGACGAGCGCATGATCAGGAAGTACTGGCCGAGCAGCATCAGCGTCATCGCGGTCACCGGCAGGATCATGTGCTCGGCGACGCTGAGCGCCTCCGAGATCCAGCTGCTGAACTCGACCCCGGGCGTCACCTGCTGGCCCGCCGGCAGGATCGGAGCCGCGACGGCAAAGACGAGGATCAGGATGATCCCAATCCAGTACTCGGGCGCCGCGTAGGTGAGCAGGCTGAAGCCGAGCAGGCTGTCATCGGTCTTCTTTCCCCGCCGCGTCGCCGCGATCACCCCCATCCAGGAGCCGATCAGCGTCGCCAACACGGTGCCCGTGCCGACCAGCAGCAGGGTCCACGGCAGCGCGGCCTTTATCTCGTCCCAGACCTCCTCGCGGGAGCGCTGGCTGACCCCGAAGTCGAGCCGCACGGTGTCGCCGGCGTAGTCGAGGAACTGGCCGCTGAGCGGCTTGTCGATCCCGTAGTCGGCGCGCAGTTTCTCGATTTCCTCCGGGGAGGAGTTGGGCAGACGGGCGAGCTGCGTCGTCGGGTCGCCCATCACCCGGAAGAGGAAGAAGTTGAAGATGATCACGAAGATCAGGGTCAGCATCGCTGCGCCGGCCTTGCCTGCCAGCCACCTGCCGCTCATCTCCGTGTCACCACCCTCTCCTGATCCCGATCCAGGTCGCTATCGCTGCGCGCCTACTCCTCCATCTCCAGCGGCTCGTCTGACCTCTTCTTACGCGAGCGCCAGAACAGGAGGCCGCCGCCAATCACGACGACCGCCGCGATCCCGATCAGCACTCCGGCGGAGCCGCCGCCGTCGTCGCTGCTGCTGGCAGAGCTGCCGGTAGCCGGCTCGATCGTCAGGAGCGGCTCATATGAGACCTGCTCGCAGATCAGATCGCCGCCGTCGCTCGGGCAGCTCGGCTCGATCCCCTGGATCCTGTCGGTTCGATAGGCCTGCAGGTTCGGATCCTCGGTGAGGACCAGATAGGCGACATCCTCCTGGGTCAGCGCCACCATCTCCTGGATCAACGACTTCCGTTCGGCGGTGTCGAAGATCCCGGCCTGCTCGGTGTAGAGGGCGTCGTACTCGGGGTTCGAGTAGAAGCCGTCCGAAAGACCACCGATCTCATCGGTGGTCAGCAGGCTCATCAGGAAGCTGGGGTCGTATGGATCCCCGCCCCAGCCCCAGATGAAGGTGTCGAACTCAGGTGCCGGCTTGCCGTCCACCTTGCGAATCGTCATCTCGGTCAGCTTGTCGACGCTGACCACGTCGACGTTGAACTCGATCCCGATCTCGGCGGCCTGCTCGGCGACGAGCTTCGCCGCCTGGATGTTGGTCGGCGACTCCGAGCGCACTGCGAGGTCGAACGAGAGCTCCTCGCCGTCCTTGGTCCGCGGATTGTCACCGTTGTCGACCCAGCCGGCGTCGTCGAGAATCTGCTTCGCGAGCTCGACGTCGAGCGGGTAGTTCTGCTCCGGCACCTCGTAGAACGCCTCGTAGAACGAGGGCAGGATGCCGGACCCCGGGAATGCCGTTCCCCGAGCGCTGATCGCGTTGACCTTGTCGCGGTCGACCGCGTACGCCAGAGCCTGGCGAACGGCCACGTCCTGCACGGCCGGGTTGAACTGGGCGTCAGGGCAGAGGTCGTCCGGGCAGAGGTTGAACGCCAACTGCGTGTAGGACGGCGAGGGGCTCGAGAGCGTCTCGATGTTGGGGTCGCTCTCCAGTCGCTCGAAGGTCGAGGGGTCAACCTCGACGACCATGTCGACCTCGCCGAGCCTCAAGGCCCGCTCGACGGCGTCCTGGTTGCCGTACTTGATGTATTGGACCTCAGAGAAGGCGGGCTCGGGCCCCTGCCACTCCGGGTTGCGCTCCATGCGGATGATCCGGCCTCGACTGAACTCGGTGAGCACGTAGGGGCCGCTGCCGACGAGTGGCAACTCGGGCTGGTAGGAGCCGGTGAGCTCGTCAATCGGCACCTTGCCCCAGATGTGCTCGGGGAGCATGTAGATGAAGAGACCGCCGACGATCCTCGCGTCGGGCTGCTTCGTCGTGATCACGACCGTCTCATCGTCAGGGGTCTCGATCTTGGTGACGTTGCTGGTGTAGCCGGCAAACAGGTCACCCTCCTTGCCGAGCGTCTCCAGCGAGAACTTGACGTCCTTGGAGGTGATCGGCTCACCGTCGGACCAGTTGCGGTTCGGGTCGAGCTTGAAGGTGACCGTCTTGCGGTCCTCGGAGACCTCCCAGCTCTCGGCGATGCCGGGTGCCGGGGAGAGATCCTCGGCGGAGAAGTTGACCAGCAGGTCCCAGTTCAGGGCCCAGACGTTGTAGTTCTCCTCGTCGAGAGCGACGAACGGGTTCAGGGTCTGCGGGTCCTGCGCCCAGCCGATCCGCAGGACGGCGTCGCCGGAATCGTCGGCCGTCGTGGCCGTCGTCTCGGTCGAGGTATCTCCCGAACCGCCGGAGTCCTGCGCCGCCGCCGGCAGCGCCACGACTCCGATCAAGGCGAGCGCTGCGACCAGCGCCGCCACGGCTGCGATCAAACCCCGATGTCCCCTAGGTCCCCTGGTGCTGGCCACTTGTCTCCTCCGTTGGTTGCTTCTCAGTCCTAGGCGGGCCGACGGCCGCCTCGAGCACGTCAAGTGTTTTCGCGTCCGCGTCGAGTCGGACGCCGACGCCGAGCGGCATCGTCGCCATGTGCTTGCCATGGCCGACCGGGACGTTGGCGATCGCGGGGATCCCCAGGGGGGCGATCAGCTCGTCGAGCATCTCCTCGACAGACAGCGTCGACTCCGGCCCCTCCGGCACGGTCTGGTACTTGAGATTCACATTCGTCCCGAAGACGAATCCCCGAGCCTTGTCGAGCTTGCCCGCCCGGACGAGGTGATTGAGCGCGGTGTCAACGAGATAGGGCTCGGTGTTGAGGTCCTCGACCATCACCACGCAGCCGTCGGTCTCGACCTCATACTGCGTGCCGATGCTCGAGCACAGCAGGGTCAGGCAGCCGCCGACGAGCGGTGCCTCGGCGACGCCGCCGCCGACGGTGAGCACGTAGGGATCGTCGGGGTCTTCGAAGACGCGGCCCAGCGGCTCGGGCTGGAGGGCCCGGTGGAACCAGTCCTCGGTCTGCTTCGTGAGCTCATCCTTGCGCCGGGTGAAGCGGGCGAAGTTCGGCCCGTAGAAACTGACCCAGCCGGGCCCCGCACCAACGGCGAGATGCAGCGCGGTGATGTCGCTGAAGCCGCAGACGATGCGCGGGTCACCGACCGCGCCCCAGTCGATCCGCTCGAACAAACGGGCGGTGCCATAGCCGCCGCAAAGCGCGTGAACCATGTCGATTCCGGGCTCGCTCAGCGCCCATTGCAGATCGGCCGCCCGCTGCTCATCGGTTCCCGCCAGGTAGCCGTGCACGGCGCGATGGTTGGGACCGAAGACGACCCTGTGGCCGCGGTCCTCGAAATAGGCGGTCGCCTGCTCGATCTCCGAGCGGGTCTGCGGCGGGCTCGCCGGAGCGACGACGGCGATCGTCGCCCGCTCGGGGAGGGCTGGGGGTTTGATCCGCCTGATCACGGTCACCCCTCCACGCCCCGCTGCAACGGTCGCGAGACCGCGGCGATCGCCTCGGCGATCAGCTCGTGTGAGGCTTGCAGCGAGCCGAGCACAAGCTCCACGTGCACCTCCGCCACCTCATCGAGCTGCAGCGGGCCCGAGGGGTCGAACCAGAGCGCGACCCCGGTGCACTGCAGGAGGATCGCGTAGGTGGCGACGTGGGCATCGGAGGTCCGTAGGGAGCCATCGCGGATGCCGTCGCGGATCATCGCGTTGAAGGTCGCCTGGTAGTCGTCCCGCTTGGCGATCAGCACCTGCCGTGCGTCGTCACCGAGGGCCCGGATCTCGCTGTCTGTGACGAACGCCGCCCGCGGGTGGATGCCGTGGAAGACGACGTGCTCGCGAACGGCGGCGGCGAGTTTCAAGGCCGGATCCTGATGCTCGGCGACGGCGGCGTCGACCCGGTCGGTGAGGCGCTCCATGAACTCGTCCTGGAGACCGATCAGGATCGCCTCCTTGCTCTCATACCAGTGATAGATCGCGGCCGGCTGCACCTCGGCAGCGGCGCCAATCGCACGCATCGAGGTCGCGTGGTAGCCCAGCGAGGCAAAGAGCTCGAGTGCCGCGGCGTCGATCGCCTCACGGGTCTCAGGCCCTCGCCGAGCCGAGGAACGACCATCCCCTACCTCCGCCGCGGCCACGGCCGCTCGGCTCTCCGCTCGCTCAGCCAACGTGCAGGAGCTCCCTCGTCTGCGCAGCGTCGGCGACCTCGCGGCCGAGCGAACCGGCGAGGTCGACGGCAGCCTCGACCAGCGCCGCGTTGGACGGAGCGTGCACGCCGCGGGAGATGTAGGCGACGTCCTCGAGACCGGTGCGGATTCCGGGCGCTCCATGGAGCAACGCGAGAGCCATCATCCGCCTGTGGTGGCGACCGATGCAGGTCACGGTCCAGAAGGTCTCGGGCGGCAGTGGCCGCAGCATCGCAGTCAGCGCCTCGGGGGAGGCGTCGATTCCACCCGGGACCCCGAAGACGAGATTGATTCGCATCGGTGCGCTCAGCAGCCCCTGCTCGAGCCAGCGGACGGCGCTGATCACGTGGCCGACATCGAAGGCCTCGACCTCCAGCGCGATCCCCGCGGCAGTCGCCTTCTCGACGATCCCGCGGCCCGCCGGCGGCGGCGTGATGAAGGTCTCGTCGCCGAAGTTCATCGAGCCGGACTCGACGCCGGAGATGTCGGGATTCGCCTCGAGCCCGGTAGTCCGCTCGTCGATCGTCATCTCGTTGGCGCCGCCGGTCGAGACCATTACCAGGAGGTCCGATCCGGCCCGGATCCGCTCGATCACGTCGACGAACAGCTCCGGCCGGCCGCTCGGGGTGCCGTCGTCCTCGCGGACGTGCAGGTGGGCGACCGTCGCCCCCGCCACACCCGCGGCGACCGCCGAGTCGGCGATCTCGGCGGTCGTGTATGGGATGTTCGGGTTGTTCTCGCGGAACACGTCGGCGCCGGTGACGGCGACCGTGAGCACAACCGGATCGGCATCCCAGGCTCGTGCGGCCATCAACCCTCCCCGCTTCCTTCTGACAGAGCCGAGCGCTCGGCGGCGGTGATCGGCCGCGAGCCACGCGAGTCCGGATCCCAGAGGACGAGCGCGAACTCGGCCTCGACCAGGACCTCGCCGTCGGGGCCAAGGACGCGCTCGCTCGTTCTCACGCTCGAGTCGCCCAGTTCGCTGACGCCACACTCGACCGTGACCAGGCCCTGGCCGGGCTCGATCTCGGCCAGATAGGTGATCGAGCAGCCGCCGACGACGTAGTTGTCGCGACCGATCCCGCGGGCGCCGAGAAATGCGTCGCGGCCCTCCTCCAGATAGGTGAGGACGACGTTGTGGTTGACGTGCCCGAGCGCGTCCAGGTCCTGCCAGCGCATCTGCACTTCGTGGGTGGTCGCGGCAGTCATCGCTCAGACCACCTCGGCTCCGCTGATCTCCATCGCCTCGCGTAGGGCGGGCGAGCGGCGGGCGAGGTCGAGGGCATAGGAGCCGACGTCGGGGGCGAAACCGCTGCCGATCAGGAGACGGGCGCCGGAGCCCATCCCGTCGGCGGTCAACGCCGCGGTCTGAAAGCTCGTGGCCATCGAGAAGAAGAGGACCGCACCGGTATCGGCGGTGAGCAGCACCGCGGTCGGCTCACAGCCGCCGGCGCTGACGACGACGACGGTCAGGTCAGCGGGCGGGACGCCGGCGGCACGGCAGGCCTCGAGCGCGGTCAGCGGATCGCGCAGGTCGGCACTGACCGCGACGTCACAGAGGCCGACCTCGGTGAGCCTCTCGACGGCGTCTGGATCGATGTCGACGGCGACCAGGGTGCCACCCGTCATCACATCGCGTGCTGCCGCCAGGGCCAGCTTGCCCGCGTGCCCGGCGCCGAGCACGCAGACGGTGCCGTCCCGCGGAGCCAGATCGCGGGTGTGCGAGCCGGCGGCGTAGACGTCGAACAACTCGAGCGCCGGGCCGAGCGGCAGGTCCTCGGGAAGCTCGTTCCAGGGGGCCCGCTGGCAGACGTATGCGTGCCCTTCGACCTCGATCTGTGCCGAGCTCGGCTCAACGCTCGTGACCCGCTCGAGCCTCAGCGGTGTCAGGGTCAGCGAAGCCAGCGTGACCACGCGGGTACCGATCGCCGGAGGATCTTCGAAGCGTGAACCGACTGCGGTCACGGTGCCGAGGGCGACACCGCCGGAGCCGGTCTCGGGGTTGTGCATCTTGCCGCGAGCGAAGATGATCGCGATGATCCGCTCCGCCATACGCTCGGGATCCGCCGAGGCATGCTCGCGGATGTTCCGGAACGAGGTCGAGTCCAGGCAGAGACGATCGACGGCCACCTCGAACTCGAACGGGCGCACCGGTCCGCTCGGTTCGAGCCGCTCGGCCGGCTGCGGCAGCGCTCCACCCGGAGCCAAGACCCGATCGGCTCCCAGTCGCTGCCCTGTCTCCTCCACCAACGAAGCGTTCATGAACGATCGTTAGGCTATTCATGGGTATGCTCACTGTCAAGAGAAGATTGACGTGATTAGACTTACCGGTAGGGAAACGACCGTCATGTGGACACAGCGGAGTAAGGAGCAGAGATCCCGTGCAACTTGCCCTTCCCTACGTCTGGAGTGACTCCCACTCCGACCACCAGCCGCAAGCTGAAATCTGGGTCGGGATCCGTGCCGCAGCAGCCGAGGTGCCCCAGCGGGCCGAGGCAATCCGAGCCGCGCTGCAGAAGGCGGGCGCCCGTGAAGTCCCCGCCGAGAGGCACCCCGACGAGTGCCTGCTGGCTGTCCACGACGGCGCCCTCCTCGATTACTTGAGCAGCGCCTGGCGGGGATGGCGGGCGTCGGGGCTGACCGAGGACCCGGGCCAGGATCGCGTCGTCCCTTACCTGTTCCCTCATCCCGGGCTCGTCGGCGGGCTGGGGGTGAAGCCACCAACGGCCGCGAGCGCCCTCGCCGGGCACTACGCCTACGACACGATGACCCTGATCGGCCCGGGAACCTGGGAGGCCGCGCGGGCCGCGGCCGATGTTGCCTTGACCGCCGCCGACCTCGTCTCCGGGGGCGAGCCGGCTGCCTACGCCTGCTGCCGCCCGCCCGGCCACCACGTCACCCGCTCCGCCTTCGGCGGCTCCTGCTATCTGAACAATGCGGCGATCGCGGCGGCCCGGCTGCGCGACCCGGGGGCCGCCGGCGGCCCGGTCGCAATCCTCGACATCGACGCCCACCACGGCAACGGCGCCCAGTCGATCTTCTACACCGACCCCGGAGTCCTGACCGGCTCCGTACACGCCGATCCCGGCGCCGGTTGGTTCCCTCACTACCTCGGCTTCGCAGCCGAGACGGGCAGCGACCCCGGCGAGGGCGCAAATCGCAACCTGCCGCTGGACCCAGGCAGCGGCGACGACCCTTGGCTGAGGGCGGTCGAATCACTCTGCGGCTGGGTCGGAGACGAGGGGGCCTCCGCGCTCGTCGTCGCTCTCGGTGTTGACGCGGCGGCCGGCGATCCGGAGAGCCCGCTCCGCGTCAGCTCCGAGGGCTACCACCGAGCCGGTCGACTGCTCGGCGAGCTCGGGCTACCTACGGTGGTGGTGCAGGAGGGCGGCTACGACCTCGAGCGGATCGGCGCGCTGGTCACCACTACCCTCGCTGGGCTGGTCACGGGCGGCAAGGCTCGTTAGTAGGGTCCGGCCGCGTCATGGCAAGTTTCGCGCAAACAGACCGTGGGGGCGGAGTCCCGGGGCCGGCTCGGCGCGTAGTCGAGCCGGCTGTCACCGCCACGGTCATCGGAAGTCAGTGAACTAACCCGTGCAGCCGCTGCCTCAGAGGGGCCGGATCTTCGAGCATCAGCGGATCACCGGTCCGGCGGATGTCGACGGTAGTGGGGTCCTGCACCTGCACTCGGTGGCCGGCTGGCTTCAGGATGCCGCCTTCGCTGACGTCCTCGACGCCGGGTTGGTCGAATCCCGGGCCTGGGTGGTGCGCCGCACGCTGTTGAGGGTTGAGCGGCCGCCGGCCTTCGCTGAGAAGCTGCGGGTGCGGACCTTCTGCGCCGGTCTCGCGAAGAGCGTCGCTGAGCGTCGCACCTCGATCGAGGGCGATCGCGGCGCCCGGATCGAGGCCGAGGCGATATGGGTCCAGGTCGATCCCGAGACCCGAATGCCGACACGTTTCGGCGATCGCTTCATCGCGATCTACGCCGAGAGCGCCGCCGGCAGGCGGGCTCGCTCGAGTCTGCGCCACCCCCCGCCTCCGGCCGCAGCCGAGCGAATCGACTGGGAGTTCCGCGCCGCCGACATCGACGTCGCGGGCCACGTCAACAACGCCGTCTACTGGCAGATCGCCGAGCAGCATCTGCCCGCGGCGGCGGGCGGCGTGGAGATCGAGATCGAGTTCCGCGGCGGCGCCGTGATCGGCACGGCGACGCTCCTCCGGCAGGGCGGGATCCTTTGGGTGCTCGACCGCGAGGGATCGGTGAGCGCCTCGGTCTCAACCCGGCCGCTGGATCGCCAAGCTTCACCGGGCAGGCGTCAAACGGAGGAGGAATCAGAATGACGGCCGACCAGGATCTGCGGGCGCGGCGCGAGGCGCTCGTCCACGAGCACATGGAATCCGAGAACGAGCATCAGTTCGAGCAGACGCTCGGGACCTTCGGCCACCCTCGCTACGAGATCGTGCCGACCGGCGATGTCTTCGACGGCGAGGAGGAGGTCCGCGGCTACTTCGAGGACTCGCGCACGGCGTTCCCCGATCAGCGCAACGAGCTGATCGCCCTGCATCACACCGACGCCGGAGTGATCGTCGAGTTCGATCTCTTGGGCACCCACCTGGGGCCGCTTCGGGGGATCCCCGCCACGGGCAAGGAGTTCACCTGCAGGACCGCGGCCTTCTTCCTCTTCGAGGGCGACCAGCTGGTCTGCGAGCGGGTCTACTTCGACGCCGCGACGATCCTCTCCCAGCTCGGCCTGCTGCAGCCCGCACCCTCCCTTCAGGACGCAGGCGCCGCCGACCATGCCGAGGAGGAGTGAGCAGGCACGTCAACACCGGCTCGGGGCCGCCAGGGGATACGCTCAAGGCGTCTTGACTGTTTCGCTAACCGGCTCAGGTTTGAGTCGCTCCGAAGTCGTATCCGTCGCTCGCGCCGGAGCCCCGGTCTCGCTCAGTCCGGACGCGACCGCGCGGATCGAGCGCAGCGCCGCGGTCGTTGCCCGTCTCGCCGAGTCCGAGGAGCCGGTCTACGGCGTCTCCACAGGATTTGGCTCCTTGGCGACCACCCAGATTCCGCCGCAACGCCGAGAGCAGCTTCAGCGCTCGCTGGTTCGCTCGCACGCTGCCGGCATGGGGCCGCCGGTCGAGGGCGAGGTGGTCCGCGCGATGATCCTGCTCCGCGCACGCTCGCTGGCGATGGGCTTCAGCGGCGTGCGGACGATCGTCGTCGAGGGTCTGCTCGAGTTGCTGAATGCCGGTATCGCGCCGGTTGTCCCCGAGCACGGATCGCTCGGAGCGAGCGGCGACCTGGCCCCGCTCGCCCATAGCGCGCTGGTCTTGATCGGTGAAGGCGAGGCGTTCGCGGCAGACGGCAGCCGGGTTCCCGGAGCGGAAGCCCTGACGGCCGCCGGCCTCGAGCCGCTCCAGCTGACCGCCAAGGAGGGGCTGGCTCTGATCAACGGCACCGACGGCATTCTCGGCAACCTGATCCTCAGCCTGTCCGATCTGGAGAGGCTCATCCGCACGGCTGAGATCGCCGCGGCAATGACGGTCGAGGCGCTACTGGGAACCGACCGCGCTTTCGCCGCTGATCTGGTCGCCCTCCGCCCCCAGCCGGGTCAGGCCACCAGCGCCTCGAATCTGCGGCGGCTGCTCGCCGACTCGCCGATCGTTGCCAGCCACCGGGTCAACGATCCGCGCGTGCAGGATGCCTACTCGCTGCGCTGCGCGCCACAGGTGATTGGGGCGGCAAGGGACTCACTCACGCACGCGACAACGGTGGCCGATGCCGAGCTCGCGTCCGCGATCGACAACCCGATGGTGCTCCCCGACGGGCGGGTCGAGTCCTGCGGGAACTTCCACGGCGCGCCGCTCGGCGTCGTCTGCGACCTGCTTGCGATCTCAGCCGCACAGGTCGGCGCGATCGCCGAGCGCCGCACCGACCGGCTCCTCGATGCGAGCCGCTCTCAGGGCCTGCCGCCGTTCCTTGCCGACGATCCCGGGGTAGATTCGGGCCTGATGATCGCTCAGTACACCCAGGCCGCACTGGTCACCGAGTGCCGGCGGCTCGCCGGTCCCGCGAGCACCGACTCGGTGCCGACGAGCGCGATGCAGGAGGACCACGTCTCGATGGCCTGGAGCGCCGCCCGCAAGCTGCGCACCGTGGTCGACAACCTGACTCGAATAGTCGCCGTCGAGGTCACCTGCGCGGCACGGGCCCTCGACCTCCGCAAGCCGCTCGAGCCCGGACCCGGAACCGGCGCCGCGCTCGCCTCCGTGCGCGCCCACGCTGAGGGCCCCGGACCAGATCGGTGGCTCTCTCCGGAGCTCGCGGCGGTCGAGGAGCTCGCCCGTAGCGGCGAGCTGCTGGAGGCCGTCGAGGGCGCGATCGGAGCGTTGGCATGAGCGGCCCCCGGGAAGTGCGTTCGCCGACCGGCCCGGAGCTGAGCTGCCGAGGCTGGCAGCAGGAGGCGGCGCTGAGGATGCTGATGAACAACCTCGACCCCGACGTCGCCGAACGCCCGGACGATCTAGTCGTCTACGGCGGCACGGGGCGGGCGGCGCGCTCCTGGGAGGCCTTCGACGCAATCGTGCGCGAGCTCCGGCGTCTCGCCGACGACGAGACGCTGCTGGTCCAGTCGGGCAAGCCGGTGGGCGTGTTCCGCACCAACGAGTGGTCGCCTCGGGTGCTGATCGCGAACTCGAACCTGGTCGGTGAGTGGGCGAACTGGGACGAGTTCCGCCGGCTCGAGAAGCTGGGGCTGACGATGTACGGGCAGATGACCGCCGGGTCGTGGATCTACATCGGCAGCCAGGGGATCGTCCAGGGAACCTACGAATGCTTCGCCGAAATCGCCCGCCGCCGGTTCGACGGTTCGCTGGCGGGAACGATCACGCTGACGGCCGGCCTCGGGGGGATGGGCGGCGCTCAGCCATTGGCGGTGACGATGAACGAGGGCGTCGCGCTCTGCATCGAGGTCGACCCCGAGCGGATCGATCGACGTCTCGGGACCCGCTACCTCGACGAGCGCGCCGACGACCTCGACGATGCGATCGAACGCTGCCGGGCCGCCAAGCGCGAGCGGCGGGCGCTCAGCGTCGGCCTCTGTGCCAATGCGGCCGAGGTCGTGCCCGAACTGCTCGCCCGCGGCTTCGAGGCCGACATCGTCACCGACCAGACCAGCGCCCACGATCCCCTGGTCGGCTACGTGCCCGCCGGCCTCTCGCTGGCCGAGGCCGACGATCTGCGCGAGCGCGACTCCGACGACTACATCCGCCGGGCCCGGGTCTCCGCCGCGGCGCACTGCTTTGCGATGGTCGGCTTCATGGAGGCAGGCGCCGAGGTCTTCGACTACGGCAACAGCCTCCGCCGCGAGGCTGAGCTCGGCGGCTTTGAGAACGCGTTCGCCTACCCCGGCTTCGTTCCCGCCTACATCCGGCCGCTGTTCTGCGAGGGCAAGGGTCCTTTCCGCTGGGTGGCGCTATCAGGCGATCCCGCCGACATCGCCGCCACCGATCGGGCCGTGCTCGAGGAGTTCCCCGACGACGAGGCCCTCGCCCGCTGGATAAGGATGGCCTCGGAGCGGATCGCCTTTCAGGGCCTGCCCGCGCGGATCTGCTGGCTTGGGTATGGGGAACGCCGCCGGCTGGGGCTGCGCTTCAACCGGATGGTCGCGTCCGGAGAGCTCAGCGCTCCAATCGTGATCGGCCGCGACCACCTCGATTCGGGCTCGGTCGCCTCTCCCTACCGGGAGACGGAATCGATGTTGGACGGCTCCGACGCGATCGCCGACTGGCCGCTCCTCAATGCCCTCGTCAACACGGCCTCCGGAGCGTCCTGGGTCAGCATCCATCACGGTGGCGGCGTCGGCATCGGACGCTCGATCCACGCCGGGATGGTCTGCGTCGCCGACGGCACCGAGCGCGCCTCCCAGCAGCTCGACAGGGTGCTGACCGCCGACCCCGGGATGGGTGTGATCCGGCATGCGGACGCCGGCTACGAGCGAGCCCTCGAGGTCGCCGCCGAGCGCGGTGTGCGGGTGCCCATGGACGGGGATCAGGGGTCGGCGGCCGGCAAGTGAGCGTGCTCGGGATCCTCACGGTCGGCCACCCGGTGCTACGCGAGCGATCGCGTCAGGTAAGCGCCACAGAGCTCGCCTCGCCGGAGATCCAGACCCTGATCGACGAGATGATCGAGACGATGCGCGCCGCCGGGGGCGCCGGCCTGGCCGCCAATCAGGTCGGCCGTGCCGTGCGGATCGCGGTCGCGGAGGTGGACCACAATCCCCGCTACCCGTACAAGCCTCCGATTCCGCTGACGGTGATCGTCAACCCGGAAATCGAGCCGCTCGGCGAGGAGATCGGCCTGATCAACGAGGGCTGCCTCTCGCTGCCGGACCTGCGCGCCGAGGTGCCGCGTCACCTCGATATCCGCATCCGCTACCTGGACCGCGAAGGAGTCGAGCACGAAGAGGTCAAACGCGGACTGACGGCCGGGACCTTCCAGCATGAGGTCGACCACCTCGACGGCACTCTGATCGTCGATCGCGCCGACTCCCGCTCGCTGATGACCTGGGAGCACTTCGAGCGCTACCACCGCGAGGAGTTCATCGAGCGGATCAGCGCCTTCGCCGGGCAAGCGGGGTCCTGATCTTGCCGACGTATTGGTGTGATTACGCATGGCTCGGGGGCGAGGCGGTGGACGTCGGCGTCGCGATCGAGGTCAGCGGCGAATCGATCGCCGCGGTGACTTCGACCCCGACCCCACCGCCGGATGCGATCCGGCTCAGAGGGTTGACGCTGCCCGGCTTCGCCAACGCCCACTCGCACGCCTTCCAGCGCATTCTCCGCGCCCGCACCCAGACCGAGCGGGGGTCATTCTGGAGTTGGCGGGAGGCGATGTACGCCGTCGCGAGGAGCCTCGATCCCGACTCCTACCTCGATCTGGCCCGCGCCACATTCGCCGAGATGGCGCTCGCCGGGATCACGACCGTCGGCGAGTTCCACTACCTCCATCATCGTCCCGACGGCGGCAGCTACGAGGATCCGAATGCTCTCGGGCTGACCGTGATCGAGGCGGCCCGGCAAGCGGGGATCCGGATCACCCTGATCGACGCCTGCTACCTGCACGGTGGCTTCGACACCGAACCGGCGCCCGCCCAGCGCCGCTTCTGTGATCAGAGCGCGGAGCACTGGGTCGAGCGCACCTCGCTGCTCGGGGAGGGGCCGGGAAACCGGATCGGCGCTGCGATCCACAGCCTCCGAGCGGTCGACCCGGAGGCCGCGGCGCTGATCGCGGCAACGACCAACGGCGCCGGCCGGCCGCTCCACGCTCACGTCTCTGAGCAGCCTGCCGAGAACGAGGCCTGCCTCGCCGCCCACGGGTGCTCCCCGACCCAGCTCCTCGCCGAGGCCGGCGCCCTGTCGGAGCGGTTCACCGCCGTCCATGCCACCCACCTCACACGGCAAGACACCCAGCTGCTCGGCGGGGCCGGCGCCTGCTGCTGTATGTGCCCGACCACCGAGCGGGATCTGGCCGACGGGATCGGCCGCCCCAGCCGGCTGGTCGATGCGGGGAGCTACCTCGCGCTCGGCAGCGACTCGAACGCGGTGATCGACCCCTTCGAGGAAGCCCGCGCCTGCGAGCTCGACGAGCGGCTCGCCAGCGGAGAGCGCGTGCACCACTCCCCGGCCGAGCTGATCGGTGCGGCCACCGAGGGCGGTCAGCTCAGTCTCGGCTGGCCCGAGGGTGGCAGAATCGCCCCCGCTCGGATGGCCGATCTGATCACGATAGACCTGGAAACCCCACGGCTGGCCGGAGCCGGCGCCGAGCATCTGCTCGCCGCGACCGCCTACGCGGCGAGTCCGGCAGACGTTCACCACGTGCTCGTCGGAGGCCGGCCGATCGTCGTCGATGGTGCCCACGTCGACCTCGACGTCCCCCGGGAACTGGAACGCTCGATCGAGGCCTTCGAGCCGCGATGAAGTCCCTCTTGATCGACAACATCGGATACCTCACCACCAACGATCCAACGATCGGGGAAGGGGCCCTGGGAGTGCTCCGGGATGCCTCGCTGGTGATCGAGGGTGGCCGGGTGGCCGAGGTCGGCGGCTCGGGCGGGGACGCCGATCACCGCATCGACGCCGCCGGTCGCTGCGTGATTCCCGGTTTCGTCGACAGCCACACCCACCTGGTGTTCGCCGGGAACCGAGCCGAGGAGTTTGCCGCGCGCATGGCAGGCCGCCCCTACGAGGCGGGCGGCATCCGGGTCACCACCGAGGCGACCCGTGCAGCCTCCGATCAGCTACTGCGGGAGCTGACAGCGGCTCGGCGTGAGGAAGCGATGCGCGCCGGGATCACCCATCTGGAGATCAAGTCCGGATATGGCCTCGACACCGTCACCGAGCGCCGCTGCTGCGAGATCGCGACTCAGTTCACCGATGACACGACCTTTCTCGGCGCCCACGTCGTGCCCGAGGAGTATCTCGACCGGGTCGACGCCTATGTGTCGTTGGTCTGCGGGGAGATGCTCGAGGCCTGTGCCCCACTATGCCGATGGATCGATGTCTTCTGCGAGCGCGGGGCCTTCGACGCCGAGCAGTCCCGGGCGATCCTGGAGGCCGGTCGGGCCGCCGGACTCGGACTGCGGGTCCACGGAAATCAGCTCGGCCCGGGTCCAGGCGTGCAGCTCGCCGTCGAGGTCGGAGCCGCATCCGTCGACCACTGCACCTATCTCGACGACGATGACATCGCCGCGCTCGCAGGAAGCAGCACGGTTGCGACGTTCCTGCCGGCCACCGACTTCTCCACCCGGCAGCCCTATCCGGACGCGCGCCGGGCGATCGACGCCGGAGTCGCGCCCGCGATCGCCACCAACTGCAACCCGGGTTCGAGCAACACCACATCGATGTCCTTCTGCATCGCCCTCGCCGTGCGCGACCTGGGGATGACGATCGAGGAGGCGGTGCTCGCTGCAACACGGGGCGGCGCCCGAGCTCTGCGGCGAGACGACGTCGGCCATCTGGCCCCGGGGGCCCGGGGCGACGCGCTTCTGCTCGACGCGAAGACACCGGCGGACCTCGTCTACCGGCCGGGCGTTCCGCTGATCGCCGAGACGATCGTCGGCGGGCGCGTCTATACCGGGCCCGGCTGAGCGCCGGGGCCCAGACAGCGCGGGCGAACCCTCCGGGGACCTTTCGGTCAACCCAGAGCGTTCGCCCATCGGCGGTCGTCTTCCCTGCTACTTGGCCTCGGGGCGATCGGCTACGCGGAGCCGGCGCGATGCCTTACGGGCGACGAGGTTCTCGTGGCGGCGCTGCTGCTGTGCACGCGTCGCGTCGACGAATAGGGCGCTCATCATGGCGTTCATCACTGCCTCCTTTCGTTGTGTAACCAATCAATAGGATTTACTGGTTAGCCAGCATAGCATAACCGGCGTGGGTACACTTACTGGTTATGCGCACGAGCCAAAGCGCCCCCGGCCGCCTCGAAGTGGTCCGGGAGTTCGTCAACACGCGTGACATCGAGGAAGACACCGATGAGCTCGCCAATGTCGCGGGCGCCACGGCCTGGCTGCGCTCGAGCGAGGTTGCCGGCAAGGGGAAGCTCGAGGTAACCGATGCCGGCCGACGGCGACTGATCTCTTTCCGCGAAGCGCTCCGGGAACTGCTGCTGGCCGGCAATCGCGGCGAGCCGCTGCCCGAGGAGGCGCTGGCGGAGTTGAATCAGCGATCGGCCGGCGTCGAACTTGGGCTGCGCTTCGACACCGAGGGGGCGAAGCTCTACAGCGCCTGTGAGGGGACCGACGGTGCCGTCGCCGAGCTACTGACGATCGTCGCCGCAGCGATGCGAGACGGCAACTGGCAGCGGCTCAAGGCGTGCCCGGCCGAGGACTGCCAGTGGGCCTTCTACGACCGTTCCCGCAACCGCTCCGCCACCTGGTGTCAGATGGGCGAGTGCGGCAACCGCTCCAAGGCCCGCGCCTTCCGCGCCCGCCGCCGCAGACTCAGCGGCGGCGACTAAGGCGTCAGCCGGGCAGCGCCCCGGAGGGGGCGAGCGCCCCGGACGAGGCTGCGCGGGAGCGCTTGATGCCGCTCTTGCCCTTGACCCGGATCGAGCCCCGCATGAACGGATGGATGCGGCAGAAGTAGTTGTAGGTATGGCCCGGCTTGGTCAATTTCGGGGTCGTATAGACGTTCGAGCCGGTCGTCACCTCGGTGCTCGTGCCGGTGCCGAAGCCGAGCTGGCCGGAGTCGAACTTGATCGGGCCCGAGGCGAGCGGGTAGCCGATCCCCGAGCCCTTGTTGCAGGGCGCCTTACAGGATGTGATGCTGTGCCAGGCCTGCTCGTTCTGCGGATCCGGTAGCAGGGCGTCCAGGTTCGTGAACGTCACCGTGCCGCCGGGGTTGATCACCGGCGGGCGCATCAGCCGCTTCGGGAAGCCGCGCGTCGCCGAGTAGCCGCCCTTGGAGTAGAGGAAGCTGCTGATCTTGATTCCCCGCTTGGGAACCTTCTTGCCCTTGCTCTTCAGCCTCTTCGGATTCGGCAGCCCGAGATTCTTGTTCGCCTTGTAGTCGATGTTCTCGGGCAGGCGTCCGTGCGAGAGGATGCCACCCGCGTCGTACATCGCCTTGACGGCCGCTTGATCGTCGAAGGGATCCTTGGCCGCGGGATCGTTCTTCTTGGTCCAGGCAAGGGGCAGGATGCCCATCGACTCGTACCAGGACGCCTTGCGGACATCGTAGGTGACGTTGATCGAGACCCGATCACCGGCCTTCAGCCTGATCCGCCAGTCGGGCCGCGTGACCTTCATCGAGACATCCCAGCTGACCGCACCCGCCGGCTCGTAGTACTTGGCTCTGGAGCGGAACAGCTGCCGGACCTCCGACGGATCGTCGCCGGCGACCGTGCCGGCGTCGGGCCCATCCCGGGCGACCTTGAGATCGACATTCAGTCCGCCCGGGTGCAGGTGTCCGGAGCCGAAGACGAGCGTTGCCCCGCCGGGTCCCACGGTCCACTGGCGCGCGTTGCTGATGTTCTCGCGCTCCTCGTAGCCACGCGCCGCCGGATCGGTCGGGACCTCGTCGGGGAAGACGTATTTGCCGTCGCCGTTGGTGTCGAAGCCGCGCTCGGCGTCAAACACGGGATAGATATGCGGGGCGCCGGCGACATCGAGCCACCTGATCTTTATCGGCTCGATGTCGGTGCGGGCCGGCGTCTTCTCCGGGACCCAGTCAATCTCCCAGGTCATGTAAACCTGTCGGTTGTCCGACGCGGTCAGGTTGTGGATCATCTGGTTGATGCCCCAGTTGGCGCCTCCGGCGACCTTGAAGCCGTAGCCCTGCGGCATCTTCGGGATCGTCTTCTCCTCGCCTGAGGCAAAGGTCGGGCCACCGTTTGGCGCGAGCCAAACGACGTGGTGCAGGTGCAGGTCCCAGACGCTCGGGGTGACGAGCTTGCCGCTGGGCTTGATCTCAACCATGCTCGGCTTGAAGCGGGTGACGTAGCCTTCAACCTTCGAGCCCGCGGTGAAGTCAGCGACGCTCCCCGGGCCGCTCAGCTTCTCGGCATTGGGGCAGGTCTGGGTGATGTCGAAATCGTTCAGATTCTGCCCGGGGTAGATCGGAATCGCATTGGTCCGGCACGAGAACGTGCTCATGTCCGGATAGGTCGCGCGGGTGAGGATCTTGCCCGCGCTCGCGGGGGCAGCCAGCACGAGCAGGCTGCCCACGACAAGCAGCATCGCGGTAACGATCCGGCTTCCGACTCTGAGCCCCGACACCTGGCCTTCAGGCACTGCGATCTCCCTCAACTCCGTTTGCCCCCGTCCGTTTGCCCCCGCGCAAAGACTAGCGACCCCCGCCACGGACACAGCCTAGCCGCTTCGCTCGGCTTCCCGCAATTCGATCCGGCGGATCTTCCCGGTCAGTGTCTTTGGCAGTTCCTCGACGAACTCGATCCGCCGAGGGTAGGCATAGGCGGAGAGGTGGCCGCGGACGAAACCTTTGATCTCCTCCGCCAACTGATCGGATGGCTCGGAGCCTTCGGCGAGGACGACGAAAGCCTTGACCACGTTGCCGCGCTTCTCATCGGGAGAGGCAACCGCTGCCGCTTCCCTCACCGCCGGGTGTTCGATGCAGGCCGACTCGACCTCGAAGGGCCCGATCCGGTAGCCGGCCGAAATGATCACGTCGTCGGCGCGGCCCGCGTACCAGTAGTAGCCGTCCTGATCGCGCTCGGCCGCGTCCTTGCTGTGGAACCACTCGCCGCCGAAGGTCTCCTCGGCCGCCTCGGGGTTGTTCCAATAGCCGAGCGGGTAGTGCGGGTTGGAGCGGGCCCGGAGACAGATCTCACCGCGCTCGCCGACGCCGACGGGGTTCTCGTCCTGGTCGAGAATCTGGACGTCCCAGCCCGGCGACGGCTTTCCCATCGAGCCCTCCCGGACCTCCATGAACGGGTAGTTCCCGCAGAGCGGATAGGACTCGGTCAGCCCGTAGTAGTCGAGGACCGTGACGCCGTACTGCTGCCGGAACCAACGGATCGCCTCTGGGTTGAGTGGCTCGCCGGCCGAACAGACGACGCGGAACTTCTGCGGGTATCGCTCGCCGGCGTCGGTCACGGCCATCATCGCCCGCATCGCCGTCGGGGTCGTAAAGACATTCGTGACGCCGTGCCGAGAGAGCACCTCGAGCTGGGTGTGGGCGTCGAATCCCGCCTGCCGCTGATAGACGAATTGGGTGGCGCCATATCGCCAGGGGCCGAGCAGCGGAGCGATCCCCGCGGCCCAGGCCCACTCCCCCATTCCGTGAAACAGCTCGCCCTCGCGGACGTCATGGCAGTAGAAAAACTCCTCGTGGCCGAGGATGTAGCGGTGGGCGTGAAGGATTCCCTTCGCCAGCCCTGTCGTGCCGGAGGTGTAGTAGAGCTGGGCGGGGTCGTCGCATGAGGTATCGACGGTCTCGAACTCCTCACTGTGGGCGGCGAGCAGCTCAGGGTCGAGGACGATCACCTCTCCGACCAACTCCGATGGCATCCTCTCGGCGTTGTCGGCGTCGGTGATCAGCACCTTGGGCTCGGAGTCCTTGATCCGGTGATGGATGCCCTCGTCGCCGTACAGCACCGACAGCGAGAGCAGGATCGCCCCAAGCTTCCAGGTCCCGAGGAACATCGCCGCCGTCTCCGGCGAGGCCGGCGCGCAGACGGCGACGCGGTCACCGCGGCCGACGCCGCGCGCCGCCAGCATGTTCGCCGCCTGATTGGCGAGCGCCCGCTGCTCCCCCCAGCTCACCTGCCGCTGCCTGCCGCGGAAGTCCTCGAAGATCATCGCCGGCTTCTCGGCGGGGTGTTTGTCGCAGACGTCGGCAGCGATGTTGTAGCGCTCAGGGACGCGCCACCGGTGCTCCTCGCGTGCCTGTTCGTAGCTCTCGATCATCCCGCGGCTAGCCGCGGGCATTGACGAGCAGGCCCGCCTTCTCCGCTGCTGCAGGGAGCAGCAGCGCGACTGTGACGAGCGCGACGGCGACCAGCGGGAGCCGGATGCCGGGCGCGGACCTCATCCCGTGCCGAAGTCCTTGTTGACGAGGGGCACGTAGTCCCGGCAGGGCTGCCCGCGCAGGCCGGGACACGGCGGCAGCTCCGTCGGCGCTCCGAGGCCGGGTACGACCGGCAGGACGAGGCGCGACCGTCGCTTGTCCGAATGCCTGATCGCAACCCAAGGGGTGCTGCTGGGCTCCGTCTCGGCGAACGCCCAAGTCGGCTGATCGCCGCCGGGCGCGGAGACGGTAACCCGGATCCGCGAGCCCGCGCGATAGACGTGGCCCTCGTAGTAGAGGGGGATCCGGACCTTGACCCACTTGCCCTTGGGCAGGGTCTTGTCGTCGCGCTTGCGAAGCGTCGGCACGGGCTCGGTCAGCGAGCTCTGCTCACGGTCGACCTTGCGGGCACCGGTCCGCAACCAGCCTCCCTGCACGAACGTCTCCTTGCCGTCGGGGCGCACCTCCGAGACGGTCGCCTGAAGGTCAACGTTGCTCGCCTTCGATCGCACCCAGAGCTGTAGCTCGCCGGCGCCGAGGACCCCCGTGTCCGAGCTCAGCGACGAGGTCACGTAGGAGAGCGCGCGGCCCTCCGGGTTCTGCGACCACTCGTAGCTGGGCGAAGCTGTCCAAAGATCACCGGAGCCGGTGTTGCCGGTGAAGTCGGTCGGCGGCCTCGCGTCAGGATCCCACTTGAACTGCTCGGCACCATCCGAGACAGGCCTGCCCTTGAGCTTGCCGTCGCTCGCCAGGTACCAGGACTTGGGCTCGGCCTTCGGCGGCGGGAAGCGCTTGAAAGAGCGCTCAAAGCCGGGAACCGGCTTGCCCGGCGAGTCACCGGCGCCGTTGTCGAAGAGGATCCGGACAGGCGGCAGCTCCTCGAAAGCCGCCAGCGCCGAGTCGAAGTCGGGCTCGGCCTGGATCGGATCATCGGGGAGCGTGACCCCTGAGACGCCAAGCACGCCGGCGTAGAGCGCCGGCGCCCCGGCCTTGACCAGGGGCGAGAGTTGCGGCCGCCGCTTCGCGACGTAGAGCTCGAGGAAGTCGAACCAGCGGTTGAAGGTCTCGGGATCGAGTGAGTCGGTGTGGACGCCGTTGGTGAATGTGAACCACTTGCGGTCGGTGCCGGTGAAGGCCGCCGGCAACGTCGGGCAGTGGCCGCCGGTCTGCTCATCGGTCCACTGACAGGCCATGAACACCGGCACGTCGATCTTGTCGACGAACTTGGCCGGCGCCAGCGGATCGGCAGATTTCGGCCGGTAGAACCTGTTGCGGTCGATCTTGGCCAGCAGGTTGACGGCCTCGGGGTGCAGATCCTGGTTGGCCTTGCAGATCAGATCGCCTTCCTGAATGCGCTTGTAGGCCCAGCCCTGACCGCTGTCGGGCCCCGCCGGCTGCGAGTCGTCGACCCGGTCCTGCGCCCACTCGAAGGCGAAGCCGGTGTTGAGGATGCCGCCGGGATAAAGCGTGGTCTGCGTGTTGTCGATCACCGACAACGGCGTGATCGCCGCCAGGCTCGGCGGCTTCGTCGCACCGACGAACAGCTGGCTGATGCCGCCGTAGGAGACGCCCAGCATGCCGACGTGGCCGTGCATCACCCAGGGCTGGCGGGCAACGGTCTCGACCAGGTCGTAGCCGTCCAGCGACTGCAGCCGCTCGAAGTAATCGAAGGCGCCGCCGGAGCAGCCACTGCCGCGCATGTTGACGTCGACGACGGCGTAGCCGAGCAGGTTGGCGACCGGCCCGATCCCACTCTGCGGCCCGGCCGGGTTCGCGTAGCCGTAGCCGGAATACTCGATCAGGGTCGGGTAGGGCCCGTCCCCGGCGGGACCGGGCAGTGAGACGTTGATCGCGAGCTTGGTGCCGTCGCGGGTCGTCAAATAGCCGTAGCCACCCGCCGGAATCGTCTGCGTGTAGAGGTCTTCGCTCGGCGGCTTCGAGCGGTCCTTGAGCACCCACAGCCGATCCGTCTCGTTGCCGTCCGCCGGGCGAACCGTGTAGCCGCCACCGGGCTCGACCCGACGGAAAACGATCCCGCCCAGCTCGCCCGCCGGCTGTACATCGACCTTCTCGCCGCGTCGGAGCAGCTTCACCCTCTCGCCCGGATTCGCGCCGGTCACCTGGACCTGTTCGACGCTGCCGCGCACCTCGAGCTGGTCGGGCAGCCCGGCGCTCGCTGCCGGCGCGAACACGAGAAGCCCGACGAAGGCCGCAAGAAATGCCGCCGACCAGTTACCCCTCAAACCAATCCCCACCTTCGCCTCCATCAGGCTCAACTTTCTCACGTTTGTCAAGCGGATGTCGGCCGCTCGCCTACAACCGAACCGCGGTCGGGACGCTCAAGGCTCGACCGGCTCCGTCGGTTCCGGCGCGATCCAATCGGCGGCTCCGAGCCCGTCTGAGACGGAGGCGAGGTCGGCGTCGGGATCGACCAGGGCCGTCGCCGGGCGGCCGTTCAACGAGACCGGGGCGACGACGTGGGTCTCGACCGCCGCGCCGCGCTCCCGCTCCCGCTCGGCGAGGCGGCGCGCCAACTGAGCCAGCATGTCGGGCCAGACCGAGGCACGGAGGTGCTGCCGCTGCGTGATCTCGCCGCTGAGATCGAGCTCGCGCCGGACGCCCGTCGCGGGATCGACGGCATAGAAGGTCGCGAGCCCGTCCTTCTGGCGCAGCTTCATGTGCCAGGCGAAGCGGTGGCCCTCCTCCGTCCAGTGGACGAGGCCCGGGTACAGATGGTGGCGCAACGGGACGAGGATCTGCACGGCGACGAACGCGGCCAGCAGCAGCGCCAGAGGTCGCGCGATCGGCCTCGTTCTGGCGGCCGGGACGGCAGCTGCCTCAACGGCGGGGGCGGGCCGGAGCCGGCGCCAGACGTGGAGCGGCCAGTCAGGATCGAAAAGGATCGTCGTCGCGACGAGCATCATCGGCGGGAAGATCCCGATGTCGAAGATCACCCAGTTGGCGAGGTGGAAGGCGACGGCGAGGACGAACGCCACCGCCCGCGTGCGCCGCCAGAGCAGCAGAGGCACCAGCAGCAGGTCGAACGCGAGGCCGCCGAGGCTGAAGATCCGCCCCGCCGCCGCACCATCGAGCAGCGGGCCGACCAGAAACAGGTCGCGCTGCTCGGCGAGCCAGATACCCATTGGCTGGCCCGCGAGCCAATCGCTGCCCAGCTTCGCGATCCCCGCGTAGACGTAGATCACGCCAACCTGGAAACGCAGTATCCAGACCGACCATTGGGGAACGGTCGGCGGTCGCTCGGGCCGGCGCTGGGCGGCCACCGAGAGCGCCCGATCAGCAGGGATCACAGCCAGGAGGGCAAGCAGCAGGATCGCTGCGTAGTAATGGTTGAGGTACTCGGTCTTGTCGAGCAGGAAGACGTAGAGGAAGCCCGCCGTCAGCAACGGTGCGACGATCCGGTGGCAAACGCCGAGCGTCAGCGCCACGGCGAGCAGGGCGAGCGCGGTGAAGTGGATGTACATCCCCACTCCCGGCCAGGGCTGGACCCAGCCGAAGCCCGCGTAGGTGAAGTGGAAGTTGGGATCGAGGAAGGCGCGAGCGATCTCGTCCGAGCTGAGGTAATAGAGCGCCTCGATCGCGATCAGGACCCCGAGCCCGATCCGGACGATCGCGACCGAGGCGCCGCTGACCGGGACGCCGAGCTGCTGGCGAAACGACTCCATCAACCGCAACCTAGCCCGCTCTGCGGGCCGGCGCCGGCCCACCGATCTCCGCAGGCGGCGGCGGACCGCGGCACCCGAGCATGATGAAATGCGGGCCGGCGATGAATCCCGCGGCGAGCGAGCGACGAGCGCAGAACCCAACCCGGTCCAGGGAGTTGCACGAAGCCGGGACCTTCGTCGCTCCCTAGCGGGCTCGCGGTGGGCGTCTCGACTCGAGAGCTCTAGCCCGCCGACGCAGATGGCCTGACCCTCTGATTAGAGCGCTGCTACGGCGATTCCTATCCCGCCAAGGATTTCTATGACCCCGGGGCACTGGCCCGGATGATCGGGAGCAACCGCCTGCGATCGGTCATCGCCGTAGCCGACACGGGGGAGATCGTCGGCCACACCGGCCTCACCGTGCGCCACCCGCGGGCCGGCGTGCCGGAGGCCGGCAACACGGTCGTCGACCCCGCATACCGGGGCAGCGGGGTGCTCCGCGAGCTCGCCATCGCGCTCGTCGAGCGGTGCCGGAATGATGGCTTCGCGGGTTTCATGCA
>JAQBGG010000141.1:0-2872 GCA_032122625.1 Acidobacteriota bacterium
AGCGCCTTGTCCGGCTTCCACTCGACGGCCCCGCCCTGATCGTCGCGGCGCTCCTGTTCGCGCTCGCGGCCTTCGTGCTACTCGGGGCGGCGTTCGGGCAGGCGAAGGACCCCGGCGGCTGCGACATCCCGCGCGCCTGGGGCCGACTCGTGCAGGTGTTCCCCGAGGGCCGCAGCTTCACGCTCGCGCTGGAGGCAGAGGACGGCACGGTCCGCTTCCTGACGTGGGCGCGCTGCGATCTGCTCGCGGTCGGCCAGCGCGTAGCCGGCGGGGAGTCAAAGCGGCGATGAGCTACTACGGCAACCCCTACGGCGGCTTCCAGTCGCCCGACGCGCCCGAGACGCTCGCTCGCCGGATCGACGCCGCCGTGGCCGCCATCTCGAAGGATCGCGTGGGCGTGTTCCTTGCCAACGTAGACCGCACGCGCGCCACAGCCGCCGTAGCGATCCGCGTCGGGGATCGGGTCAAGATACTGGCCGAGGTGCGGAAGCCCTACGACGGACAAGTCGAAGCCTCGGGTGGCATCCGCGTGGATCTTGGGCTTATGCACCGCGCCCCGCCGCCACCTCGTCAGCTTGGGGTTTCGGACTACTACGACGCGCTGCGGGCCACACGCGAAGGGCTCGCGCCAAACTCCTCGGCTCGCGCGCTCGTCAAGGCACTGGCGCTGCGCCTCGGATGGGGCGAGCCGTACCTCGACGGGGGCCGGTGGTTCGCGTGAGCGTCGAACGGTGCACGCGCTGCAAGAAGCCGCGCGGGCTAGCGTCGTTCATCGTAGACGGCGAGGGGCCGCTTTGCGCGGAGTGCGTCGGGTCGAGCGGGAAGGAAAAGCTCCGCGAAACCACGAGCGCCGTGCGCCGCTGGTTCGACAAGATCACAGGCAAGGACCGTGGCGAAGAAGCCTGATCCCGACCCCGTGGCCGACGCGCTGGGGCAGCTCGGCGCGCCGTGGTACGTTCGGCTCGGATGGAAGGCGAAAAAGGGGGCGATCATGAACGGCGTTCTAAAGTTCCTCGACGGCAAGCTGGGCAAGAACTGGAAGCGGGTCGGTTTCGGCGTGGTGTTCATCCTGCTGCTGCTGGAGCGGGCGGCCGAGATCCTGTTCGGGTTCAGCATACCGCTGCTCCACCAGGCGCTCTCCGTGGTGTCGGTGTATCTGGGCTCGGCGCACGCCGACGCGCCGGCCGCGATCGACGAAGGGGCGAAGCAGATTCCAGCAATCATCGCGGCGCTGACCACGGGCGTCATGGGCTTGATCGCCCTGCTCCAGCCGATGCTGCGGTGGCTACTCTCGCGGCCGAAGGCTTGACGGGGGCGATAGCCTAACGTCGAAGGCAGACGACCCCCGTCGTCCCCCAGGGCGCGGCGCGGCCGCACAGAGGCCCATGGCGGATTCGGACGCGGGTTCGGCCGCAGACGGGAGGACCCGCTGGGCGTGCTGAGTCGGATTCTAGATTCGTTTCGCGCGCCGGCCCCGCTGCCGCCCGCCGCGAACGAACTGCCGGTGGTCGAGAGCTGGCTGGTGGGCCGGCCACAGGCCCAAGAGCAGTTCGACCCACGCAAGCTGATCGACGAGGGATACCGCCGAAACGTGGTGGTCTATTCGTGCGTCAACGAGGTGGCCCAATCCGTTCCGTCGGCGCGGCTGTACTTGCGAGATCGCGTGACGCAGGAGGAGATCAAGGAACACCCTATTCTGGACTTGATCGCGCGGCCAAACCCCGAAAGCGGGTGGTACGAGCTATGCGAGCGCGCCCTGATTCACCTGCAGACGGCGGGGGTGGGCTACATCCACAAGCTGCGCAACGGCTCGGGCGAGCCGGTGGGGATGGAGACGATTCGCCCTGATCGACTGTTCCCGCTCCCGAGCGCCCTGGGCCGAGTCGAGGAGTACGAATACCGCCTGTCGGGACAGGCTGCCGGAAAAGGCCAGCGCGTGCCGGCGTCGGACGTGATCGCGCTGCGACTCTACGATCCCACCAACGATTACCTCGGCCTGTCGCCGCTGATGGTGTGCGCGGTGTGGGGCGACATTGATTGGGATGCGGCGATCTACCTGCGGGACTTCTTCACCAACGGCGCGATGCCGCTCGGCTTGCTCAAGCTCAAGTCTCCCCGAGTCACCCAGGCTGATCGGATGCGCGTTCAGGCCGAGTGGCGTGAAACCTACGGGCGGGGCGACGGCACGGGCAAGTCTCGGTGGCACGACTTGGCCGTGATCGGGGCAGAAGCCGAATTCGAGCGCGTAGGCTCCGAGCCCGCACAACTGCGGATGGATTCACTGTGGGGAATGAGCGAGTCGCGGATCTGCGCCGCCTACGGCATCCCGCCCATCGTGGTCGGGGTCAAGGTCGGCCTGCAACACGCGACGTATTCCAACTACAAGGAAGCCCGCGGGTCCTTGTGGAGCGAGACGCTGGTCCCGATCACGCGGCGCGTGGCGGAAGCCTTCACGCGCGGGCTGTGCTCTGAGTGGGACGACCGGCTAGAGCTTGCGTTCGACTACGACTCGGTGGCCGAGCTGCAGGAGGATCTCGACAAGCGGTCCGACCGTGCGATCAAACTGTGGTCCTCGGGTCTAGCGCGGCGCAACGAGGCGCGGGTGATGGCGGATCTGGAGGAGGAAGGCGAGGACTTCGTGTTCGAGCCGTCGGCGGGCAAGATGCTGGCCGTCGAGGGTGGGGTCATCGTGCGCCCCGAACCGCCGCCGCCCCCCTCGCCGCTGATGCTTCCACCGGCCGCGCCCCCGCGTCAGCTTCCATCGGGCCAGCCACAGCCGGACGACGGCCCCAAGCCGCCCGAGCCACAGGGCACGAGCGCACGCGAGGTGCTGGGCATCGGTGCGAGCCCGGCCGAAGCGGAGGAGCTGATC
>JAQBGG010000142.1:0-22788 GCA_032122625.1 Acidobacteriota bacterium
AGTCTCTTCATCTCGTCGCTCCTCTGCTCGTCCCACGCTTGGTGGAGTTTCGTTTCGCCTTTGTGTAGAGAGAGAACGGCTGGACCGCTCAGTTGTCAGGGGCTACTCTGGATCAGCTCGCCGGGCCCTTACCCTCGGGCAGCCCGCCCTTGCCCGGGGGTGTACCGCCCGGCGGGGTGGCCGGTGATGTTTGCCCGGAGTTGCCGCCGCCGGATGAAGCGGGCGGTGTGCTCGGCGGGGTCGGCGCAGCCGGGCCGCCACCGTTGCCCCCAGCCTGCGGAGGCTTGTTGACCTGTCCTGGCGGGATGGCCGGAGGCCCACCTCCGCCGGCATTCGAGTTCGGGTTGGCGTTCGCCACGCCGTTGCCGGGGTTGCCGGCTCCGTGATTAGGTTGCCCCTGGCCTCCGCCGTTGCCCTGACCGTTGCCCTTGCCCTTGCCCTTGCCCTTGCCCTTGCCGTTGTCGCCCTTGAGTGAAGAGGACTGAACGCCCTGCGTCCGCGCGTCCTGCGCCTTGGATGAACCAGGCTTGCCCGCCGCACCGGGGGTTGGCTCCGCAGGCTCACTCGTGCCGCTGCCGTCGAGGTTCAGGGGGCCGGGGAGTTCGACGACGCCGCTGAGATCCGCTGCGCCCGCGGTGATCGCCAGCGCCGCCATCACTGAAGCAGCCTTGATCGCGACCGCACCCGCGGCTCCGCCACCAAGCGCCCCGGCACCACCGGCAGCGCCGCTCCCTACCGCAGCCGCCCCGCCTCCAACCGCGGCGGCACCCCCGACACCGGTTGCCGCAGCTCCGAGCCCGCCGACCAGTCCAGCGAGTATCCCGCCCGCCGCCGCGACCGGCAGCGGCGCGCAGAGTGCGCGCAGATCGCCGCTTCGGGCCGAGATCGCAGCGTGGAAGTCGGCGCAGCTCTCGCAGCTGGCCAGGTGCGCCTTGAGCAGGCGGCCGCGGAGGCTCCGTCCGTCCCCATCGCTGATCGCGCGCCGGGCGTCTTCACATTCCATTTCGCGCCCCTCCGCCTGCCCCTTGAGCGCCATTCGTGCCTCGTAGACGGTTTGCCGCGCGGCCCCCTCGGCGCATCCAAATACGGCTGCGATCTCTGGGTAGGAGAGGTCCGAGAGCTCCCGCATCACCAGCGCCGCTCGCTGCCGCTCGGGCAATGTCTTGAGGTCGGTAACCAGCGAGCGTAGCCGCTGGCGCCCCTCGGCTTCCTCGGCTGCGGACGAGCTTGCACCTGCCGGCCGCTCCTCGTCTAGAGACACCTGTTCCCTGCGCCCACGAATGATCGAGATCGCCTCGTTGTGGGCGACGCGAAACAGCCAGGGCCGCAGCTGCACTTCGCGCTCCTCGCCCGGGAGCGCTCTCATTGCCGCCGACATCGTCGCCTGCAAGGCGTCCTCGGCATCGCTGGAGTTGCGGACGATCGCCAGGCAGTAGCGGTAGATCTCCTGGTGGTGCTTGTAGAAGATCTCCTCGAATGCGCGCTGATCGCCGCGTCGGGCCCGCAGGCCGAGCGTCAAACGCTCGCGGATGCGCGGCCCAGCGGCCGCCGGGCTGAATGACGTGGTCGCCGAGCCCGCCATCCCTTGGGGCTGCGGTTGGGTAGGAGCCATCACCATTCAACATCGGCGCGACACCCTGGTTTGGCAAGGGTTGTCCAGGTTGGTTGTCTTCAGCGTCGCCTTTCATCTCACTCGTATGCAGGAACGCGCCAAGTGAGCCCCTGTCAGGCGCTATATGAGTGATCCCACCGCATGGGGGGTGATTCCGGATTCCCGCACCAAACGCTGACGCACGTCCCATGGGCACGTTGAGACGAAATCAGCCATCTACACTGCCGTCGATGGCGTTCCCCGAAACCCGCATGCGCCGCCTGCGACGGACCGGCGTGCTGCGTGAGATGGTGCGTGAGACCACGCTCCGGCCCGCTGACCTGATCCAGCCGATGTTCGTGACGGCCGGGGAGGGCGTACGCGAGCCCGTCGCCTCGATGCCGGGAATCGAGCGTCTCTCGATCAGCGAATTGGTCGAGGAGGCCGCCGAGGTGGCCGAAGCGGGAGTGCCGGCCGTGCTGCTGTTCGGGATCCCCGCCGACAAGGACGAGATCGGCTCCGGCGCTTACGACGACGAGGGCGTCGTGCAGCTCGCGATCCAGGCCCTGAAGGAGAACCATCCCGGCCTCGTCGTGATCGCCGATACCTGCCTCTGCGGGTACACCTCGCATGGCCACTGCGGGGTTCTCCGCGACGGCGAAGTCGACAATGACCTCTCTCTCGAGCTGATCGCGAAGACCGCGATCTCGCAGGCCTCTGCCGGCGCCGATGCCGTCGCACCCAGCGACATGATGGATGGGCGGGTTGCAGCGGTCCGCGAGCAGCTCGACGCCGAGGGCCACTCCGCTACGCCGATCATCTCCTACGCCGTCAAGTACGCGTCCGCCTTCTATGGTCCCTTCCGCGACGCCGCCGGCTCGACGCCACAGGAGGGCGACCGCCGTGGTTACCAGATGGATCCGGCCAATGTGCTCGAGGCCGTGCGGGAGGCGCAGCTCGACCTCGACGAAGGCGCCGACATGCTGATCGTCAAGCCGGCGCTGCCCTACCTCGACGTTGTCAACCGGGTCAAGCACGAGACCGGTGCTCCCCTTGCCGCTTACCATGTCTCCGGCGAATACTCGATGCTGAAGGCGGCGGCGGCCAACGGCTGGCTCGATGAGCCGGCCGCGGTGCTGGAAGCACTGACCTCGATCAAGCGCGCGGGAGCAGATTTGATCATCACCTATTACGCGAAGGAAGCGGTCGGATGGCTGAGTTGACCAATCCCCCCATTGCGGGCGACAGCGCCGGATCCAACGGCGGGGCCAAGGTCGCCGGCTCGAAGGCCCGCAGCCGCCGCGACGGCGCCGCGATCCCGCTCGACGACACCGACCGCCGCTTGATGAACCTGATGCAGTCGGAGTTCCCGCTGGTCCCCGAGCCCTACGCGATGCTCGCCGAGCGCGCCGAGCTCGATGTCGATGAGCTGATGCGGCGTGCCCAGCGCCTCCTGGACGGAAGGATCATCCGGGAGATCACGCCGATCTTCGACACCCGCACGCTCGGCTTCTCCTCGATGCTGGTCGCCGCCAAGGTCGACACCGAGTACCCGCACCGGCCCGCTGAAATCATCAACTCGCATCCTGGCGTCTCCCACAACTACCTGCGCACCCATGAGTTCAACCTCTGGTTCACGATCGCGACACCCCCCGATTCGGAGCTCGGCCTGCAGGGGACGCTCGACGTCCTGCAGCAGCGGACCGGGGCTGAGTCGATCCGTCAGCTGCCGACGCTGACGATGTTCAAGATCAACATGAATCTCGAAATGGAGGGGGGCACCGACGCGCTCGCAGCCAAGGTCGAGGCGATCCCCCCGCGGGAGCTCGAGCGGCAGCCCTACGACGATCGCGACATCGCCGTGATCCAGGCTACCCAGGGCCCGATGGCGGTGGTCGATAACCCCTGGTCCGAGGCCGCCGAGGAGGTCGGGATGACGACCCCCGAACTGCTCAGCCATCTCGAGGCGCTGATCGAGCGCAAGATCCTGCGCCGCGTCGCCGCGATCCTCTTCCATCGCCGCGCCGGCTTCTCCGCGAACGGCATGGGCGTCTGGAAGGTTCGCCCCGGGCGCGTCGCCGACGTCGGCGGCCGGATGGCGGCGGTCCGCGGTGTCTCCCACTGCTATGAGCGCCCGACCTATGCCGATTGGCCCTACTCGGTCTTCACGATGGCCCACGGGCGTTCAAAGGAGGAGTGCGACGCGGTTCTCGACTCGATCGCCGACGAGCACGACCTCCACGGCGACGATCGCGCTGTTCTCTACAGCAGCACCGAGTACAAGAAGATCCGCCTCCACTACTTCACGGACGATTACCGTGAGTGGGAGCAGGAGCACGGCGGCCTCTAACCGCTGACAACGGATTCGGATGCGATGAAGGACACCCGCTCGGCAGAGCTCTATCGCCGCGCCCTGGCGGTGATGCCCGGAGGGGTCAACTCACCCGTACGGTCGATGGGATCGATCGGCCGCGATCCGATCTTCATCGAGCGCGGCGAGGGCTGCGAGCTGGTCGATGTCGATGGCAACCGCTATATCGACTGGATCTCCTCCTGGGGGCCGCTGATTCACGGTCACGCGCATCCCGCGATCACCGAAGCCGTGGCTGCCGCGGCGGCGCGGGGAACCTCCTACGGCGCCGCCACCGCGGGGGAGGTGGGGCTCGCTGAGGCCGTCTGCTCGCGCTTCGGCTCGGTCGAGATGCTGCGGATGGTCAACTCCGGGACCGAGGCCACGCTGAGCGCCGTCCGCCTCGCCCGGGCGGCGACCGGCCGCGAGCGCCTGATCAAGTTCGCCGGCGCCTACCACGGGCACGTCGATGGTCTCCTCGCCGAGGCCGGCTCGGGACTGGCGACCCAGGGCATCCCGGCATCGCCCGGGGTCCCCGCCGCCCAGGCTGCCGCGACCACGGTCGTCCCTTGGAATGATTTCACCGCGATCGAGCGGGCCGCGGAGGGGGCTGAGGTGGCGGCGATCATCTGCGAGCCGATCCCGGCCAACATGGGGGTTGTCCCTGCGGCTGAGGGCTACCTCGAGCACCTCCGCGCGCTTGCCGACGCGAACGGTGCCCTGCTGATTCTCGACGAGGTGATCTCGGGGTTTCGCGTCGCTCGCGGCGGCGCCCAGGAACTGCTCGGGGTCGAGGCCGATCTGACGATCATGGGCAAGGTGATCGGCGGCGGTCTACCGGCGGCCGCATATGGCGCCCGGCGCGAGCTGATGGAGCGGGTCGCTCCCGCGGGCGACGTCTACCAGGCAGGCACCCTCTCCGGCAACCCGCTGGCGGTGGCGGCCGGCCTGGCGACGCTCAGCCTGCTCGACGAGGCTGCCTACGGACGGCTCGCTGAGCTCACGGACCTACTCACCACCGGGCTGCGAAGCGCGATTGCCACCGCCGGCGCGGGGGATTGGGCGAGCGTCTCCGCGATGCCGGGCCTGGTGACGCTCTTCCTCACCCCCGAGCCACCGGTCGACTTCGCCGGAGCCCAGGCCTGTGACCTTGACGCCTACGGTGCCCTCTGCCGCGGTTTACTCAAGCGCGGTATCTACGCCCCACCGTCGCAGTTCGAGGCGTGGTTCGTCTCGCTTGCCCATGATCCCGCGGCGATCGACCGCAGCTGTGCCGCGGTCTCCGAGGCTCTCGCCGAGGCCCGCTCTTGAGCACCCCGGGCGAGACCGCGCTGGTCGAGCTGGCGGCCGAGTTACGCGAGGAGGAGTCCGTGATCTCCGCCCATGTGCGCGAGCCCGGTGCGGTGCCGTACCTGGGGATCCTCGCCGGCTCGGGTCCGGCGACAGTTGAGCGCGGCAGCTCGTACGCGCTCATCGTCGAGTGCGTACGTGAGGGTTATCTGCTCCATTACGGCAGTGCCCGGCTGATCGAGCCGCCGGACGAGGACCTGGCGCTGCTCGCCGGGGATTACCTCTATGCGAAGGGGCTCGAGCGGCTCGCCGCGCTCGGTGATCTTGGCTCCGTCCGCGAGCTCTCCGATCTGATCTCACTCTCGGCCCAGCTGCATGCCGGCGGGTCCGAGGAGGCCGCCGAGCGGGTTCCCGTGCTCTGGCTTGCCAGCGCGACCGCGATCGCCGCCGGAGCCGGCCCGACGCACGAGAAGGCGAAGCAGCTGATCAGGGACGGGGGCTCGGCTGATGCCCTCTACGCCAGCGCTGCGGAGGCCGCCGCCGCGGCGGGCCTCAACATGCACCTGGCGAAAGCCGCTGAGGCGGTAGGCTTTCCGCCCTCCCACCGTGGCTGACGCAGGTAACGACAAGAGCAACGACGCCGAGCGCGCCGCCGGCCCGCCCGAGATGAAGCCCCCGGGCTATTTCGAGGGCGAGTCGATGACCCGCCGCAAGGTCTTCACCGTCGCCAGTCAGGCGGTCGGTGGCCTCGCCGGCGCCGTCGTCATCCTGCCCGCCCTCGGCTTCGCGATGGCGCCGATCTTCGACAGACCGGAGGAGGTCTGGCAGCCGGTCGGCCCGCTGACTGACTTTGCCTCCGACACCTACCTCGCGGTCGTGATCACGATCGTCGCCGGGATCGGCGAGGCCGGCAAGTCCACCGTCTACGTGCGGCGTGGCAGCCCTGACTTCGAGGAGAGTCCGGACGAGCTGGTCGCGATCTCGACCCGCTGCGCCCATCTCGGCTGCCCGGTCCGCTTCTTCGAGGCTGCCGGTAACTTCATCTGCCCCTGCCACGGCGGCGTCTATGGCTTCGAGGGCGAGGTCTTGGGTGGTCCGCCGGTCCGCCCCCTCGATCGCTTCCAGACCCGCGTCGTTGACGATGTCGTCGAGGTCGGCCCCCGGTTCAGCGTCACCTCCCAACTGGAGCCGGTTCGCGCCCGTGATCCGGGCGAGTTCACCGGGGGCATCTGGGAGTACCTGTACCCGCCCCGCCCCTCTACCCCTCCCGCTCCCTAGATGGCCGGCGCAGAGACTGAAAAGAAGGGCGGCAAGCTCGAAAAGCTGCTGCCGCCGCCCTTGCGGCGCCCCGCCGGACCCGGCGAGAACGGCGCCAACGGTGACGGAGCCGGTGCGCGGGTCGCCGCCGGCGCCAAGGATGCCCCCGCCGACCTGCTCGGCTGGATGGACGAGCGCAGCGGCGCGTCGGGGATGCTCACCGGCATGCTCTTCCGCAAGGTTCCGAAGGGCACCAACTGGTTCTACACACTCGGCTCGGCGACGCTCTTCGCCTTTGTCGTCCAGGCCCTGACCGGCGTCTTTTTGGCGATGTACTACACGCCGTCGGTGATCGAGGCCTATGACTCCGTCACCTATCTGACCAACGATGTCTTCCTCGGCGAGTTCGTCCGTGGAATGCACAAGTGGGGCTCCTCGGTGATGGTGATCCTGGTCTTCGTGCACATGGGCCGGACCTTCGTCTTCGGCGCTTATAAGTACCCGCGCGAGCTGAACTGGATCATCGGCGTCGTGCTCTTGATCCTGACGATGACGATGGGCTTCACCGGCTACCTGCTGCCGTTCGACCAGCGCTCCTACTGGGCGACGATCGTCGGCGTCAACATCAACGGCACCGGCCCGGTCGTCGGTCCCTATCTCTCCGACTTCCTCCGTGCCGGGCCCGAGTTCGGTGCAACCACGCTGTCCCGCTTCTATGCAATCCACATGATGCTGGTGCCCGGCGCGATCATCGCGATGATCGGCGCCCACCTCTATCTCGTCGCCAAGCTCGGCACCACCGCGCCGCCGTGGCTGAGGACCGAAGCGAAGCCGAAGTCCGCCCGGGCGGAGAAGGTCTAGCGATGAACCACCAGGAGAAGGAGGAGTACCTCCGCGAGTACGAGGCGATGAAGAAGAAGGGCAAGCCCTTCTTCCCCTACGCCGTCATGAAGGACTCGGTGATGGCGCTGATCGTCGTCCTGGTGATCGCCGCGATGGCAATCTTCCTCGGCGCCGAGCAGGGCCCGAAGGCCGACCCGACCACGACCACCTACACACCGCGCCCGGAGTGGTACTTCTTCTTCCTCTTCGAGGTGCTGCGGGTGATCAAGCCGCCGGAGCTGACGCCGCTGGCGACGATCGGTGTGCCGTCGATCGCGATGGTGCTGCTCTTTCTGCTTCCGTTCTATGACAGGGGCGCAGAGCGCCGCCCGCTGAAGCGGCCGATCGCAATGACCGCCGCCGTGCTCACGGTCGTCTCGATGGCCTGGCTGACTCTGCTCGGCGCCGAGGGCGGACCGCCTACCGAAATCGAGCTCGCGACGGCGCCCGAGTTCGAGGACGGACAGCAGGTGGTCGCCTCGCAGGGCTGCCTCGGTTGCCACAAGATCGGTGAGAATGGCGGCACGCTCGGACCCGACCTGACCGAGGTCGGCAACAGGATTCCCGCCGCCGCGATCGCCCGCTCAGTGGTCGTCGGGCCGGACATCATGCCCGCCTACACGCTGCAGGACACGGATCCCGAGGCCTTCGACGAGATGGTCAAATACCTCGCCTCGCTGGACGGCGAGGAGTATGTCGCACCCGCCGACGGCGGCGGGTAGCCGCACTCCTCGAGCAGTGCGCTCCGGGAGCCGCCGCGGCGCGGCTGTACTCGCGATCATGATCAGCGCCGTGCTGTCCGCCTGCGGGGGCGACGGCGGCGGCATCCCGACGCCGGCAGGGGGGTTCCCGAGGACCACGGACGTGGGGCCGCTGGTCCCCGGGGAGGATCGCGGTCCCCGCGTGCGGCCCGGACTCCAGGCAGGCCGGGAAGTGTTCTTCAGCCAGGGGTGTGCAGCCTGTCATGCGGTCGGCTCCGCGGGGACCGGCGACCTCGGAGGGGAGCTGACAACGGTCGGCGCGGAGCTCTCGCGAGCCGAACTGGAGAGCGCCGTGCGCCGGGGCCCGAGCTTCATGCCCAGCTACGATGCGATGCCGCCGGAGATGGTCGACGAGCTCGTCGACTACCTGGCCGCGTTGCGATGATCGAAAGTAAGCCCGCACGAGATTCCGAGGAGTTCGCCGGCCAGGTCCGGGGAATGTTCGACCGGATCGCCGGCGTCTACGACCTGATGAACTCGGCGATGACCGCCGGCATGCACCATCGCTGGCGCGACCGCGCCGCCGACCGCGCCGAGCTCAGCCCAGGTGATGTCGCGCTCGACGTCGCCTGCGGCACCGGCGATATGACCCTGCGGCTGCAACGGCGCGTCGGTTCCGACGGTCATGTGATCGGCTCCGATTTCTCCGAGCGGATGCTCGATCTCGCTCGCGAGAAGGGAGCTTCCCGGGCATCGAGCGGGCTCGGCGGGACACCGATCTACGAGTGGGGGGATGCCCTCGAGCTCACCTACGACGACGATGCCTTCGATGCCGTGACCGTTGGCTTCGGGGTCCGAAACTTCGCCGATCTGGATCGGGGGCTGGCGGAGATGAATCGGGTGTTGAAGCCTGGCGGGCGCATGGTGATCCTCGAGATCACCCAGCCGCAGCGACCACCGCTGTCGACCTTCTTCTCCCTCTGGTTCGACCGCCTCGTGCCGCTGCTGGGTAACGTCGCCGGCGATGCCGAGGCCTACAGCTACCTTCCGGAGTCGGTGAAACGCTTTCCACCGCCAGAGGACCTGGCGGAAAAGATGGAGCGCGCGGGCCTTACCGGGATTCGCTGGACGATCCTTGCCGGCGGCATCATTGCCATTCATTCCGGGGTCAAGCCGGGCAGCTGATGGCCCGCTCGGCGATTCCCGAGCCGGTGACCGCGGTCACCGATCTCGCCGGGGCCTGGCTACCGCTGCGCCTCGAGCAGGTGGAGCGGCGCCTGGCCGAGATCGCCGCCGGCCACGGCGAACCGATAGCCGCTGACGCCGGCTCGACCCTCGCCGCGGGTGGCAAGCGGATGCGGCCGCTGCTCGTTCTACTCTGCGCCGGCCGCGAGGCCGGGGAGGAGGCGATCCGAGCGGCGACGGCGATCGAGTTGGTACACATGGCGACGCTGGTCCACGACGACGTCCTCGACGATGCGCCGATGCGGCGTGGGCGCCCTACCGTCGTCGCCAACGCCGGCCGCGCCCGCGCCCTGGCGACCGGCGACCTGCTCTTCTCCCGTGCCTTTGCCGAGCTCGCGGCGCCCGGCTCCGCGCCGCAGGTCGCGGCCTTGGCCACAGCCTCGGTGGCGCTTGCTCGCGGCGAGCTCGCTCAGCGCCAGGACGCCTACCATGCCGACGTCAGCGCCGAGCGCTACTACCTGCGTTGTCGCCTGAAGACGGCGGCCCTTTTCGAATGCGCGTGCGTGGTCGGGGCCGAACGACCGGAGCCGGAGCGCGAGGCGCTGGCCGCCTTCGGCCGTGAGATTGGCCTCGCCTTTCAGCTTCTCGACGACGTTCTCGACGTCATCGGACCTCCCGAGCGGACCGGCAAAGCCCGGGGCGCCGATCTGCTCGACGGAACGGTCAACCTGCCGCTGATCCGGGCCCGCGATCGCGACCGGGGACTCTCATCGCTCGATCTGCGGGGGCTCGACGAGCGGGCTGCCGAGCAGGTCTGCGACCGGATAGCGGCGACCGGCGCGACCCAGACCGTGCGGGCTGAGGCCCGCGAGCGGGTCGAGAGGGCGAAGTCGGGTCTGCGCGAGGCTGAGCTGACGGCCGGCGACAGGCATCTCTTCGAGCTCGTCGCCGACGGGGTGGTCGAGCGCTACTCCTGAGCTCGCACCGAGCTCTCGGTTTCGGGTTGGTTAGAAGTCCTCGGGGAGGATCTGGTCGCTCTGCAGCGCGACGCTGAAGCGCTCGATCGCCTCTTCCATGTTGTAGCGCTCGAGCTTGCCTAGGTCGTCCAGGAGCGCGATCGTGCCGTTGTCGAGGATCGCGTCGAAGCGATCGAGCGCCGGCTGGGAGAAGATTCCCGCCCGCCCGGCATCACACTCGGGGCACTGCAGTTCGACGCGCCAGCTGCGCCTGTCGACTGGAGCCCACTCGACCGGCTGGACGAGGTTCGAGCCGCACGCTGGGCAGAGATGCAGATCGTCTTCCGAGCGCTGCGGCGTGACCCGTTTGGGCCGGGTGTTCAGCGTCGGGATCTGGCTTGGCCCCTGACGCCCGTTGCGCCTGCGGCGCCTATGTCGGTCTGCGGAATCCATGCGTAGAAGCCGTATCGGCACGCCGCGATCGACTCGGAGGCAGGGGCTCGAATCTGGACAGCCGTTAGACCCGTTTGCGTCCGCCGGCAGCTAATCTGCAGCGCCCCCGGCACCCCGTAAACCCCCTGGAAACGGGGTTAATCGGTCTCCTCGGCGAAGTTCAGGTAGTAGCGCGAGGGAGTTGGGCCCATTTGGCCCTTGTACTTGGACCCCGCGGCGGAGCTGCCGTAGGGGGCCTCCGCAGCCGTCGTCATCCGCAAGAACGAGATCTGGCCGATCTTCATTCCGGGGTAGATCGCGATTGGCAGGGTGGCGACGTTCGACAGCTCGAGCGTCAGGTGGCCGTCCCACCCGGCATCGACGAACCCGGCCGTGCTGTGGATCAGCAGGCCCAGGCGCCCAAGCGACGACTTGCCCTCGAGGCGAGCGACGAGTTCGTTGCCGAGCGCGACGCGCTCCAGCGTCGAGCCGAGCACGAACTCGCCAGGGTGCAGGATGAACGGTCGCTCACCGCTCTCGTCGACCTCGACGAGTTCGGTCAAGTCCTCCTGCGCCTGCTTGGGGTCGATGTAGGGCGTCGTGTCGTTGCGGAAGACTCGGAAGAATCGATCGACCCGCAGGTCCACTGAGGAGGGCTGCATGGCGTTCACGCCGAGCGGCTCGATGACGATGCCGCCCGAGTCCAGCTCTTCGGTGATCGACTTGTCCGACAAGATCACGGGCCGGGAGCCTACATCCAACCAACGACTGATCCGCGAACCCGTGTGCCGGCGGCGCTACCATTGGGCCATGCCGAACGTTGGACCGCTCGAGTTGGCGATCGTTCTGATCATCGCCCTGGTGATCTTCGGGCCGAAGAGATTGCCTGAACTGGGTAAGTCGCTGGGTCGCGGAATGCGCGAGTTCAAGGACTCGATCAGCGGCAACAGTGACGATGATGATGATGATGATGACGATGACGATCCGCCCGAGATCGAGAACGGCGTCGAGGAAGCTTCCGAGAGCGAACCGGCCGGCCAGCGCGGCGTCTGAGGCGCTCGCCTCCGCGACCGAGGGAGAGCCTGAGTAGTGGCCCGGATCCGGGCAGCCGACTTCGACGAGCGCCTGACGCTGGTCGAGCATCTCGACGAGCTGCGCACCCGGCTGCTGATCTCCGGGGGCGTGCTGCTCCTCGCGGCCGCGCTCTGCTTTTGGCAGAACCACCTGCTGTTGGAGATCGCCGACGCACCGCTGGACGGCCGCAAGCTGCTGACCCTGTCGGTCGGGGAGCCGTTCATCACCACGCTGACGATCTCTTTCTACGGAGCGATCCTCCTGGCGCTGCCGGTGATCCTCTACCAGGTCTACGCCTTCGTCCTGCCGGCCTTCGCGCCGAATGAGAAGAAGGTCATGCTGCCGTTGCTGCTGATGGTCCCCTTCCTGTTCATCGCCGGCGTCGTCTTCGCCTACTACGTGGTGACGCCGGCGGCGATCGACTTCCTGCTCAACTTCAACAGCGACGAGTTCAACATCCAGGTCAGGGCGCGCGAGTACTACAGCTTCTTCGCGCTCTCGCTGCTCTCGGTCGGCGTTCTCTTCCAGATCCCGGTCGGCGTCCTGGCCGTCACCAGGCTCGGGATCGTCAGCCCCGATCAGATCGCTGCCAACCGCCGCTACGGCTTCCTCGGGATCGCTGTCCTGGCGATGCTGCTGCCCGGCACCGACCCGGTGACGATGCTGATCTCGATGGTGCCGTTGTTGATCCTGTTCGAGTTCAGCATCATCCTCGCCCGCGCCTTCGGCCGGCAGCGGGAGCCGTCCGCCGATCTCGCCACGGACGAGGGCTGAGAATCACCGCCCGACCAGGGCGATCCTCTACGCTCCCCATCCATGCTTTTCGATATTCGCGGCAAGCGGAAGCGGTTTATTCAGGTCATCTACGTCTTCCTGGCATTGCTGCTCGGTGGCGGCCTCGTGCTGTTCGGAATCGGGGGCGACGCAAACGGCGGTCTCGGTGATCTGCTCGGGATCAGCAGCAACAGCGGCAGCGACGGCAGCACCGAGTTCAACGACGAGGTCGAGGCAGCCGAGAGCAGGCTCGCGACGGACCCCGAGAACCCGGCCGCTCTGCTTTCGCTGGCACGCTACAGCTACCTCAACGGCCAGCAGTCGCTGGAGGTCGATGAGGAGCAGGGCACCCAGGTGGTCACCGACGAGGCTCGGACCGACTTCGAGGCCTCGATCGACGCCTGGGAGCGCTACCTGAAGGCCAACAAGGGCCAGCCCGACGCCTCGGTCGCGACGCTGATCTTCCGCGCTTACACGTCCGTCGCCTTCGATTCCACCAGCCCGGTGACGATCCAGCGTCGCCTCGACGGGGCTCAGGATGCCGCCGCTGTGATCGCAGCAGAGCGCCCGGGGCCGACCAGCTTCCTCGATCTCGCCAGCCTCGCCTACCTCGCCGGCGACACGAAGACCGCCGACAAAGCTGCGAAGCAGGCGCTCGCGGCGCTCCCCGACGACACCGGCCGGCCGGCGCTCAAGAGCCAGCTCGAGTCGGCCGAGCAGCAGGGCAAGCAGATTCAGAAGCAGCTCAAACAGCAGGCCGAGAATCCCGACCAGAATGCGCTCGAGGACCCCCTCGGCACGCTCGGTGGCGCCCCCGCGGACGCGACCGGCACCTCGCCCCCCGGGGGCTGAGCCCCAAGGCGATCCCTTGCCCGTGCGAGCGGACTCTCTCTCGCTAGCATCCCCGCGGGGCCATTAGCTCAACTGGCAGAGCAGGAGACTCTTAATCTCAAGGTTGAAGGTTCGAGTCCTTCATGGCCCATGACCGATCCCCGGCTCGCGGGCGCACCCACCGCCGGCGACAGCTGGTCGATCACGCCCTTCTCGCGCGAAGACACACCGACGCCCGTGGGTGTCAATCAGGTGACACGACGGGCCTACTGGGCCAGGCGTGTCACGCGAATGGCGCTATGGGCCGATCACGTGGCAAGGCCGGGTCGGAACCGCGCGCATGTCACGGCGTTCACGCCTCCTCGGCTAAGTGGCGCTTTCGCTTAAAAGAGACAGGCCCTTGATTCGCTCAAGAGAGACAGGCCTTTGCTTCTTGGCCGGCCCGTATTTGGCGGCTCGTGGCTCAGTGCCGGGCGGGGGCGCCGTTGACCAGATGGGTCACGTACCACGCCAAGTGCTTGGCCGCACCGAGGCCGATCTGCGCTGGGATCAGGAGCCGTTGCATCGAGGCGAACCCTATTGGCCTGGGCGGCGACGTGCCTAAGTGGCTGCGGCGTTTCCCGTTCCGATCCTGCTTAGACTTAGGGTGATGCGGATTGGAATCGTCGGATTGGGTTACGTGGGGCTGCCCTTGGCCGTCGCCTTTGGCGAGGCCGGGCATGCGGTGGTCGGCTACGACACCGACTCACGCCGGGTCGAGCGCCTGGTGCGGGCCGAGAGCGACATCGAGGACGTCCCGTCCGAGCGTCTTGCGGGGCTGGGCGACGCCTTCGAGGCGAGTACGGAGCCCGCCGGGCTGAGCCGTTGCGACGCCGTCCTGATCTGCGTGCCAACCCCGCTGGTGAACCAGCGCGAGCCTGACCTCAGCTACATCACCGCCTCGGCCCGGACGCTGGCTGAGGTCCTTGTCGAGGGCCAGACGATCATCCTCGAGTCGACCACGTACCCGGGGACCACCCGCGATCACCTGCTGCCGCTGCTCGAGGAGTCCGGGCTGCGCGCCGGCCGCGACTTCCACCTCGCCTATTCGCCGGAGCGGATCGACCCCGGTCGCTCCGACCACACCGTTGCCAACACGCCGAAGGTGATCGGCGGCATCACGCCGGAGTGCACCGAGCGCGCGGCGACGGTCTATGAGGCGATCTGTGACGAGATCGTCCGTGTCTCCACCCCTGAGGCCGCCGAGCTGACGAAGCTGCTGGAGAACATCTTCCGCTCGGTCAACATCGCCCTCGTCAACGAGATGGCGCAACTGACCGACGTGCTCGGAATCGACATCTGGGAGGTGATCGACGCGGCCGCGACCAAACCCTTCGGCTTCATGCGCTTCGACCCGGGTCCGGGCATGGGCGGCCACTGCCTGCCGGTCGATCCGTTCTATCTTGCTTTCAAGGCTCGCGAGTACGACTTCTATCCCGAGTTCGTCGAGCTGGCAGGCAAGATCAACCAGTCCCACCCGCTGTATTGCGTCAGCAAGATGGATCGGGCGCTGAACGCGGCGGGTAAGCCGGTCAACGGCTCCCGGGTCCTGATCCTCGGCGTCTCCTACAAGGCTGGAGTGGCTGACCTGCGGGAGGCCCCTGCCTTGAAGATGATCCGCCACCTTCGCGAGCTCGGCGCGGAGGTCTCGTACCACGACCCACTCGTCCCCGAACTCGGTGAGCTGGGGCTACGGTCGGTGGATCTGGCGTCTGGCGTCGCCGATGCCGATCTCGTTGCGATCGTTACCGCTCATCCCGGGATCGATCACCGGGCACTCGTGGCCGACGCCCAGCTGGTCGTCGACTTCCGCGGTGTCACACGCGGGATCGAAGCATCCAACCTCGTCCGTCTCTGAGCCTGGGAGGAGCCAGGCGATGGCCCTCTTGAAGCTGCGCTCCTCACGGGAGTCCCTCGGTCTTCTCGGCCGGACCGATCGGGTGACCCTCGGCCTCGCTGCCGCGACCGCCGCGACCGCGGGGGCGGTTCTTGCCGGTGAGTTCAGCCGCCGCTTCCGCCGCCAGGCCGTGCACGCCGGGATCGCCGACGAGGTCCCACGCTCGCCCGAGCGCACGGTGGAGACGCTCCAGGTCGCGGGCCGCGCCACCCAGGACACGGTCCGCGTCGCGATCGAGGGCTACGGCTCCTTCGACCACCGTGAGGCTGTGCTCTTCAACATGCTCAGCGGCTTCGCCGGAGCGTTCGCCCTTGCGCGCCTCTCCACCGGTGGCATCCGCTCCGGCTGGTGGCCGTTCGGTGACGTCCGGATCGGGGGCCGCCACATCCATCACTTCGTGCCGGGCATCGTGCTTGCCTTCGCCTCCGGCACCGCCGCACTGCTGAGCGACGATCGCGATCGGCAGGCGACTCTGGCGGTGCCGTTCGCCGCCGGCGCCGGCCTGGTCTTCGATGAGGCGGCGCTGCTGCTGGACCTGCGCGACGTCTACTGGACCCGGGAGGGCCTGCTCAGCGTCCAGCTCAGCCTCGGCGGCCTGGTGTTGCTCAGTGGCACGATCCTGGCCCTGAGGATGTTGCGTCGCGGCGAGCAGCGTGGCGAGGAGGCCGGCCTGATCCCGGACGCCAGCGGCGAGATCATCCCCGATCAGGTCCCGGTTTCGGAGCCCACGGGGGGCTTGACCGCGTAGCGGGCGAACAGCTCGTTCCCGTCCTGTAGGAGCCAGCGGAGCTCAACGTCGAGCGGGCCCGAATCCAGACCCTCAGCCATTCGTGGGCCGGAGCCGCCGGCAAGCTTGGCTCCAAGCGTCACGAACAGCTCGTCGACCAGGCCCGCGTCGAGCAGGTCGCCATGCAGGTGGGGACCGCCCTCGCAGAGCAAGGCGCGGATCCCGCGCTCGGTTCTCAGATGCTTCACGGCCGCCACCAGATCGACGCCGCCCTGGTGACGGATTACCTCCATCGGCGTCGCGGTCTCTGGGTGATCCTCCTCGCTTGCGGTGAAGACGAGGACCTGTCCGGCCCCGGAGGTGAAAAGCCCCGCATCCCAGGGCAGCTCCATCCGGTTGCTGACAACCACGGCGAGGGGGTCGGGGGGGAGGCCACGCCGTTCGCGCCGGGCGCGGGTCTGAGAGTTCGGCAGAAGACGCCCGTAGGACTCCGCGCGCAGAGTGCCGGCGCCGACCATGACCGCCTCGGCACTGGCCCGCAATGCCATCAGCATCGCCGTGTCCGTGCCCGTGCCGATCTCCCCCGACCGCCCTGAGATGGTCGCGTGCCCGTCGACCGTGACGGCGAAGTTGGTGAACACGTGCGGACGCTCGCTGCCGGCGGCGGCTACCGGATCGAAGCCCGCCATCTGCTCCTCGATCGTGGTAGCCGCAGGGTCGGGAATCAGGCGCTGCATCAGATCTCCTCCAGATCGGCGACATTGGCGCGATCCGACGGGTCCGGACTAGGCTCAGCCGCAATCGAGGTCCTCATTCCCAGAGTTTTCCTCCCAGCGCCGCTAGCAGCCGAGTTTCTTAGTGGCCTCGCGAAACGTCTTAACTTCGGATGTCGGCTTCTTGCCGCCCTTTTCGATCTTCTCGCCGCGCCGGTTGACCCAGATCACGGGCACGCGCATCGACAGCAGCGGCTCCACATCGGTGTAGAGGCCGCTGGCAATGTGGACCCAGCCCTTCTTCTTGCCGATCCGGCGGGCGCACTCCTTGAAGTGAGCGGGCTCAGGCTTGTAGCTACGTACCTGCTGGGCGGTGACGACGAGGTCCAGCTGGGTGCGCAGATGACGGCGCGAGAGGCCGAGCAGCTTGTCGTCGATGTTCGAGAGGATCCCGAGGTTGTACCTGGCACCGAGACGGTCCATCGCCGCGTTCGACTCGCGGAACGGCTGCCAGTCGGGGATCGAGTCGGGCAGGAACTGCGCCCGCGATGGCTCGAGCTCCCAGCCGATCTCGCCGGCAGCCTTGACGGCGGCACGGCGGAGCACCTCGGCGTAGAGCTCGTAGGAGCCGGACATGACCTCGTACATGACCTCGTAGAAGCGGTGGAGCAGGCTCTTGACGTCAAGCGTCAGGCCATCCTCGCGAGCTTCCCGCTTGAAAGCTTCAGTGATCCCCTTGTCCCAATCGATCAGGGTTCCGTAACAGTCGGTGGTGACCCATTCGATCTCGCTGCGTTTAGGAAGTGGCACGGGGCGCGGCATTATGGCACCCGCCGCGTTGGGGGGTGCCGGAGGGCCGCAGGCTCGCTAGTCGTTCGGCTCGAGGGGGTCTTGGTTGCCGAGCAGGACGTCGAGGACCTCGCCGACCTCCGTCTCCCGGGCCTGCGGGGCGCGCATCGCCTGCTTGTGGTGCACCGTGTAGGTGTTTCGCCGGCCCACCCGTTTGCGCGTGAGGAAGCCCGTTTCCACGAGTTCTGTGACGATCCGCTGAGCGGCGCGCTCAGTGATGTCGAGCGTCGTCGCGATGTCCCGTAGTCGAACTGTGGGCTCTCGCGAGATCACCAGCAGTACCCGCGCGTGGTTGGTAATGAAGGTCCATTGCCCGATGTGTGAAGCCTATTCAACCGCCCCGAGAAATGTCGGGGAGGGCTGATTTCGCGTGAGTCTTGCCGGCTTCCCGAGATCCGCCGGCCGGGCCCGCGCCATGCCGCCCGCGCGCCGTAGCCCGCCTGAGCCCCGGTCCTCCGCCGGTTGGGTAGGCTGCCGCACTCAGTCATGGACTTACTCGAATACCAAGGCAAGCAACTTTTCGCCCGCTCCGGCGTATCAGTGCCTGACGGCGAGCCGGCTCGCGACGTCGAGACCGCCGTCGCCGCAGCCGACCGGATTGGCTACCCCTGCGTGATCAAGGCCCAGGTGTTGATCGGGGGTCGCGGCAAGGCCGGCGGCATCAAGGTCGCCAAGAACGCCGGCGAGGCCCGCGCTCACGCTGAGGCGATCATCGGCATGGACATCAGTGGCCCGCACGGCGAGGGGCCGTTCAGGGTTGGCGAGGTCTGGGTCGAAGGCGCCTCGGAGATCGACGCCGAGTACTACGCTTCGATCATCCTCGATCGCTCGGCCAAGAAGCCGCTCGCGATCCTCTCGCGGATGGGCGGCATGAACGTCGAGGAGATCGCCGACAAGGATCCTGACGCTCTCGTCAAGCGACACATCGAGCCGGCAGCCGGCCTCAGCCTCGACGATGCCCGCCAGCTGGCTGTCGACGCCCAGATCGATGAGGACGTCGTCGAGTCGCTCGCCGAGACGATGGTCAAGCTTTATGAAGCGTTCGGCTCCAATGACGCCACTCTGATCGAGGTCAACCCCCTGATCGTCACCTCGGCCCGCACGGTCGTCGCGCTCGACGCCAAGGTGACCGTTGACAACTCCGCCCTCTACCGCCAGGAAGAGCTCTCGGCGATCGAGGACGAGCCGCAGGACGAGCAGGAGCGGATGGCCAAGCAGAAGGGGCTCACCTACGTAAAGCTCGACGGTGACATCGGCATCCTCGGCAACGGCGCCGGGCTCTGCATGTCGACGCTCGACGTGGTTGCAAACGCCGGTGGCGCCCCGGCAAACTTCCTCGACGCCGGTGGTGGCTCGAAGGCTGACGCGATCGTCGACGCGCTCGAGGTGATCACCTCCGACCCGAAGGTCAAGGCGGTCCTGTTCAACATCTTTGGCGGAATCACACGCTGCGACGAGGTCGCGGGTGGAATCATCGAGGCCTACCGGCGCGTCGACATCAACGTTCCGCTGGTGGTTCGCCTCGACGGCACCAACTCCGAACAGGGTCTCGGCATGCTTGCCGAGTCCGACCTCGGCAACCTCCACGTAGAGAAGACGATGCTCGGTGCGGCCGAGGCTGTTGTCGACCTGGCGGGGAAGGGCTAGCGGCCGATGGCGATCATCGTCGACAACGAGACCAAGCTCGTAGTCAGCGGCCTGACCGGTCGTGAAGGCAGCTTCCACGGCCTCCGCAACCGTGACTACGGGACCGACCTCGTCGCCGGCGTCACCCCGGGCAAGGGTGGCCAAGACGTTGAAGGAGTGCCGATCTACAACGAGATCTCGGAGGCCGTCTCCGAGCTGGGTGCGAACACGTCGATGATCTTCGTGCCCGCCCGTTTCGCCGGTGCCGCGATCAACGAGGCGATCGACGCCGGTTGTGAGACGGTGATCGCGATCACCGAGGGAATCCCGGTACACGACATGCTCAGCACCTATTGGAGGGCGAAGGAGCAGGGCGTCCGTCTGATCGGCCCCAACTGCCCGGGAGTCCTCAGCCCGGGCAAGGCGAACGTCGGCATCATCCCCGCCCAGTTCTTCGAGGCTGGGTCGATCGGCGTCGTCTCCAAGTCCGGGACCCTGACCTACCAGATCGGCAACGAGCTCAAACAGGCCGGGCTCGGCAACTCCTCGATCGTCGGTATCGGCGGCGATCCGATCGTCGGCAGCGACTTCATCGACATCCTCGAGCTCTACGAAAACGACCCCGAGACCGAGCTGATCGTGATGGTCGGTGAGATCGGCGGCGACGCCGAGGAGCGCGCCGCCGACTACATCGCCGAGAACGTGACCAAGCCCGTCGTCGGCTACATCGCCGGCTTCACGGCCCCGCCCGGCAAGCAGATGGGGCACGCGGGCGCGATCATCTCCGGCTCCTCCGGCACCGCCCAGGCGAAGCAGGAGGCGCTCGAGGCGAAGGGCGTGCGAGTCGGCACGAGCCCGTCGGAGGCAGCGGCGATCGCTGCCGAGATCGTCAACGCGAGCTGAGCCCCCTTTCCGGACGTCCGCCAGGCGGGACTCTCTAGTACCGTTTGGCCCTCAGGCGGCCGCTCCGCGGGAGCGGGCCGAGAGGGCTTCGAGAGGAGACAGATGTCAGGCGGTCTTGGCCGGGTTTCCGGCGTGTGGGTAGCAGTCGGTTCGATCGTCAGCCTGGTGGCCGCTTTGGCGCTGCTGGCGCTGGCCCTGGCACCGCCCCCGAGCGCCGACGGCGCTGCCGCCGCCAAGAAGGGCAAGGGCAAGGAGAAGAAGTACACGGGCCCGAAGATCTCGACCCCGAACGCGGACCGATGCGACTTCCTCGACACCAGCGTCTGCCTACAGCCGTTCCCGAACAACCTCTACCTCGACTCCGGCGCAGGCACGGCAACCGGCAACCGGATCAAGCTGAACCCGAAGTCGATGCCGGCTAACGCCGCCGGCACCGCGATCGATCCGACCGAGATCAACCGCAACGACGGCTTCAGCCCCGGCCAGGCGATCGTCCTCCATATCGACGGTCTCGACAACCAGGCCGCCTTCGATCGCAGCGGCATCGTCCCGATCGACGCGCCCGCCGAGTACCGGCAGAAGAAGCAACCGGTGATCGTGATCAACGCGACGACGAAGCAGCGCCACCCGGTGTTCGCTGAGATGGACTCGATCCCCGAAGCCGACTCCGATCGCAACCTGATCATCCGGCCGCTGCGCAATTGGGAGGAGGGCCAGCGCTACATCGTCGCGCTCCGCAACCTCCGTACCGCCGACGGCAAGAAGATCAAGGCCCCGAACGCCTTCAAGGTCTACAGCAAGAAGCTGATCACCAAGCAGAAGAAGGTCGAGAACCGACGCTCCTACTTTGAGCAGAAGATCTTCAAGAAGCTGAAGAAGGCAAAGCGGACCGGGCGCCGCAAGGACCTCTACATGGCCTGGGACTTCAGCGTCGCCAGCGGTGAGAGCCTCTCCGAGAGGGTCTTGGCGATGCGTGATGACGCCTTCGCCAAGCTCGGCGATACGAACCTCGGCGATCGCACGATCCAGGGTGACTCACCGGCGTTCACGGTCACCGACGTACAGGACAATCCGGACATCGAGATCCTGCGCCGGGTGAAGGGCACGATCGACAACGTGCCCTGCTACCTGAACGAGAACGGCTGCCCGCCCGGGTCGCACTTCATGTTCGACTCCAAGGACTCGACGATGCCGACCTGGGACCCCTCCTACACGGTCGACGTCCCCTTCCAGTGCGACATCCCGAACGCGGTGGTCGGCGCCGGCTCGGTCAAGCCGGCGCGCCCGTCGCTGTACGGGCACGGTCTGCTCGGAAGCAAGGGCCAGGCCGGCTCTTCCTACATCCGCTCGTTCTCCGACGCCCACAACGTGATGCATTGCGCGGTCGATTGGGCTGGGTTCTCCGAGGAGGACGTTCTCGATGTGATCCTGCCGGCGCTGACCGACGTGACGGTCCTCAATAACGCGTTCGATCGGATGCAGCAGGGCTTCATCAACTTCATGATGCTCGGCCGCGCGCTGACCCATCCCGATGGCTTCGCCACTGACCCCGCCTTCCAGTACGACGCGGGTGCCGGTCTGGAGTCGGTGATCAACGACACCGAGCTCTACTACTACGGCAACAGCCAGGGCGGGATCATGGGCGGCGCCCTGACCGCGATCTCACCGGATGTCGAGCAGTCGGTGCTCGGCGTTCCGGGGATGAACTACTCAACTCTGCTGCGGCGCAGCGTCGACTTCGACGACTACGCGGAGCTGCCGGGAATCGGCCTCTACGACAACTACCCGAACGAGCTCGAGCGGCCGTTGCTGCTTGGCCTGATGCAGATGGGCTGGGATCGCGGTGAGGCGAACGGTTACGCACACCACATGACCGATGACCCCTATCCGAATACGCCGACTCACAACGTGCTCATGCACGCTGCCCTCGGCGATCACCAGGTTGCGAACCTGACCGCCGAGATCGAGGCGCGGACGATCGGCGCCAAGGTGCTCGAGCCGGCCCTCGATCCGGGCAGGCACTGGCAGCCGGACCCGTTCTTTGGCCTGCAGCCTGTTCCGGGGTTCCCCTGGACCGGATCGACCCTCGTCTACTGGGACGGCGGCCCTGTCGGATTCGCCGGCGTTGAGGGCGGCGGCACGGCGGTGCCGCCGAACGAGAACGTGGCGCCGCGCGAGGAGCAGGGCTTCGGTGACGACCCGCACAGCTACCCACGCAAGGACCCCGATGCCCAGCAGCAGATGTCGGATTGGATGCGCCCGGCCGGCGCCCTGCTCGGTGACTGTGGTGGGCCCTGCTACTCGAACGGCTACGCGGGCCCCTGAGCCAGAGCGGCGGGATCGAGCTCCTCGAGCGATTGCCGGAGCGGCACCTCGAGGAACTCTGGCTGCTGTACCAGGGGGAGTGGTGGACCCGGGGCCGCGAACGGGCCGATGTTGAGCGGATGCTTGCGGGCTCGACCGAGATCGTTGCGGCAGTCGGTGAGTCCGGCAGTAGGCAGGAACTGCTCGGGTTCGCCCGAGCGCTCTCCGATGGGGCCTTCCGCGCGATCGTCTTCGATCTGATCGTCGCTCCTTCGCACCGCGGCCAGGGGCTCGGGCGGCTGGTCCTCGAGGAGCTACTGCGGAGGCCGGCGCTCGCCCGCTGCTCCGGAGTCGAGCTGATGTGCCTGCCGGAGATGGCTCCCTTCTACGAGCGGCTCGGTTTCAGC
>JAQBGG010000143.1:0-31736 GCA_032122625.1 Acidobacteriota bacterium
GATCCCCCTCCCCGGCGGCGCGGGTGAGATCCGCTTCGAGGGAGTGACCTTCGGGTACCTCCAGGGTGTTCCGGTGCTCCGGGACCTCGATCTCGTGATCCGACCCGGCGAGTCCATCGCGATCGTCGGCCCGACGAGCTCGGGGAAGTCGACGGTCGCCCGGCTCGTGCCCCGGTTCTATGACGTGGAAGCCGGACGGGTGCTGATCGACGGCGTCGACGTGCGCGACGTGGAGCTGGCGTCCCTGCGCGACGCCGTGTCCATGGTCTTCGAGGAGACGTTCCTCTTCTCCGACTCCCTGCGGGCGAACATCGCGTTCGCCGACGAGGACGCGCCCGAGCACGCGATCGAGCGAGCGGCTCGCCTCGCCGGTTGCCAGGACTTCGTGGCGGCGCTGCCGGACGGGTACGACACGCTGCTCGGAGAGCACGGGTACTCGCTGTCGGGAGGCCAGCGTCAGCGGGTTGCCATCGCCCGCGCCATCGTCGCCAACCCGCGGATCCTGATCCTCGACGATGCGACGTCGTCGGTGGACGCCCAGACCGAGGCGGAGATCAAGCGCGGCCTGCAGGAGGCGCTCAGCGACCGGACCACGTTCATCGTCGCCCACCGACTCTCGACGATCTCCCTCGCCGATGAGGTCGTCGTCATGGACGAGGGCCGGATCGTCGACCGCGGCAGCCACAAGGACCTGCTCGTTCGCTGCCCCCTGTACCGGGAGATCGCGGACCACGGACTCGCCGACACGACCTTCCTGCAGAGCGATCTCGAAGAGCGCGAAGAGGTGGCAAAGCTGTGAGCCGCAGCGATCGGAAGCGCGGCGAGGCGACGACCCCGGAGACCACCGAGGGCATGCAGGGCGTCTACTACCTGTTCCGGGACATCTGGCGACTGATCAGGGGGGAGGATGAGCGGGGCCGCAAGGTGCGCTGGTTGATCGGCCTGCTGCGGCCCTATCGAGCCAAGGTGGTGCTGATGTTCGGCTCACTGCTGGTCGCCACGGCCGCGTCGCTGGCTCCCCCCTACCTGGCCGGCAGGGCCGTCGACGACGGCATCGTCGCCGGCGACGCCGGCGCCCTGACCGTGGTGGTCGTCGTCTTCCTGATCTCGGCGGCGATCCTCTGGGCGGCGAGCTACGCGCAGACCTACCTCGTCGGCTGGGTCGGCCAGCGCGCGCTCCAAGATCTGCGGGAGCGGATCTACACCCACCTGCAGGCGATGTCGATCGGCTTCTACACCCGCAACCGCCCCGGGGTCCTGATCTCACGGATGACCAACGACGTGCAGGCGCTCGATCAGCTCGTCACCGACGGCATCGTCACCCTGTTCTCGGCCACCCTAACCCTGGTCGGAGTCGTCGTGATTCTGCTGTTGCTCGACGTGCAGCTGGCCTTGATCACCTTCCTCACCTTTCCATTGATTGCGATCGCGAGCATCATCTTCCGGATCGCTTCGGCCGGCGCGTACCGGCTGACCCGGGAGAAGATCGCCGACATCACGGCCTATCTCCAGGAAACCCTCAGCGGCGTCCGGGTCGTCCGCAGCTTCGGGCAGGAACCCCGACACATCGCCGAGATGGGCCGACTGAACGAAGAGAACCGGGTCGCCAACCTGCGCACCGTCTACCTCAACGCCAGCTACTTCCCGGCGGTCGAGCTGCTGAGCTCGATCGGCACCGCGGTGATCCTCCTGTTCGGCGGATACCAGGTGATAGACGGCAACGTCGAAATCGGCATCCTGATCTCATTCATCGGCTACCTGCAGACGTTCTTCGACCCGATCCAGCAGATCAGCCAGCTCTACACGACCTATCAATCGGGGATGGCGGCCCTCGACAAGATCTTTGACCTGCTCGACACGGAACCTGACACGGTCGACCCCCCGGACGCGATCGACCCGGGCCGGATCCGGGGGGAGATCAGGCTCGAGGGCGTCTGGTTCTCCTATGCCCAGGACGGGCGGCGCGCCCTCGCCGCGCAGCCGGACGCCAAGCAACCCGCACCCGACGCACCCGGGCCGGATCCGGAATGGGCGCTGGAGGACGTTGATCTCACCGTCCTGCCCGGTCAGACGGTCGCCCTGGTCGGCGAGACCGGGGCCGGCAAGTCGACGCTGGCGAAGCTGATCGCCCGCTTCTACGACCCTCAGCGGGGCCGGCTGACGATTGACGGCAACGACGTCCGCAAGCTCTCCTCCTCGGCACTGCGCAGCCAGCTCGGGATCGTGCCTCAGGAGGGGTTTCTGTTCAGCGGCACGATCCGGCAGAACGTCGCCTTCGGCAAACCGGACGCGAGCGAAGAGGAGATCGCGACGGCGCTGCGGGCCGTCGGCGCCGAGGAGATGATCGCCGCGATGCCCGACGGGCTGGAGACGAGCGTCGGCGAGCGTGGCTCGCAGCTCTCAGCCGGTGAGCGTCAGATCGTGGCCTTCGCCCGGGCACTGTTGGCCGAGCCTCGGATCCTGATCCTCGATGAAGCGACCTCCAACGTTGACGTGCGGACCGAGAGGCGGATCGAAGAGGGACTCCGGCGGCTGCTCAGCGGCCGCAGCGCGATCGTTATCGCCCACCGGCTTTCGACGATCCGTAACGCCGCTCGGATCGTGGTCCTCGACGGGGGCCGGATTGCCGAGTCCGGCACTCATGAGGAGTTGCTTGCCGCCGGCGGGGCCTACGCCCGTCTCTACGGAAGCTGGGAAGGGCGTTCGGTGGCCTGAGGCCGCCGCGGGACGCGAGCCCTCTCTCAGCCGGGGCTGACGCCGCCGGAGCTGCCGCCACCGGAGCCGCCGCTGCCGGTACCACCACCGGGGGCGGGCGCGGGCGCGGGCGCCGGCGCCGGTGTTGCGGGGGCCGGAACCGGGGCCGGCGTGGCGCCACCGTCCGGGGTGGTCGGTGCGATCGCCGTCGCCTCCTGACCACAGTCCTGGAAGCCGTATTCCTCGGCCGCGAGGCGCGTATCGGCCTTCGCCTGGGCGAGCTCTCCCCCTAGCGCGTCGTAGGCAACCGTGTCACCCGACTGCGCCGCTTCCGTGCGCTGGGCGTCGATCGAGGCCTGCTTGCGAAGGCCGCTGATAAAGCGGTCGAGCGCCCCGCTGGGATCCTCAGCTGTGGCGAGGCCGTTGGCGGACCGGAGCAGACCCCTCGTTATCTGCTCCTCCTGGGAGGCGAGCAGGGCGAGGTCGTCGCCGGACGGTCCCGAGCTGAGGCCGGCAATAGCCGCCCCGGCCTCCGCGCACCTCGGATCGAGCTCGTTGATCAGCTCCCGTTTCGACAGGGTGGTCGCCTGCGGCTCGGTGGCATCGGTCGTCGTCCCGATCGGCTCGACCGGGTCGTCGCTGCCGCCGCACCCGGCGGCGATCAGCGCCGCGGCCGCAACGGCGGCGGCGCTCGCCATCAAACGCGCATTCATAGGATCAGATTAACGACAGCCATGCGGCACTGGGGATCCAGGGATCGAACCTGGGCTACGAATACCAGAAACTCGCGTGCTGCCAGCTACACCAATCCCCAAGGTTGACGTCGCCGAGAGCGACGGCGGTTAACGATAGCGACGACGCCCACCGCCGTCAGCGGCAGACACCGATCGCGCTCAGATCCGAATCAGCGTCGGCCAGGACGTCCGGATTCTCGAGCTTTTCGCAGGACTCGATCAGCCGGCGGGCCTCCTGAAGGTCCTCGGAGCGGCCGACGGAGAGGGCCGCTTCGACAACGCCCTGATCGAGGTACCAGGCGGAGAACTCACCGGCCTCGCGGTCGCCTCGGAAGATGACCCGATCCCACTGCGTGGCGTGGCCGACGTATTCCAACGAGGCCCAGTCGGCGAGGTCACTGAAGAAGTAGGGGATGACTTCGTAGGGGCTCTTCTCCCCGATCATGCCGCGGGCGGCGTGGCGGCCCTGCTGGAAAGCGACGTCCCAGTGCTCGATTCGCAGGCTGCCGCCGAACCGCTCGCTCTCATAGCGGGCGCAATCGCCGGCGGCGAAGATCCCCCCGACCGAGGTCTCGAGGCCGGCGTCGACCAGAACCCCGTCATCGACCTCGAGGCCGGCCCGCTGGGCGAGCATCACGTCCGGCTTGACACCCGCTCCGACAACTACAGCCTCGGCGCCGATCTCCCGGCCGTCCTTCGTCCTCACGCCGCTGACCCGATCCGCACCGACGAACGCCGCCAGCTCTTCCCCACCGACGATCTCAACGCCCTTCGACTCGAGCAGATCGTGGAAGTAGCGGCCCGCCTGATCTCCGAAGACCCTGGAGAGCAGCACCTCCTCCAGCATCACAATCGTGCAGCGCTTGCCGAGTTGCACCAGCGAGGCGGCGACCTCCGCACCAATGTAGCTGCCGCCGATCAGGACAACGTGCTCCACCCCGCTGAGATCCTCCCGGATCGCGTCGGAGTTGCCGAACGCCCGCAGGTAGTGGATCCCGTCGAGTTGCGCTCCGTCCACTCTGAGAATGTTGACCATCGCCCCGGTGGCGATCAGCGCCTTGTCGAAACCGACCTCCTGCTTGCCCTGCAGCTTCGCCGTGCGGGCCTCGACATCGAGTGACATCACGCTCTTGGCGGTCAGCAGCTCGACACCGTTCTCCGCGTACCAGTCCGTCTCGTGCACATAGGCCCGTTCGCGATCGTGCTCGCCACGAAGGTATTCCTTCGACAGCGGCGGCCGGTCATAGGGCGGATCCGGCTCGCGCCCGACGAGCAGAATCGAACCGTCCGCGCCGCGCCTGCGAAGCTCGGCGGCGCACTGGGCGGAGGCGAGGCCACCGCCCACCAACAGATAGTCAACCTTGCGATCAGCCACGATGCGAAAGCTAGCGGAGCGTCGTGGTCCCGAACGATCTAGCGGACCCGTCCGCAAATTCGCTCATGCCCCGCGGCACCCGGCCGCGTCTGACGGTCGCCGCCGAGCACCCGCGGGCAGCCAGCCCGAGGGCACTCGCCGTCCGCCGCCGGCCACGCCCGGTTACTCGCGGTGCATATGACCGAACATACGGACGGATCCACTAGCGGGCGCCGCTGCCCTCGGAACCGCCCAGGTAGCCGGTCAGGTCTGCCTCGAGCTCAGGATCGAGCACGGCGAGCACCTCGTCGCCTGCGAGCAGCTCGGTGTCGGCCGTCGGCACGAACCCCCGTCCCTCGCGCAGCACCGAGATCAGCAGGCTGCCCTGTGGCATGTCGAGATCGCGCACGCACCTGCCGACCACCGGCGAGTCGGCACCGAGCGCCATCTCGATGATCTCAAGCCGCTCCTCATGCAGGTCGAGCAGGTGCACAAGCCCGTAGCGGGGGACCTCGTGCTCGATCAGTCGCAGGATCAGATCCGTGGCGGAGACGTAAGGTCGGATGTCGAGCAACTCGAAGTGCTGGCGGTTACGCGGGTTGTTGCAGCGGGCGATTATCCGCTCGACGCCGTACTTCTCCCGAGCCACCTGACAGATCAAGATGTTGTCCTCGTCGTCGCCGGTGACCGCGATCACCATTTCGGCCTCGTCGATCCCCGCCCGCTCCAGCACCCACAACTCGGAGGCGTCGCCGTAGAGGACCCGGTGCTCGAGCTCCTGCTCGACGACCAGGTATCGCTCCCGGTCCTGCTCGATCAGCGTCACGTCGTGGCCCTTGCCGAGCAGCTCGCGGATCAGGTTCCAGCCGACCTTGCCGGCGCCGATCACGAGGATCTTCATCGGAGCTCCGCCGGGCTCACTCATTCCGCTCCCCCTGCCGCTTCCGAGTCGGCCTCCAGCACCTCGCGCTCGAGCATCTCGATCGCCGACCGCGTCGGGCTGATCGTGCGCATGCCCCGTTGCTCGTACCAGGCGGCCCGCAATGGGTCGAGCACACGGGCGATCACCGTCGGCACGTCAAAACGCCGCTGCGCGATCTGGGAGATGACGATGTTGGTGTTGTCCCCGTTCGTGGAGGCAACGAAGACATCGGCTCGCTCGATTCCGGCCGCCAGCAGAGCATCAAGCTCAAGCCCCTGACCGATGGTGAAGCTGCCGCCGGATTCGACCCAGCCGGCGTCGAGGCCTGCCTCGAGCCGGGCGAGCGTCTCGGGATCCTCATCCAGGCAGGAGACCTCGTGACCTTCATCGAGCATCCGTCGCGCGAGCGAGGAGCCGACTCTGCCGATACCGACGATCAGTACGAACACACGCCGATCGTATTCTGCCCGGCCGCCCGGGCGCGCACCCGGCGCCTGGGCGGCGTCGTCCCCGCAGCCCGAAGCGACGAGGGGCGGCCGTCGCGACCGCCCCTCGTAGACGTCTGGATCTGCTCGGCCGGCGCCTAGAGCGCGATGATCGGGAGCATCAGCAAGGCAACGATGTTCGCCACCTTGATCATCGGGTTGATCGCCGGGCCGGCGGTGTCCTTGTAGGGATCACCGACGGTGTCACCGGTGACCGAGGCGGCGTGGGCCTCGGAGCCCTTGCCGCCGTAGGCGCCGTCCTCGATCAACTTCTTGGCGTTGTCCCAGGCGCCGCCACCGGCGGTCATCGAGACAGCGGCGAAGAAGCCGACCACGATCACGCCGATCAAGAGGCCACCGAGGGCCTGGGCGCTGATCAGACCGACGACCACGGGGACCACGATCGGGATCAGCGACGGCAGGATCATCTCCCGCTGTGCCGATGCCGTGACGATGTCGACCGTGTCGGCGTAGTCCGGCTTCTCGGTGCCGTCCATGATTCCCGGGTGCTCGCGGAATTGCTTGCGCACCTGCTCGACGACCTCGCCGCCGGCACGACCGACCGCCTCGATCGAGAGAGCGGAGAACAGGTAAACCATCATGCCGCCGATCAGGAGGCCGATCAGAACCGCTGGATCACCGAGGTCGAAGCTGAGGAACTCGCCCCCATTCTCCTCGGCCAGCTCGATCTGGAACGCCTTGAACAGGACCAGCGCCGCCAGCACGGCAGAGCCGATCGCGTAGCCCTTGGTGACCGCCTTCGTCGTGTTGCCGACCGCGTCGAGCGGATCGGTGACGTTGCGCACCTCCTCGGGCATGTCGGCCATCTCCGCGATGCCACCGGCGTTGTCGGTGATCGGGCCGAAGGCGTCGAGCGCGACGATCAGGCCCGTCAGGGAGAGCTGCGCCATGACGGCGACGCCGATCCCGTAAATCCCGGCAAGCTCGTTCGCTCCCAGGATCGCCATCGCGATCAGGATCGCCGGCAGCGCCGTGGCCTGAAAGCCCTGGGCGAGTCCTTGAATGATGTTGGTCGCATGGCCCGTCTCCGAGGCCGCCGCGATCTGCTTGACCGGACGGAATCGAGTCGATGTGTAGTAGTCGGTGATCACGAACAGGCCGGCTGTTACGCCGATTCCAATCAGGGCACAGAGCCAGAGATCGGTGACCGATGCCCCGGCCAAGGCGCTGGCCGGGTCGAGGACGCCAAGGCTGAGCGGATCAGACATCAGCCAGTCGGTGATCGGGTAGAAGGCGGCGGCTGAGATCAAGCCGCTGACGATCAGGCCCTTGTAGAGAGCACCCTCGACGTTGCCGGTGCTCGTCCGTACGCTGAGTGCACCGACGATCGAGGCGAGGATCGCGACGGCGCCGATGATCAGCGGGAACATGATCACCTCGCGAGAGACCTCGAGGTCGAAGGTGAGGACCCCGAGCAGCATCACCGCGACCGCGGTGACCGCGTAGGTCTCGAACAGGTCGGCGGCCATACCGGCGCAGTCGCCGACGTTGTCGCCGACGTTGTCGGCAATTACCGCCGGGTTGCGGGGATCGTCCTCGGGGATGCCAGCCTCGACCTTGCCGACCAGGTCGGCACCGACGTCGGCGGCCTTGGTGAAAATGCCGCCGCCAAGTCGCGCAAAGACGCTGATCAGCGAGCCACCGAAGCCGAGGCCGATGAGTGCGTCAACGGCCTCCTTGTCGGTCTGGTCGGTGAGGACCAGCACGCCGAAGTAGCCGGCGACGCCAAGCAGAGCCAATCCGACGACCAGCAGGCCGGTCACCGAGCCGCCCTTGAAGGCGACGTCGAGGCCGGGGCTGATGCCGCCGCGTGACGCCTCAGCGACGCGGGCGTTGGCCCGCACCGAGACGTTCATGCCGATGAAGCCCGCCGCACCCGAGAGGATGCCGCCGATCACGAAGCCGATGCCCGTCTGGACATTCTGCAAGAGCGTAATTCCAATAGCGAGCGGAACCGCGACTGCCGCGATGATCGTGTACTGCCGTTTGAGATATGCCTGGGCGCCCTCCTGGACGGCCCCGGAGATCTCCTGCATTCGATCGTTCCCCGGTGACTTCGCCAGCAACGCCCGCGTCACGAGCAGTCCGTAGAGAACACCGGCGCCGGCGCAGACAAGCGCGATCACGACGCCGTAATCGGTCAGGAACTCAGTCAAGTTCGTTTCCCTCCGTAGTGTGGGTGTTTAAAGCAAGGCCGCCCCGGAAAAACGGATGGGGGGCGGCTGGAGCGGAGCGCAGTGTAGACGGATCGGGTGGCGGAATGCGGACTTGGCCGCAGGCGGCGCCTCAGCAGGGGCTCAGCTGCCCGGCGTCCACAGCCGCGACGGCTGCTGTGGGGCAGGCTGCGCCTCTGCGCCAGCAGCGGGATCCGTGGGCTCGGCCGGCGGCTCGCCCTCGGCAGATCCCCCGGCCTCGTTCGCGTACATCAGCTGAATCTGGGCCAGTGCATTGCGGACCTCCGCCTGGGGCTCAGGCTCAAGCAGATCGACGAGAGCGCCGACGGCCTCGATCCCAACGCGCGCCTGTTCAAGATCGCGTTCGTCCTCCTTGGCGATCCGCCGGGCCGCGAGGTTGAGGATGCTGACGACACTCTGCGTGACGACATCCTGGACGCGCACATTGCGCATCTCCTCCTCCATCTGCCGCAGCATCTCCGCCTGTTCGGGAGTCATCTGCTCGGTCCCCGGGGGGACTGGTCCGCCCGGCTGCTGTGGCTGCTCAGTGCTCATGGCCGGGACCCTACAGGCATCCGCGGGCCCGCTCTGCCGGCACTCAGCCGGAGACGCATTCGGGCGCGTAGCTGCTGCCCGTCTCCTCGACGACCCCACGGTAGACGTCCTCGACCGCTCGCCCCTCGGCGAGCGCCGCCCGGACGCGCTGCGCCCCGTTGGGCCCGCTCGGCTCGGCATCGATAGCGAGGGATTCACGCGCCGGCGCAGTCCATTCAAGTAGGGCCTCGAGCGCCGCTGCCGTCGCGAGCTCGGTGCCTGACGCGAAGTCGATCATCCGGCCATCCATGCCGTAGCGAATCGCGCGCCAGAGGTTCTCCTCCACCTCGCGACCCTGCATCGGCTCCGGCAGCGCGCCGGCGTCGTAGTCAAGAGCGGCCTGGGCGATGCAGGCCGTCATCAGGCCCGCCAGGCGGAAGGACTCCTCCCCCCTGCTCTGCGCGTCGCAGATCCGCACCTCGACCGTGCCAAAGCGGTGGTGGGGCCGGACGCTCCACCACAACTGCGTCGACTCTACGATCGAGTTCGTCGCCTTCAGCAGAGCGACGAAATCTGCGTAGGTGGACCAGTCGCCAAACGGATCATGAATGCCGCAGCGAGGGAAGGTCCGGGTGAAGATCTGGGTTCGCACGGAGTGCAGCCCGGTGTCGCGGTGATCGAGCAGCGGCGAGTTGGCGGAGACCGCCAGCAGCGTCGGCAGGATCCCGCGGAGGTGGTCACAGACCGCGATCGCCCGATCCGCTCCGCGGATGCCGACGTGCGCGTGCAGGCTCCAGGTCTGGTTGCGCTGAGCGACGTAGCCGAGGTCGGAGCGAAGACGCTGGTAGTGGGGGGTGTCGATGATCTCCTGGTCCAGATAGTTGGCCCAGGGGTGGGTTCCCATCGCCACCAGGCTGACCCCCATGCGGTCGGCCAGGGCGAAGAGACGCCGACGGCGCTCGCGCTGGAGCTCGATCGCCTCCTCGAAGCTCTCGGCCCGTCCCGAGCGGATTTCGATCTCGGTGTCGATCAGCTCGCCGGCAGCCGAATCGGCGAGAACCTCATCCTCCTGACAAGCGGCGAACATCTCATCGAAGCGATGCGCCAGCTCCATCGTGGCCGGGTCGAGCAGAGCGAACTCCTCCTCGATCGCGACGGTGAAGTCCTGCGAGGCTTCGAAGATCTCACGGGCCTGATCGAGGTGGAGGCTCCCATCATCAGCCGGGTTCATCGGCGGTCCGCTCTCAAGATCGATCTCAGGTCAGGTAGAAGTAGAGGGCGTAGAGCAAATCCACCGCCGGGCTCGAGGTGTGGACGGTCACCTCGGGCGGCATCTCCAGTAGGCGGTCGGAGTAGTTGAAGATGATCCTGACGCCCGCCTCGACAAGCTGATCGGCGACCGCCTGGGCCGCCTCGGGTGGCACTGCGAGCACGCCGACAACGATCTCCTCCTTGGCGACCACCTTCTCGAGCTCATCGATCGCCCGCACCTTGACGCCGCCGAACTCCTTGCCGATCAGCTTCGGGGCGCTGTCAAAGATCGAGACGATCCGGAAGCCGTGGTCGGCGAACATGTCCGAGGAAGCGATCGCCTGGCCGAGGTTGCCGGCGCCGAACAAGGCGATGTTGTGCTGGCCCGATGTGCGGAGGATCTTGCGGATCTCACCGACCAGAGAATCGATCTGATAGCCGACCCCACGTTTGCCGAACTTGCCGAAGCCGGAGAGGTCGCGGCGGATCTGAGTCGAGTTGATGTGGGTCCAGGAGGCGAGTTCCTGCGAGGAGATGGTTTCCTTGCCCATCTTCCGAGCCTGGATCAGGACCTGCAGGTATCTGGAGAGTCGGGCCGCGACGCCTAGCGAGAGCCGGACCGCCTCGTTGCCGTTGCCCAAGGGGCCGATCGCGGCCACGTCCTCATCCCCGGCTCCGGCGGGGGAGCTACTCGTACCGGGGCGCTCGCTCATACGCGAAAGGTAGCGAGCCGGGAGCGGACGGCGTCGGCATCGAGGAAAAGCTCACAGATCCGCTCACCATCGATCTCGACCACGGGGATCCGCTCGAGCAGCCTGCGGTGGAGGCTGGAGTCGGTCTCGATATCGACCTCGACGAGTTCGAACTGGAGGCCCTCGCGCCGCAACCGCAACAGCCCCTGACGCGCTTCCTCGCAGAGATGGCAGCCCTCACGGCCGTAGAGCTGGAGCCGCGGCTGGCTCACCGGGGGACCGGGTCGAGGTCGAGGTACTCGGGGAACGGCATCGCCGGCAGGTGCGCCGCCGCGGCCCCGATCATCGCCGCGTTGTCGGTACAGAGCTCGGAACTGACCAGCTTCAGCCGGACTCCGCGCTCCGCACACAGCGAACCAGCCCGCTCGCGCAGCAGCGAGTTGGCGGCAACGCCACCGCCGAGAGTCACCGCCTCCCAGGTGTCGCGCGCGAGGGCCCGATTCAGCTTCGCGATCAACTGCCCGACGACGGCTGCCTGAAAGCTCGCCGCGAGGTCGGCGCGGCGGGTTTCGATCTCCTCCTGATCGAGTTTCTGGACCGCGTAGACAAGGGCCGTCTTCAGCCCGCTGAAGCTGAAGTCGAGGCCCGGGTCGCGGCCCATCGCAACGGGGAATCCGAACGCTGCAGGATCTCCCTTGGCGGCGCATTCCTCGATCGCGGGCCCACCGGGGTAGCCGAGCCCGAGCAGGCGGGCGGCCTTGTCGAGGGCCTCTCCGGCGGCGTCGTCCAGTGTCTGCCCGAGCAACTCGTAGCGAGCGTGGCTCTCGACGGCGGCGAGCAGCGTGTGGCCTCCGCTCGCCACCAGAGCCAGGAATGGCGGCTGCAGTGGCTCGGGTTCGAGATAGGCAGCGGCGACGTGGCCGAGCAGGTGATCGACGGGGATCAGGGGCTTACCGGTCGCGGCGGCCAGGCCCTTGGCGCTGCTGACACCGACGAGCAAGGCTCCGATCAGGCCGGGATTGGTCGTCACCGCGATCGCGTCAACCTGCTCGAGCGTGGTCCCGGCCTCGGCCAGCGCCGCATCGACGACCGGCTTGACGAGTTCGATGTGATGCCGGGAGGCAACCTCCGGGACGACGCCGCCGAAGCGCTCATGCGCGGCAGCCTGCGAGGAGATCACATTGCTGAGCACCACGGAGCCATCGACCACCGCGGCGCAGGTGTCGTCGCAGGAGGTCTCCAGCGCGAGGATCATCCGTCGGGCTCGCCGAACCACATGATCAATGCGTCCTCGTTGTTGTCGTGGTAGTAGCGCAGCCGGCGGCCGGCGGCGCGGAAGCCGAGCTGCTCGTACATCCTGATCGCCCCCGCGTTCGAGATCCGCACCTCGAGCGTGTAGCGCTCTTCGCGTCCAGCCTCATCGAGGAGTCTCCTGATCAGGGCGCCGGCGAGCCCTTTGCGACGTTGGTCGGCCTCGACGGCGACGTTCATCAGATGCCAGATATCGGCGTACCGGGAGCAAACCAGGTAACCGACGAGGCCGGACTCCGTCTCGGCCGCGAGGCAGACCCCGGAGGGCTTGGAGAGTTCCAAGACGAACATCGCCAGTGACCAGGGAGCCGGGAAGGAGCGTCGCTCGAGGGCCAGCACCGCCGGCAGATCGCCGTAGGTGAGGCGACGGATGGTGGGCGCTCCCCCGGCTCCAGCGGCGCCGCCGGCGAGGGGAGGGTCCTCAGTTGCGGCCGTCTCGCTCACGCCATCGCTCCGCATCCGGTCGTCGCAGGTACAGGGGTCGCACGTCCTCGGGAGGGCCCGCCGCGACCGAATCGGAGATCGCGCAGACGTGTCGGGCTGAAAGCCTGTGGGCGGGGTGCTCATCGGCGAGAACTCCGATTCCAGCCGCCTCCAGCTCGCTCCGGAATCGTACCGCCCCATCACCGGCAGCCAGTGATCCCCGGGCGCCTTGGGAGGTCGCCGCCACAGCCTCCGGGGCTAGGACGAGTGGGGCCCCGGCGATCGGCTCAGCGGGGTGCAACAGGGCTACGAATACCTCGCCGCGCCGAGCGTCGACGACAGCGAGCCGTGCCCGACCCGGCTCCGCGGGGATCCCGGCCGCCAGCGTCGCCGTCGTCTCGACGCCCCCGATCGGCAGCGCCCGCGCCTGCGCCAGCGCCCGCGCGGTCGCAACGCCGATGCGGATGCCGGTGAACGATCCCGGGCCGATTCCGACCGCGATCCGCTCGACGCGGTCCCAGCCACCGGCCCCATCGACGACCTCCTGCACAGCGACGAGCAACGCCGGGCCGTGCCGCGGCATGCCGTCGGCCGCTGGGCTGATGCGCCGCTCGCCGAGCAACTCCGCACCCCGACCGATACCGGCGACGGTGTCCGCGGTCGCGGTGTCGATCGCCAGGGTCAGGTCAGCCGCGGAACCGCTCATCGGCTGATCCGGATGGCGCGAGCATCGTCACCGGCGTGCTCAATCCGGACCGTGGCCGCGATCTGCCCGAGCTCGGCTGCCGCGGCCTCGGGCCACTCGATGAAGGCAATCGCATCGGGGGTCAGGTAGTCATCGAGGAGGCCGGGCTCCTCTTCCGAGAGGGAGCCGAGCCGATAGAGGTCGAGATGGGAGACGGGCACGCGACCCGCGTAGCGCTGCCCGATCGTGAAGGTCGGCGAGGTGACCGGCTCGCTGACCCCGAGGGCCCGGCAGGCACCGCGCACGAAGGTCGTCTTGCCGGCACCGAGCTCACCGGTTACCAGGACCACGTCGGCGGGTCCGAGGGACGTCGCGAGTTCGGCCGCGAGCTGCTCCGTCTCCTCAGCGGAGCCGACCTCGTATCGCTTGCCGCCGATCATCGCCCCAGGGATTACAACAGCGCCGGCCCCGCGGCACCCCGGCGCTCAGCGACCGAAGATGTCCAGTTGGTCCGTGGACGGCCCCGTCGGAGTCGGTGGCTCGGTCGCCGGCGCCGGCTGCGGCTCCGCCTCCTTGGCGGCCGCATCTTCGGGGCCCGGGCCTGCGAGCAGCGTCCTCAGCCGCTCGAAATCCTCGACCAGGGTCTCCTTCATCCTCGGCGTGCGCAGCGCCGCCGCTGGATGCAGAAGCGGGAAGATGAAAACGGTCCGCCCACCGAGGGCATGGACCTGGGGAGTGCCCCGCACCCGGGTGATCCCGGTCTGGTCCCCGGTCAGGAGCTTGGTCGCGAAGTTCCCCAGCGTCGCGACGATCTTCGGCTCGATCAGCTCGACCTGCCGGTACAGGTAAGGACGGCAGGTCTCGATCTCGACCGGCTGCGGGTCGCGGTTGCCCGGCGGGCGGCATTTCAAGGTGTTCGCGACGAAGACGTCCTTGCGATCGAGCCCGATTCCCGCGAGCAGCTCGTTCAGGAGACCGCCGGCGCGGCCGACGAATGGCAAGCCCTGGCGGTCCTCGTCGGCACCCGGGGCCTCGCCCACGAACATCAGCTCGGCGTCGGCGTTGCCGGCGCCGAACACCACCTTGGTCCGCGTCTCGGCGAGCGGGCAGCGCGTGCACTCCGAAGCCTCGTTGTAAAGCTCGACGAGGCGCCCACGGCGCTCGGGAGCGCTCACCCGCCTCCACTCCCCGAGGCGCCCCCGGACCCATCCGGCGGCCGCTTCTGTGCCTCGCCTGAGGCGCGTACCCTGCCCATCGTCTCCTTCCAGCGCTGTCTCGCACCGCCACGATTGGCGCCACGCTTGTCCTCCAGCGAGCGACGCTGGGAGGCCGTCATCTGCCGGATCGGGGCGGCGAAGTTGGACATCCGGCGCTCGGTGCCTTCGGCACCGCACTGCTCGCACGGCGCTGACTCCGTACCGGCGCCGACGATGCTCTCAAAGCGAGTTCCGCAGGCGCGGCATTCAAACTCGTAGATCGGCATGGACCTGATCGTAGTGGCGGCCGCGGAGGGGGCGGGCTCCTCAGGGGGCGGCTCCGCCGAGGCCTATACTGGCGGCAGGCCGATGGCCGCGACCCGAGCATGGGCGCGGACCACGGAAAGGCCGCTTGAAACCAAGCCATGCCGACCGGTATCTCGCCGATGAGGGAACTGGAACGGGACACACCCCACAGCGCCGCTCGAGTTGAAGCGCAGGCACCGATCGCCGTAATCGGGCGCGGGCGGCTGGGCATGAGCCTGGCGCGCGGGGCCAGGGCCGCCGGCTTCGATGTCCGCCTCGCGGGTCGGGATGGGGTCGAAGCCGCCTGCACCGACGCCGAGATCGCGCTGCTTTGCGTTCCCGATGCTGAGATCGAGGCCGCCTGCGCGGCGGTTGCCGAACTTCATCCGCCGCCGCGGTTCGTCGCCCACCCGAGCGGGGCAACCCCGCTTGGCGCGCTCGACCGGGCGCGAGAGAGCGGTTGCGAGGTCTTCTCGATCCACCCGTTGCAGACCGTGCCCGACGGCGAGGCGACGCTCGCGGGGGCGCCGGCCGCGATCTCCGGCTCCAGCCCCGAGGCGCTCGAGCGGGCGCGATCGCTGGCAGGAGCTCTGGGGATGCGTCCTTTCGAGGTTTCCGAGGATGCCCGCGCGGCCTACCACGCGGCTGCCTCGATGGCCTCCAACTTCCTCGTCACGCTGGAGGAGAGTGCCGCCGACCTGCTCGCCGCGGCCGGGGTCGAGGACGCTCGCGAGCTGCTCGCTCCACTCGTCCTGCAAAGCGCTGCCAACTGGGCCGAACGTGGCCCCGCCGCGCTGACCGGTCCGATCGCCCGCGGCGACGAGGCCACCGTCGCCCGCCACTTGGAGGCGCTGGCCGACGCTGCCCCGGAACTGATCCCGCTCTACGAGGAGCTGGCGGCCCGCGCGCGCGGGCGCGCCGAACGTGAAAGGCTCGAGAAGTGAAGATCATCCGGACCAAGCGGGAGCTGCGGGCCGAGCTCAGGCCCGCTCGCGGCGACGGTCGCTCAATCGGACTGGTGCCGACGATGGGATACCTGCACGACGGTCACATCTCGCTGCTAACGGCGGCACGGGAACGGTGCGACGTGGTCGTTATGAGCCTGTTCGTCAATCCGACCCAGTTCCAGTCGGGCGAGGATCTGCAGGACTATCCGCGCGATGAGGAACACGACGCCAGAGCCGCAACGCTGGCCGGTGTCGACCTGCTCTACGTGCCGGCTGCCGAGGAGATCTATCCGGACGGGTACGCGACCTCGGTGATCGTCGAGGACCTGACAGAGGTGCTCTGCGGCGACCGCAGCCGCCGCGGCCTCGAGCACTTTCGTGGCGTTACCACGGTCGTCGCCAAGCTCTTCAACACCTCCCAGCCCGACCTCGCCTTCTTCGGGCAGAAGGACGCCCAGCAGGCGATCGTCGTCGGTCGGATGATCGCCGACCTCGACTTCCCGATCGAGTTGGTCGTGCTGCCCACGGTACGTGAGCCCGACGGCCTGGCGATGTCCACCCGGAACGCCTACCTGAGCCCCGATGAGCGGCGCCGGGCCCCGGCGATCAATGCCTCGTTGCAGGCGATCCGGGCACGGGCCGAGCGGGATCAGCCGGACCTCGCCTCGGCGCTCGACGCCGGTCGCTCGATCCTCACTGAGGCCGGAATCGAGCCCGAATACCTCGAGGCCCGCGACGCCGGCGACCTGCGACCGATCGAGTGCTTCAACGGCAGACCGGTGCTGATCGCGATCGCCGCCCGGCTCGGGCCGGCGCGACTGATCGACAACGTGGTGATCGAACCGAGCGCCGCAAAAATGGGCGGAGACAAGGAGACTGATCAACGATGAGTAGCCCACCCGGGGTTCCCAACACGCCGCCAGGCGATCGATCGCGGATGACCCTCCCCCGCCTGGCCGAGATGGCCGCGCAGCGCGAGCCGATCGTGATGGTCACGGCCTACGACTTCCCCTCGGCGAAGGTGGTCGAGGAGGCCGGCGTCGATCTCGTCCTCGTCGGCGACTCGGGCGCGATGACCGTGCTCGGCCACGACTCCACTGTGCCGGTCGGCATGGAGGAGATGCTGATGCTGGCCGCGGCGGTCAACCGCGGCCTCGAGACCCCGCTGCTCGTCGGCGACCTGCCCTTCGGCTCCTACGAGCAATCGAACGAGCAGGCCGTGGCGAATGCCCAGCGGTTCATCAAGGAGGCCGGCTGCGACGCGGTCAAGCTCGAACGTGGCGGCGCCTCGGTTGATCGGGCGCGGGCGATCATCCGCGCCGGGATCCCGGTGATGGGCCACGTCGGCCTGACGCCACAGACAGCAACCCAGCTGGGCGGCTACAAGGCCCAGGGCCGGACCGGAGAGACCGCCTCGAAGATCGCCGAGGACGCGTTTGCGCTGCAGGCGGTCGGCTGCTTCTCGATCGTCTTCGAGGCCGTGCCGGCGGCCGTCACAGAGGCGATCATGCCGCGCATGGAGGTGCCGGTGATCGGGATCGGGGCGGGCGCCACCACATCCGGTCAGGTGCTCGTCTTCCACGATCTGCTCGGCATCAACACCGGCCACGTGGCCCGCTTCGTCAAGCGCTACGGACAGGTCCACCAGGCGATGGTCGACGGCGTCACCGACTACGTGTCGGAGGTCCGCCGGCGGACCTACCCGGACTCCGACCACATCTACTCGATCGACCCCGAGGAGCTCAGCGCCCTGCGCGAGTACCTCGAGCAGGACACGCTCGCCGCCACGACCCTCTGGGATTGGTAGCGCGGTGCCCGAGCAGGAGGTGGTCGTCGTCGCCACGGTCCAGGTGCTCCCCGGTCATGCGGAGGGGCTGATCGAGGCGTTCCGCCCGATCGTTGAGGGCAGCCACGCCGAGCCGGGCTGCCTCAGCTACTCGCTGCATCGTGACAAGGCCGACCCGCAACGCTTCGTGATCGTTGAGCGCTGGCGCTCCCAGGAGGACCTCGACGCGCACTTCGCCCAGCCGCACATGGCGGCAATCGCGGAGCTCGCCGACTCACTCGCCGGGCCACCCGAGGTCGTCTTCAGCGAGCCGATCCCGCTGGGCGAGCCGGCGAAGAACTTCGCCGGCGCCTGAGCGCCGGGCCCCGGGTGGGCCATGGGGCCGTGCTCTAGGGGCCGACGGGGATGTCTGCGATGAACTGCTCGATCTGCCAGGTGTCGCCCTCGCGGACGGCGACGATCTCCAGCTTCTCACCGTCGTAGAGCCCACCCTTGGGGATCGCCACCGCGGTGGCGGTATCGCCGTCCACCTCGAGGCCATTGATCTTTGTGCTTTCGCTAAGCAGTTGGGGCCGGCGTTGGTTGCGACAACCCTGGCGGTCGCCGTAGGCGCTCCGCAGGAGCTTTTCGCTCAGCACCTGATCGCAGACGAGATCGTTGTCGGGATCGATGAGGAGCGCCTCGATCGCCAGGGAGACCTGCTTCGAGTCGCTCAGGCCCGGCGCCGCATCGGTGTCCTCGCCCCCCGAGGCGTCGGCCTCGCCCGAGGGCCCCTCGGCGTCGGTGGTCGGGCCCGCCGAGGGGCCGGAGCCGGTTGCTGTTGGCTGATCGGCATCGGAGGAGTCGCCGCAGGCGGCAAGGAGAGCTGCGGCGAGCAGGCAGACAACGAGCAAGATCAAGCGTGAAGACTTCATCGGCAGGAACGCTAGCGGGCCGGCGGCTCTCGCTCCGCGTTGCTGGGGTACTCGATTTCACGGATCACCTTCGCCGGAACGCCCGCGGCAATCGTCCGCGGCGGGATATCGCCGGTGACGACCGAGTTGGCGCCGATCACGGCGCGTTCGCCGATCTCGACGCCACCGGTGATCACGCAGCCCTTGCCGAGCCAGACGTTGTCCCCGATCTTGACCGGGCCCTTCCGCGTGAAGCCCTGCCAGGTGATCGGCAGGTCCGGGTCATCGAAGCGGTGGTCGGCGTCGCCGACGAAGCAGTGGTTGGCGAACATCACGTGATCGCCGATCTCGATCCGCTCGTGGGCGGCGAGCATCGTCTCGCGGTTGAGGAAGCAGCCGCCGCCGATCTCGATCGAAGCCTCGGGCCCAAGCGTCAGCCAGCAGCCTGGTTCCAGGTGGGTTCCCTCGCCGATCCGCAGTCGACCCTCGCGAAATGCCTCCAGCACCTCTCCCTCGATCGGATGGCGCACGTAGAAGCCTCCGGCGGCCGCGAGCCGGTCGATCCGCAGTCGATTGAACGGGCGATGCGTGCGCTCATACCAGCGGCGTTTGCGCCACCACGAGCGCAGCCCGCGCTGCGGGTGGATGTGGGGGTCGCGCTCGCTCACGGTCCTAAGCCTGCCAGCCCCGGCCGGGCGCCGGCCCGCCGGCCCCCGGCATTGCGAGAGACTGCTCGTCATGGTTGAGCCCGGGGCATTCGCGGATGACGATGAGCAGAGTGAGCGCGAGCGGCTCGAGATCGCCCGTCGCTATCGCGAGCAGCGGGGCCGCGAGCTGCGCGAACTCGCGCGGCCGCACCTGCGCCGCGATGTGCTCGAAGTCGGCGAGTTCTCAACCGTGCCGATCGAGGCGCTCGCCGCCGTGCCGTTCCTCGGCGCCTTCCTCGCGCTCGCCACGCGGCTGCGGCCCTCCCACCGGGGCCTGAGCCGGAACGTGCTGATGGCCCTCGACCGCGACGAGCTGCACCTGCTGGCGATCCAGTTCGAGCTCGAGGGGACGAAGGCGACCCTCGTCTCGAGCTGGCCCCGAAGCTCGGTGAGAATCGGCGCGATCAAGCCGAAGTTCATGCGCGAAGCGGTCTCCTTCGAGATCGATGGGCAGGCGCCCATGACGCTCTACGCATCGAGCCTCCGGACCAACCCGTGGGCCGCGGCACTTGTCAAGGCGTTGGGCGGCGCGGCCCCCGAGCCCCGCGACCTGGGCAGGGCCGCCGACGGCTAAGCTGCGACCGCTTCGCGCTTGCGCTTGCCTGCGGCCCGCTTGCCCGAAGTCTTCAGAACGACGGGCTCGACAAGCTCTTCGAGGAAGCGGCCCGTGTACGAGTCGGGATTCGCGGCGACCTCTTCCGGCGTGCCCGTGGCGACCACCTCTCCACCGCGATCGCCCCCCTCGGGACCGAGGTCGACGATCCGATCGGCGGACTTGATCACGTCGAGGTTGTGCTCGATGACGAGCACCGTGTTGCCGGAGTCGACGAGACGGCCGAGCACGTCGAGCAGACGCTGGACGTCGGCGAAGTGGAGTCCGGTCGTCGGCTCGTCGAGGATGTAGAGGGTCTTCCCGGTCGCCACCTTCGAGAGCTCGGTTGAGAGCTTGACCCGCTGCGCCTCGCCCCCTGAGAGGGTCGTCGCCGGCTGACCAAGGCGGATGTAGTCGAGGCCGACGTCGTGCAGGGTCTTGATTCTGCGGTGGATCTTCGGGATGTTCTTGAAGAACTCGACGGCCTCGCCAACGGGCATCTCGAGCACGTCGGCGATCGTCTTGCCCTTGAAGCGGACCTCGAGCGTCTCACGGTTGTAGCGCTTGCCATGGCACTGCTCGCAGGGCACGTAGACGTCCGGCAGGAAGTGCATCTCGATCTTGATCTGGCCGTCCCCCTTGCAGACCTCGCAGCGCCCGCCCTTGACGTTGAAGCTGAAGCGCCCCGGCTTGTAGCCACGGGTGCGGGCCTCCTTGGTCTTCGTGAACAGCTCGCGGATGTGGTCGAAGATGCCGGTGTACGTCGCCGGGTTGGAGCGTGGCGTACGCCCGATCGGCGACTGGTCGATGCTGATCACCTTGTCGATCTGATCCAGGCCCTCGACACGGTCGTGAGCGCCCGGCCGGAGCCGGGCCCGATGCAGGCGGTTGGCAACCGAGCGGTAGAGGATCTCGTTCACGAGGGTCGACTTGCCGGAGCCTGAGACGCCGGTCACGCAGGTGAAGGTGCCGAGCGGGAAGCTGACATCGATGCCGTTCAGGTTGTGTTGGCAGGCGCCCTTGACGAGCAACTCTCCGGTCGGCTCGCGGCGCTTCTCGGGGACCGGGATCGCGTCCTTGCCGCTCAGGTAGCGGCCGGTCAGCGACTTGCCCTCCTTGCGGACCTGCGCCGGAGTTCCCGCGGCGACGATCTCCCCCCCGTGCTCGCCCGCCCCCGGCCCGAGGTCGATCAGATAGTCGGCGGCGCGCATCGTGCCCTCGTCGTGTTCGACGACGATCACGGTATTGCCGAGGTCGCGGAGCCGCTCGAGGGTGCCGATCAACTTCGCGTTGTCGCGCTGATGAAGGCCGATCGAGGGTTCGTCGAGGATGTAGAGCACGCCAACAAGACTCGACCCGATCTGGGTCGCGAGCCTGATCCGCTGCGCCTCCCCTCCCGACAACGTCGAGGCTGAACGCCCCAAGGTCAGATAGCCGATCCCGACCGCGTCGAGGAAGTGCAGTCGCTCCTCGACCTCGCGCACAATCAATCTCGCGATCGCCCGCTCGGTCTCGGTCAGCTCGAGCCGCTTGATCCATTCCAGAGCCGCGCGCGCCGACATCACCGTGAACTCATGGATCGAGAGGTCGGCGATCCTGATCGAGAGGCTCTCGGGCCGCAGCCTGGCGCCGTCGCACTTCGGGCACGGCTGCAGCGCCATCAGCTCTTCGATCTTGTCCCTGGTGTTCTCGGAATCGGTGTTCGCGTACCGGCGCTCGAGGCCGTTGGTGATCCCCTCGAACTTCGCCTTGTAGGTGCGGACGCGCCCGTAGCGGTTGCGGTAGCTGATCGTGTGACGCTCGGTCCCGGTTCCCTCCAGGAGCAGGTTCTTGTCCTTGGCCGGCAGGTCCTGGAAAGGAGCATCTGCATCGACGCCGTAGGCCTCGCAGACCGCCTCGAGCAGGCGCCGGTAGTAGAGCGATGCCGCCCCCATCCAGGAGGCGAGTGCCCCCTCAGAGATCGAGAGGGTGGGATCAGGGACGACGAGCTCGGGGTCGACGACCCGCTGGAACCCGAGCCCATGGCAGCGCTCACAGGCTCCGTGGGGGGAGTTGAAGGAGAAGATCCGCGGCTCGATCTCCGGCATCGAGGAGCCACAGTTGAGACAGGCGAACTTCTCGCTGAAAACCAGCACCTCGCCTCGTTTGCCGGCCGATGGGCCCGACAGCGTCGTCGCCCCCAGGACCTCCGCCGTGGTCCCCAGCAGCTCGACCTCGACGAGCCCGTCGGCGAGGGCGACCGCCGCCTCCAGCGACTCCGAAAGACGCTTGCGGAGACCGTCCTTCATCACCAGGCGGTCGATCACGATCGAGATGTCGTGCTTGAACTTCTTGTCGAGGACGATTTCCTCGTCGAGGCGTCGCAGCTCGCCGTCGATCACGGCGCGCGCGTATCCCTGCTGCCGCATCTCCTCCAGCATCCGCCCGTACTCGCCCTTGCGCTCGCGAACCACCGGGGCGAGAACCATGAACCGGGTCCCCTCCCCGAGCGTCAGCACCCGGTCGGTGATCTGCTCGACCGATTGCCCCGAGATCGGCTCGCCACAGCTGTGGCAGAACGGCTTGCCGATCCGTGCCCAGAGCAGCCTCAGGTAGTCGTAGATCTCGGTCACGGTGCCGACGGTCGAGCGCGGGTTACGCGAGGTGGTCTTCTGGTCGATCGAGATCGCCGGGCTGAGACCCTCGATCGAATCGACGTCAGGTTTGTCCATCTGACCGAGGAACTGCCGCGCATAGGAGGAGAGCGACTCGACGTAGCGACGCTGTCCTTCGGCGTAGATCGTGTCGAAGGCGAGGCTCGACTTGCCGGACCCCGAGAGCCCTGTGATCACGATCAGTGAGTCGCGCGGCAGCGCGACATCGACGCCCTTGAGGTTGTGCTCACGGGCGCCGGAGACGACTATCTGATTGCCTGCCGACATCATCGGCCGATTCTACGGACACGAACGGTTGTTCCCACGGGAGACCCCGAGGGCTCAGCTGCGCCCGGCGCGAGCGAGGACGTCCTCGATCAGCGCATCGCTGTCTTTGACGCGGCCAAACTCGGCCTCCAGCTGAGTGGCGATCGCGTCCGGCTCAGCGCCCTCGAGCGCGAGATTCATCGCCACCAGACGAACCGCCCCCGGATCGGCCGCGCCCGGCGCCTGATCTGTGGCCTGGGGACTGGCCACGGCTTCCGGCTCGGAAACGTCGGCGGACTGTGCGGCGGCAGGGGCCGCCGCGCCCTTGAGTTGGGCGATCAGGTCCTCGGTGCTGGCGCCCGCCGAGGGGACCGGCTGCGGCGCCGATCCCTGCTCCAGCCCGGATGCCGGCTCCGGCTCGGGCTCCACAGCGTCTGGCTCCGTCGCCCCGTGCTCCGGCTCAGCCTCGGAATCGGATCCCGTCGCGTCGGCGAGGCGTGTGCGGACCTCGCCGGTGAGGCTCTCGCCCAGCGAGCCGACCTTGCCCCGCAAATCTTCCGCCTGGGTGACCAGGCCCTCGACCGCTTTCTGCGCCTGCTCGATCCTCGCCTGGGCCTCGCTGCGCGCCCGGGAGATGATCTCCTCCGCCTCGCCTCGGGCCGCGGCGACGATCGCCTCCGCTTGCTTGCCGGCCTCCGCCTCGATCTCGGCCGCCGTGGCCTCGGCCACACCGACGATCTTGCCGACCCGGTCGGCCGCCACCTCCCCTATCGATCCTGAGCCTTTCGGCAGTCGCTCGGCGAGAGCGTTCAGGTGCGCTTTCACGGCCTCGGGGTCCCAGCCCTTGCGGGCTGAGGGGAAGTCCTCGCGAACGATCTCCTCGCGCTCCATCGGCGGCGGAGCCTAGCGGAGTACCAGGCTCTGCCCGAGCAGTTCTCCGATCCAGGTCACTAGCCTGCGCCAGATCAGTGTGATCGTCCGCACAATCCTCACCGGGCCCCTGCTGGGCATTCTGGTGCTCGCGCTCCTCCCGGTCTCCCCACAGGCCACCTCGAGCCCGCGGGGAGCAGCACCCTTCGCGGGCAAGATCAAGACGCTGAGCGCGGACTCCCGGAGCCGGATCAGACAGCACAGCTGGAGCCCCGGCTGCCCCGTCCCGCTGCGCAAGCTCCGGGCGGTCAAGGTCAGCCACTGGAACTTCGAGCACCGAGTCGTTGACGGCAAGCTGATCGTGCACCAGCGCTACGCGGCGCCCATCCTCAGGGTCTTCCGGCAGCTCCACGCGAAGCGCTTTCCGATCCGTCGGATCGAGCCGATCGACGCCTACCGGGGTGACGATCACCTCTCGATGGACGCCGACAACACCTCCGCCTTCAACTGCCGCCTCGTGAGCGGGACCGGCACCTGGTCGCGCCACGCCTACGGCAAGGCGATCGACATCAACCCGCGCGAGAACCCGTACGTGACCCCGTCGGGCTTCGTCTCACCGCCCGGCGGCCGTCCCTACACCGACCGCAAAGACGTCCGCAAGGGGATGATCGTCCGGCGGGGTCCGGTCGCCCGCTCCTTCCGGCGGATCGCCGGTTGGAGCTGGGGCGGCGGCTGGAGCGGGACCAAGGACTACCAACACTTCAGTGACAACGGGCGCTGAACGCGCCGGCGGGTCCGCTCACCCGCCCGCCCGCCTGGTCACAGGGCCGATCAGCGCTCGGGCCACCTTGCGGATCGTCGCGATCCCATATCCCTTGCTCGTCTGACCGGAGGTGAGGATCGCCACGGCGAGTTCCTCGCGCTTCGGTCCACGCAGGAGAGCGATCTGGTGCACCCGCCAGTCGCTGGGGGCATCGTCGTACCAACCACCCTTGAAGAACGGCGTCCAGCCGGTCACCTCGGCGATCCCCCAGCGCTGCTTGGTGACGATCCGCTTCAGCAGCCCGATCGCAAACTGCCGATGCCGCCGGGGGAGCAGCTCCTCGATCTTCTTCATGAAGAGGGCCATGTCGCGGCTGCAGATCTGGGTCGAGCCCCAGCTGGACGCGGTCCCGAAGCAGCGCATTCCGAGCTTCTCGGCGATCGCTTCCAGCGAGGCATTGCCGACGATGTCGCGAATCTCTGTGGCGGCGTCGTTGTCGGAACGGCGAATCATGATTTTTAGTCGCTCACGCTCGGAGCCATCGAGCCCGCGCTCCGAGTAGCGGCGCAGATAGGCGACCATCAGCATTGCCTTGACGACGCTCGCCGCGCGATAGCGATCTGAGGGATTGAACGAGCGCCTGACGCCGCCGCCGCGGAGCGAGAAGCTGGTCTTGCCCGCTCGACCGTTGGCGACGCACTTCGCCGCCTTCACGCGTTTGTCCCAATGCACCTGGCCGAGGTTGCGCCCGCCGGCCGATACCGGCGCAGCGGCAACGAGCAGCACCAGCGACAGCGCTGCGGCCGCGACGAGCGTGGTCTGCAACCGCATGGCCCAATCTTGGCAGGCGCGGCTCCCGCTCAGGCGCGCATCCCCTCGAGGTCGCGGCGTAGCTCCTTGAGCTCGTCCCGCAGCCGGCCCGCCTCCTCGAAGCGGAGGTCGTCAGCCGCGCTGAGCATGTCCTCCTCGAGGCCGGCGATCATCTTCTCGAGCTCCTCCGGGGACTCGATCGGCTTGCCGTCGATCAGCGCCCGGCTGCGGCGCCGCTTCGCCGGGGCGTTCGACTCCATCGCGAGGAAGTCGGAGATGTCGCTGATGCCCTTCTTCACGGTCTCCGGCGTGATCCCGTGCTCGGCGTTGTAGGCGACCTGGATCTCGCGGCGGCGGTCGGTCTCGTGGATCGCTGCGTCCATCGCCGCGCTCTGCCGGTCGGCGTACATCAGCACCCTGCCGTTGACGTTGCGGGCTGCGCGGCCGATTGTCTGGATCAGGCTCGTCTCGCCGCGCAGGAATCCCTCCTTGTCGGCGTCGAGGATCGCAACCAGCCCGACCTCGGGGATATCGAGCCCCTCGCGCAGAAGATTGACGCCGACGAGCACGTCGTACTCGCCGAGCCGCAGGTCGCGGATGATCTGGATCCGTTCGATCGTGTCGACCTCGGAGTGCAGATAGCGGACCCGGAAGCCGTGCTCGAGCAGGTACTCGGTCAGATCCTCCGACATCTTCTTCGTCAGCGTTGTCACCAGGCAGCGCTCTTTGCGCTCGGCGTGGACCCTGACCTCCTCCATCAGGTCGTCGATCTGGTTCTTCGTCTTCCGGACCTCGACGGGAGGGTCGACGATTCCCGTCGGACGCACGATCTGCTCGACGATTCGTCCGCTCTGCGTGCGCTCGAAATCACCGGGCGTGGCCGAGACCATCACCACCTGGCCGACCCGTGGCAGGAACTCATCGAACTTCAAGGGCCGGTTGTCGATCGCGCTGGGAAGGCGGAAACCGTGATCGATCAGGGTCAGCTTGCGCGAGCGATCGCCCTCGTACATGCCACCGATCTGGGGAACCGTCTGATGCGACTCGTCGACGAAGGTGACGAAGTCATCGGGGAAGTAGTCGATCAGGGTGTGTGGCGGCGAGCCGGGCTCTCGGCCGTCGAGGATCCGAGAGTAGTTCTCGATCCCGTTGCAGAAGCCAAGCTCCTTCAGCATCTCGAGGTCGTACTGGGTCCGCTGGCGAAGGCGGTGGGCCTCGAGCTCCTTGCCCTGCTCCTCGAGCTCAGAGGTGCGCGCGTCGAGCTCGGTCTTGATCTCGACCACCGCCTGTTCGATCGTCTCCTCCTTGGTCACGTAGTGCGAAGCGGGCCAGATCGAGACGTGAGCAACCTGATCGAGCACCTCGCCGGTGAGCGGATCAAAGTGCGTGATCGACTCGACCTCGTCGCCGAATAGCTGCACCCGGTAGGCGGATTCGGCGTAGGAGGGAAAGATCTCGAGCACCTCACCCTTGACGCGGAAGGTGCCGCGGGTCAGCGCCGTGTCGTTGCGCTGGTACTGCATTCCGACCAACTGGCGGAAGAGCGGCTCGCGCTCGATCCACTCGCCGACCTTGAACAAGACCATCTGGTCGCGGTAGAGCTCCGGCGAACCGATCCCGTAGATGCAGGAGACCGAGGCGACGATGATCACGTCGCGGCGGGCGAACAGCGACGAGGTCGCCGCGTGGCGGAGGCGATCGATCTCGTCGTTGACCGTCGCGTCCTTCTCGATGTAGAGGTCCTGGGCCGGCACGTAGGCCTCGGGCTGGTAGTAGTCGTAGTAGCTGACGAAGTACTGGACCGAGGCGGCGGGGAAGAACTCGCGGAACTCGTTGCAGAGCTGCGCTGCGAGGGTCTTGTTGTGGGCGATGACCAGCGCCGGGCGCTGTAGCCGGGCGATCGTCGAAGCCATCGTGAACGTCTTCCCGGTCCCCGTCGCTCCGAGCAGGGTGATGAAGTTCTCGCCGGCCTCGATCCCCTCAACGAGGCCGTCGATCGCTGCCGGCTGATCGGCGACCGGCGCATAGGCGGCGTTGAGGACGAAATCAGGCACCGAGCGAAGATAGCGACCGCCGATCGCCTGCGAGGATCTTCCGGACGCTGGAGTCGAATTGGACCGTAGTTTCAGCGGATGGCCGCCTCGAGTCAGGGAGCTAGCCTGCAAGGGGTGCCTGGCCCCCGCCAACTGTCGCTCGAGCGGATTCCTCGGCGCGAGCAGGCCAGGCGGCTGCCTCGGCCGGTGGCCGGGGAGCCGGGGCTGGTCAGCGTTGATGCGACCTGGGGAACGATCCAGCCGCTGCGGCTCAGCAACGGAGTCGAGACGGTCGCCGAACTGGAGGTGATCGAACAGCTGCGCGCCGGCGGGCTGCTGGTCGATTGCCGCCAGCCGCCGGATGTCGCCCGCGGCAGGATTCCCGGCGCCCTGGCGATCCGCCATCAGGAGATCGTCGCCGGCCTCGAGCCCCATCACGACCGCGCCCCGGTCGTTCTCTACTGCAACGGACCGCAATGCCTTGCCACACCGGACGCCGTATCGCTTCTTCTGGACGCCGGATGGGCTCCGGCCACGCTCCGCTACTACCGCGGCGGCATCCACGACTGGGTGACACTCGGGCTCCCCCTCGCCGCAGAGCCGCAGGCCTAGCGCCGAGTCGTGATCTCGCAGATCGCGACGCCGCCTGCGTCGCGGCGGGCTTTCTCGTCGGCATGCTCGATCTCGGAGAGAACCGTGTAGGCGACGTCATCCGGGTCGATCCCGAGGCTGGATGCGACGGCCGCCGGAAGGCGTTCGACAACGTCCTTGCTGGCGAGGGTGCTGCCTCCGCGGGCGACCTCTTGGATCCGCGCCGCCTGGTTCACCTCATCGCCGAGCGCGGTCACCTCGAGTCTGCCGCCCGTCACCACCTGACCGATCACCAGCGTCGCCCCCCAATGGACGCCTACGTTGATCGCCAGGGGCTCGCCACCCGGGCCCATCGTCGCGGTCCGGTGCTGGATCGCTTCGGCCGCGCGGAGGGCGGCGGCGGCCGCGTGCTCGTCGCCGCCGCACTGCTCGGCGAGGAAGAAGGCGCTGACACCGTCGCCGACGTGTTTGCCGACAATGCCGCCATGCTTGATGACGGCACCGTCGATTGCAGTCGTCATCTCGCGGATCAAGCCGAAGTAGGCCTTCGTCGAGAGCTTGCGGCTCAGCACCCCGGACGCCTCGAGGTCGGCGAAGAGGATCGCGGCTGGGCGCCGAGCCGGCTCGGTCAGCGCAGCCATCCGCTCGAACATGCCATCGTCGCCGCGCGAGAGCATCGCCTGGACGCTGCCGCGGAGGCCGCCGCCGACGTAGAGGCTGATCGCTCCCCGGAAAGACCCGTCGGTGCCGTTGAGCCGGACGACCAGCCGTCCGACGTTCGCGTTCGCGCCATCGGGAAACGAGGTCTCGAACTTGCCGGCCCAGGCGATCGGCGGCTCAGCCGCCCGCAGCGCTTCGAAGGCCTTGGCCAGCGGCCCGAACTCAGCCACGAGGTCCAGGTCGTCGGGTAGATCCGAGCGCAGATAGGGACCATCGATCTTCCACCAGAGAGCCTGAGAGCGCTCCGAGAGCCGCCAGACATCGGGCGCGGCCGCTGCGCGCAGCACGGTGATCGTCCCGTAGCTGAGTTCGTCATCGTCGTAGTGACCGACCAGGTTGCGCAGCTCCGTACTGACATAGACGAGTCGCCATGACTTGTCGCTGACCTCGCCCGCCATGCGCCCGTCCTCGAGCGCCCGGGCCGCGGCGGCGAGAACAGGGTCGTCGGGCAGCGCGTGGGGGTACTCGCGGGGCACAAGCCGCAATCTACTCGGCGCTCTGCCCTCCCAGCAGGCCCAACGCCGTGGCCGGGAAGACGACGACCGAGAGCAGGCCCGCGGCGATGAAGGCGGCGGCGGTCCCCGGCTCGATCGCGCCGAGCTCGATGCCGATCGCCGTCGCGGCGACGATGAACGGCAGCGAGGTCGCCTGTAAGAGCGCCGCGACGAGCGTCTTGCGGTCGCCCAGCTCACCGCGGTAGAGCAGCGCCGGCAGACCGCGGACGGCGACCATGGCCGCGAGGAAGATCGGCACCTGCACGAGGGTCGAGGGCTCGCCCAGGGCGTCGAGGTCGTAGGCGACGCCGGTGGCGACGAAGAAGACCGGGATGAAGACCCCGAACCCGACCGCCTCGAGCTTCTCGCGCAGCTGCGGGTGGGTCATCATCGTGTCGCGATCTACGAGCTTCAGCACGCCTCCCGCCAGGAACGAGCCGAGGATCAGCTCGAGGCCGAGGTTCGTCGCCAGGGCGGTCAAGCCGACCATCAGCACGAACGCCCCGCGGATCCGGATCTGGGCCGTCGTGTCCTGGAGTCGCAGCAGCGCGTCGCGCACCCTGCCGAGATGCTCGACCTCGGCGATCGCAAGCCCGAGCAGCGCTGCAAGCACGAAGAAGGAGCCGAGCAGGAGCAGGGTCGAGGTCGTGCTCGACGCCTCCCCGCTGAAGAACAGGGTGAGCAGGATGATCGTCGCGAAGTCGGCTATCGATGCGGCGGCGACCACGAGTTGGCCGAAGCCGGTCTCGATGTTGCCCGAGTCCTTGAGCACCGGGATCACCACCCCGAGTGAGGTTGCCGAGAGCACGATCGCGACAAACAGGCCGTCCCCAACGGTGTCGGTCGCTTTGAGCAGGAGGCCGACCGCGATCGCGATCGCGAAGGAGAGGATGAAGCCGCCACCGGCGAGGCGCGCGACCCTGCCGCGCAGCTTCTCGTGCTCGATCTCGAGGCCGGCGAGAAACAGCAGCACGGCGAGGCCAAGGATCGAGAGCACGCGGACCGGCTCATCGATCTCGACCCAGCCGAGCACGGCGGGCCCGACGATGATGCCGGCGACGATCTCCAGGACAACGGCCGGGAAGCGCAGCCCGGGAGCCAGACCCAGCAGGAACGGCGCCGAGAAGCCAACCGCGACGACGATCAGCAGGTTTGTGAATTCAATCTCCATCTGGCCGCTGCAGTCCCGACTGTCCTTGATCCGTTACGACCCGGCCCGCGAGGTCAGAGCCTGTCTGCGAGGATCGCCCCGATGTCAAGGTCGGATGTCGCAGGGGATGAAAGAACCAGCGCCGGTGAGAATCCGCGCGACGACGAGTCGGCGCTGATCGCCGCGCTGCAGGCCGGCGACGAGGCGGCCTTCAGGACGGTCTTCGACCAGTTCGATCCAACGCTCCGGCGTCTCGCCCGCAGCTACGCCCGAGCCGACGCCGTCGCTGAGGAGATCGTCCAGGAGACGTGGCTCGGCGTCGTTCGCGGAATCGGCCGCTTCGAGGGCCGCTCGTCGCTGAAGACCTGGATCTTTCGGATCCTCGTCAACGTCGCCCGCACGCGGGCCGGTCGTGAAGCCCGCACGATCCCCTTCTCCTCGGCGGCGCCGCCGGGCGAGGACTCTGGGCCGATCGACGCCGACCGCTTCTTCGGGGCCGACCACGGTCGCTGGCCCGGGCATTGGTGCCAGGGCCCCGCAGCCTGGGGAGTTCCGGACGAGCGGGCGCTGGCCAAGGAGATGCGCGAGGAGATCCTCACGGCGATCGATTCCCTCAGCGGATCGCAGCGTGAGGTGATCACCCTGCGTGACATCGGCGGCTGGGATTCGAAAGAGGTCTGTAACGCCTTGGGTGTCAGCGAGGTCAACCAGAGGGTGCTCCTACATCGGGCACGGGCCAGAGTCCGCGCTGCCGTCGAGGAGAGCCTCGGTGCGATCGAGCAGACAACGTGACGAGCGCGAGTGAAATCAGGGGAGCAGACCAAATGCAGTGCAAACAGCTGATCCAACTCGTCACCGACTACCTCGAGGGTACGATCGCCGAGGCCGAACGTGAGCAAATGGAGGCTCATATGGGCGAGTGCAAGTGGTGCGAGCGCTACATCGAGCAGACCAGGCAGATGATCGACGCCCTTGCTGAGCTCGACCGCCAAAGCGGTGACTCCGAAGCCTGGGCCAACGCCCTGGCGGCATTTCGCGAGCATCAGAACCGCTGATCGGGGCGCCTGCCGACATCAACCTGCGGCCGCTCGCCGCCGGCGACGAGGGCGAACTGCTGCGCATCCACCGCACGGCTGAGGTGAGCCGCTGGTGGGACGCCCCCGATCCGGAGTTCCCCAGGGATGAGCGCGAGTCGACGCGACTGGTGGTCGAGGTGGATGGATCGATCGCGGGTCTGATCCAGTGGGCCGAGGAACCAGAGCCGAAGTATCGCCACGGCAGCATCGACCTATTCCTCGACCCGGCCCTTCATGGCCGAGGGATCGGCACTGAGACGGTGCGCCGAGTGGCGCGAATGCTGATCGAGGAGCGCGGTCACCACCGGATCGTGATCGACCCCGCGGCCTCGAATCGCGCCGCGATCCGCTGCTACGAGAAGGCGGGCTTCAAAGCTGTGGGAGTGATGCGCGCCGCCGAGCGTGACCCAGACGGCAACGGCTGGCACGACAGCCTGATGATGGAGCTCGTGGTGGAGGGGACCGGCGGGTGAACCGGTCTCGCCAGCGAGCTTGTAACGGGTCTCGGTTTGCCGAGACCTAGCAGCGATCGAACGACCCGCGAGGAGTGAGCAGATGACCGACACGGCGGAGGGGACCGAGGGGACCGATTCGACCGAGAAGCTCGAGTGGCACCGGGTGC
>JAQBGG010000144.1:0-4975 GCA_032122625.1 Acidobacteriota bacterium
GCCGTCGAACTTCGAGCCCGGCGATCTGGGCACCAGCCTCGGCGAGCCCGGCGCGCCGAACCTGGTCTCGGGCAACACGTTGAGCGGTGTCCGGATCGATACCGCCGGTGGGATCGCCAATACGGTCCGCTCGAACCTGATCGGCACGGCGGCGGATGGGGCGAGCCCGCTCGGCAACGGCGATTCCGGGATCGAGATCGCGCCCCAGGGCACGGACCAGACGCTGATCGGTGGCATCGGGGCGGCTGACGGCAACACGATCGCCTTCAACGGCGAGGACGGGGTCACGATCATGGGCCGCGGCGGCGGCAGCACCGCTGCCGTCGACAACCCCGTGCTGGCGAACTCGATCTTCGCCAACGCGGCGCTCGGCATCGACCTGCGGCCCGATGTCCTGACCGCTGGGGTGACGGAGAACGGTGCCTGCGTCGAAGCTGACGGTGCCAACCGCTGCCAGGAGTTCCCGTTGATCGCCGCCGCGGCGGGCGGCAGCGCCGCGATCAGAGGAACCCTGGACTCCGATCCCGGCAAGCGCTTCCGGATCGAGCTATTCGCCAACCAGGCTGCCGACCCGAGCGGCAACGGCGAGGGTGAGCGCTTCCTCGGCGCCCTGGAAACGACAACGGACGGGGCCGGCAACGCGAGCTGGCTGTTCGCCAGGGCGGCGGCGACGCTCGCCGACGGTGAGCATGTGACCGCCACCGCCACCGAGCTGACGGGGGCCGGGGCGCCGCTCTCGACCTCGGAGTTCTCCGACGCGTTGATCGCCCCCACCTGCGATTTCGAGGGCGGCCCCGAGGACAACGCCTTCACAGGCGGCTCTGCGGCCGAGATCATCTGCGGCTTTGGCGGAGCCGACACCTTGACCGGCGGCGCCGGCGGTGATGCGCTGTTCGGCGGTGAGGGAAACGACACCTTGAACGTCGCCGACGGTGAGGCCGAGGCGCTGATCGATTGCGGCCCCGGTACGGACATCGTCAACGCCGACGGGCCGACGATCGACACCGCCGCACTGCTCGTCGGCTGTGAGACCGTCAATCGGCCCGCTTCGCCCCCGCCGCCGGACCCAACGTTCTGCAAGGGGGAGGAGGCGACGATCGTCGGCACTGCCGCCGCCGAGACGCTGACCGGGACCGCGGGGCGGGACGTGATCGCGGCCCTGGACGGCGACGACACCGTCAACGGCAATGGCGGCGAGGATCTGATTTGCGGCGGCGCCGGCAAAGACACGCTGGACGGTGGCGCCGGCAAGGACGAGGCTCACGGCGAGGGTGGCAAGGACACCCTGGAGGGCGGCGACGGCAAGGACACCCTGAAGGGCCAGGAGGGCAAGGACACCCTGAAGGGCCAGGAGGGCAAGGACACCCTCAAGGGCGGCGACGGCAAGGACACCCTGAAGGGCCAGGACGGCAAGGACACCCTCAAGGGCGGCGACGGCAAGGACACCCTCAAGGGCGGCGACGGTGCCGACACACTCAAGGGCCAGGGGGGCACGGACACCCTCAAGGGTGGCGCCGGAGGCGACGGCGTCGACGGCGGCGCCGGCAAGAAGGATCAGGTCAAGGGCGGCGACGGCAAGGACAAGCTGGCGGGCGGCGCCGGCAAGAAGGACACCTGCGACGGCGGCGCCGGCAAGGACAAGTTCCAGGGCAAGAAGCCGGCCGGGTGCGAGACCAAGAAGAGCATCTGAGGGCGGATGAGCACCCCTCGAACTGGATCCTTGCGGGGGGCGTTTCGATGCAACTCACGGCGCTGACCTACACATACGTGGAGGAGATGCTCGAGCGGCGCGGCCCGTATCGGGCAGATCACCTGGCCCTGATCGAGCGGTTCAAGGATCAGGGCCGGCTGCTGATCGCGGGGGCGCTGGGTGAGTCCGCGAGGGCAGGTCTGCTCATCTTCTCCGACGAGGCCGCGGCAGCCGAGTTCGTCGCCGCGGACCCCTATCGATCGGCCGGCCTGATCAGCGCCCACGAGATCCAGCCCTGGAACGTGGTCGCACACCGGCCGTTGCCCGAGTCCCGGTAGGGCGGGGTCGAGCGGGACCGCAGGCAGGGCCTCAGTCGATCAGGCAGCTGGTCATCCGCGAAATTGCGATCCGCCAAAGCGCCAGGGCGAATCCGATCAGCCCGGCGAGCCGGATCAGATCGGTGGGCTCAAATCCGTAGAGCGAGGCGTCGCGGACGAGGACAACCAGTTGGTGCAGGGGGTTCAGCTGCGCCGCAACCTGAGCCCACTGGGGCAGCTGGTCGATCGGGAAGAAGGTCCCCGCGAGCAGGAACATGGGCGTGATCACGAGCGTCGTCACGTAATTGAACTGGTCGATCTTCGGCACACTCGCGGCGACGGCGATGCCAAAGCCGGCGAAGCCGAGGGCGGTGATCGTCCCGAAGAGGGGGACGAGCAGCATTCCCCAACGGGGCTCGAGCCCGAACAGCATCGTCACCAGCAGCGGGAAGCAGCCGAAGAGCCCCGAGCGGACCCCGATCCAGAGCATCTCGGCGCTAACCAGTTCCTCGACGGAGACCGGCGCTGCGAGGATCGCGTCGTAGGTGTGCTGGAAGCGGTGTTTGACGAAGGTGCCGAACATCGCCGGCAGGGCGCTGGAGAAGATCACCGCGGTGGCGACCATCCCGGTCCCGACGAACTCGACATAGTCGATGCCGTCAACAGTGTCGACCAGAGTTGCCCCCAGGCCGAGCCCGAATGCGAGCAGGTAGATGACAGGCTCGACGACGCTGGAGAAGGCGCTGCTCTTCCAGAATGTCCGGAAGTTGGCGACCTCCCGACTCATCACGCCGCCGATCGCGGCCGGCTCCAGGCGCCTCATTCGAGCTCCTCCCCGGTCAGCAGAACGAAGACGTCCTCCAGTGAGGCGGGCCTGCGCACGGCGTCGTCGGGGATCTCGCCGTTGGCAGCCCGCTCGGAGCCGATGATCGCGATCGACGGTCCCGCCGGGCGGACCGTCATCCCGCCCGCCTCGGCTCGACGCCGTACCTCAGCGAGGCGCTCGGGCGGACCGTAGAGCTCGGCGGTCTCGGCGCCGGCGTGCTTGGCGACGAGCTCGGCCGGGCGACCGCGGGCGACCACGGTGCCCTCGGCCATCAGGGCCACCTCGTCGGCGAGCCGTTCGGCCTCCTCGATGTAGTGGGTCGACATCAAGATCGTCTTGCCGGCCGTCCGCAGCCGGTCGATCAGCGACCAGACCTCGGCCCGGATCTGGGGGTCGAGGCCCACCGTCGGCTCGTCGAGCAGAACCAGCTCGGGGTCGTGGACGAGACCGCGGGCGATCAACAGCCGCCGCCGCATCCCACCCGAGAGCTCGTCGACGGCGTCGCGGCGACGGTCGGTGAGGCGGGCCATCGCGAGCGCATTGTCGACCGCCGCCGCCAGGTCACCGACCCGGTACAGGCGGGCAAAAACCTTGAGGTTGTCCTCGACTGTGACGTCGACATCGAGGTTGTCGAGCTGGGGGACGACGCCCATTCGTGCGCGGGCCTCCTTCGACTCGGCCGGAAGGACGTGGCCGAGCACCCGCAGCGAGCCGCGATCAGCGATCGCCTGGGCGGTCAGCAGGCGCATCGTCGTCGACTTGCCGGCCCCATTCGGGCCCAGCAATCCGAGGCAGATCCCGGTCGGCACGTCGAGGTCGAGCCCGTTGACCGCGTGGATCGGGCCGAAGCTCTTGTGGACATCTGCAAGCTCGATCGCGGCCATCAGCCCGGCAAGATTGCAGAGTGCCGGAGCGGGCGCGGCGGCGGGTGGCGGGGCGCCCGACGCGCCGGACTGGCAAGATTGCGGATGGTGGTGGCGCAAACGGGGGTTTGAGGGCGCCGGGGTTCGCTGATTGGGAGGAGGAGCACACGTGTCAACTGCTGGGTGCGGGCTCGGATCGATTCGCTTCGCGTCGTTCGTTCGTCTGGTCGCGGCGAGCGCGCTGGTCGCCGGAGTACTGCTGGCTACGGCTTCCTCTTCTGAAGCCGCAATTCCCGACGTCTTCGGCGGCACCGTCGCCTGCGACCCGCAGCCGGACGGCTCCCGCTTCTGCGGCTCCGACTCCCCCCGCAGCACGGTCGAGACGTTCGATGGCGTCCCGATCGACGTCAACGCGGCCTTCCCGCCGGTCCCCGCTACCGGGCCCGACGGCAACTACCCGCTGATCATGATCTTCCACGGCTACGGCGGCGGCAAGGCTGGTCTTGGATCGATGCAGCGCTGGCTCGACAAGGGCTACGCGGTCTTTTCGATGACCGACCGCGGCTTTCGCGAGTCCTGCGGCTCGGCCGCTTCGAAGGCAGCCGATCCCACCGGTTGCGCCGAGGGATACATGCGGCTGATCGACAGCCGCTACGAGGTCCGCGACGCGCAGGAGTTCGCCGGCGTGCTGGCCGACGAGGGTCTGATCGACCCTCAAGCGATCGGCGCCACCGGTGGCTCCTACGGCGGCGCCCTTTCCTTGGCGCTCGCCGCGCTGCGCAACCGCAAGGTCCTGCCGGACGGCAGTCTGGTGCCGTGGGAGAGCCCGGGCGGCAAGCCGATGGAGCTGGCGGCGGCGACCCCGTTCATCACCTGGAGCGACCTCGCCTACTCGCTGACCCCCAACGGCAGCACGCTCGACTACGTCGTCGATAACCCCTATACGGGCCGATTCGGCGTTGAGAAGCAGTCGCTGGTCAGCGGTCTCTACTTCTCCGGGCTCGGGGCGCCCGCGTTCTACGTTCCCGAGGGCGGCGATCCGAGCGCCGACCTGACCGGCTGGCGCAACCGGCTCGAGGCGGGTGAGCCCTATGACGGCGATCCGACCGCGCAACAGATCCTCGAGGAGATCACCGGCAACCACTCCGCCTACTACATCGACGACAGCGTCCCCCCGGCGCCGCTGCTGCTCGCCAACGGCTTCACCGATGACCTCTTCCCGGTTGATGAGATGGTTCGCTTCTTCAACCGCACCCGGGCGGAGCATCCAGATGCGAAG
>JAQBGG010000145.1:0-4347 GCA_032122625.1 Acidobacteriota bacterium
CTCAGCCCAGGCGATCCATCTCCTGCTGGACCTCGTCCTCGCTGATCGGCTTGCGCCCGTAGACGTCCCAGGCATTGGCGACGAGGCCGATGCCCCAGCCGACGAGCACGAAGATCGGCCAGAAGAACGTGTCGGTGCCGCTGACCGCCCAGATCACGATCAACAGCACGTTGACGGAGATGTACATGACCAGGTGGGCCTTGAAGTCACGCTTCTTCTTGAGTCGTTCCAGCGCCAGCTCGCGTCGGTTCTCACCAGTTACCGCCTCGGAACTCGCATCCATGCGAATGAGGCTATCGCGTTGGTTCCGCCCCTCGACTCGACGGGCTTCGGAACGAGCGGGCTCTCACACCGGAGGCGTTAGCCGGCGAGCGCCCGATCGAGATCCGCGATCAGGTCCTCGGCGGCCTCGATCCCGCACGAGAGGCGGACCAGATCCGCAGGGACCGCCGCGGCGGAATCCTCGACCGACTGGTGGGTCATCGCCTGGGGGACCTCGATCAGCGACTCGACCCCTCCCAGTGACTCAGCGAGGATGAAGATCTTGGTCCTGGACGCGATTCCGACCGCATCCGGGTGCCGGAAGGAGACCATTCCGCCGAAGCCCGGCCAGCGCACCTCGCTGACGCCGGGCTGCTCGCGCAGATGGGAGCTCAGCGCCTCACCGTTGGCGCTGTGGGCCGCGACCCGCAGAGCAAGGGTGCGAATCCCGCGGTGCACGAGGAAGCAATCGAACGGGCCCGGCACGGCGCCGACCGAGTTCTGCACGAACCGCACCCCCTCGTGGAGCTTGGGATCGGCAACGACCACGGCGCCCCCGACGACGTCGGAGTGCCCGCCGAGGTACTTGGTCGTCGAGTGAACCACCGCCCCCGCGCCCAGCTCCAGCGGGCGCTGGACCACCGGCGTCGCAAAGGTGTTGTCAACGGCGACCAGGGCCTCGCCGGCGATCTCGGTGATCGCCGCGATGTCGACGACGTTGAGGAGCGGATTGGTCGGCGTCTCGACCCAGATCACGCGGGTGTTGGGCCGCATCGCTGCCCGCACAGCCTCGACGTCGGTCTGGTCAACCAGGTCGTACTCGATTCCGAACCTGCTCATCACCTTGTCCACCAGCCGGTAGGTGCCGCCGTAGAGGTCGAGCGGGAGAATCACGTGGTCGCCGGCGTTGCAGGCGGCGCTGAGCAGGGCGTGGGTCGCGGCCATCCCGCTCGAGAAGACCGAGCCCTGGCCGCCCTCGAGCTCTCCCAGGGCGACCTCGAGCGCCGTCCGGGTCGGATTGGCCGAGCGCGAGTAGTCGTACTCGCCGACGAACTCCCCCGGTGCCGGCTGCGCGTAGGTGGAGGTCTGGTGGATCGGCGGGATCACCGAGCCGTAAGTCGGATCGGGCTCGAGCCCGGCGTGCACCACGCGCGTCTGCATCCGCTGGTCGCGATCGCTCATCGGCCCCGCCGGTAGCCGCTGGGCGGGGGCGGCGCCAGCCAACTCATCGGTTCAGCGCCTCGACCAGGTCTACCGCAGTGAGGATCCCCAGCGGCGTCCCGGCGTCAACGACGATCAGCGCGGCGCCGGCTCCACCCAGGAGACGGATCGCCTCCCCGGCGGGATCGTCGGCGGCCAGTTCGGGCAGCGGCGGCTCGAGGATCTCGGTGATCGCCTCGCCGAGGATCCCGGGATGGTCGGCCGACGCCATCAGCAGGCCCCGCTCGCTGACCGCACCGACGAAGGCCCGCTCATTCTCGGAGGAGACGACCGGGACCTGGGAGATTCCATGCTCGCGCATCAGCTCCAGCGCCCGTCCAACCCGATCGTGGCTGCCCACCGTAAGCAGCGGCGCCTCGCCCTTGCGCTCGAGCAACACCTCGCGGACCGTCTGCCCTCCGCCGTCCTCGCCCATATAGCCGTGCTCGCGCATCCAGGGGTCGTTGAAAACCTTCGAGATGTAGGGCCGCCCGCCGTCGGGGATCAGCGTGACCACCAGCGCCTCGGGGTCGTCGAGCCCGCGGGCGACCCGCATCGCGGCACAGAGAGCGGTGCCGGTCGAGCCGCCGCCGAAGAGGCCTTCCCTGGCGACCAGACGGCGTGCCATCAGAAACGAGTCACGGTCGGAGACGGTGATGTAGCGGTCGACCACTTCGCGGTCGAGGGCCTCCGGCCAGAAGTCCTCGCCGATCCCCTCGACCCCGTAGGGATGCACCTCCCCGCCGGAGTAGATCGAGCCCTCGGGGTCGGCGCCGACGATCTCGACCGTCTCGCTCTGCTCCTTCAGGTAACGACCGACGCCGCTGATCGTGCCGCCGGTGCCGACGCCGACCACGAAGTGGGTGATCCGACCGTCGGTCTGCCGCCAGATCTCTGGCCCGGTCGAGCGGTAGTGGGACTCGGGGTTGGCTGGGTTGGAGTACTGGTTCGGCTGGAAGGCGCGATCGATCTCCTCGGTCAGGCGATCGGCCATCCGATAGTAGGAGCGGGGTGAGTCCGGAGGCACGTCCGTAGGGCAGACGACGACCTCGGCGCCGTAGGCGCGCAGGGTGTCGATCTTTTCGCGGCTCATCTTGTCGGGCATAACCGCGATCACCTTGTAGCCGCGCAATGCGGCGATCATCGCCAGGCCGAGTCCGGTGTTGCCCGAGGTGGGCTCGATGATCGTGCCTCCGGGGCGCAGGGATCCATCCCCTTCGGCCGCCTCGATCATCGCCAGCGCGGGCCGGTCCTTGACCGAGGCGCCGGGGTTTGTGAACTCGACCTTGGCGACCAGCGGTGTGCGGAGGTCCGGGTCGAGCCGCGAGAGACGCACCATCGGCGTCTCGCCGATCAACTCGATCGCCGAGTCGGCGATCTCCAAGTGCCCCGTCGGTGCCACTCAGGTCAGCTTACCCGCGGTGGCGCAACCCGGCCGCCGAACTCGGCGCTCGCTCGGCTGTTGCCGCTACCTAACCGAGAGCCTTCAGCGCCTTGGCGCTGTCGGTGATGAACTCGCCACGGACGACCTTGCCGTCTGCGTCGAACTCCATCAGGTGCAGGAAGCCGCTCTCGAACTGGCCGCCGCCGGCGGCGGCAGTCGCGCGCTGCGTGCCTTGCACGACGACCTTGTCACCGCCGTCGATGAAATCCTCGGGAGTGACCGAGAACTCAGACCAGTACTGCGGGATGCGCCCGAAGTTCTCCAGGATCGCGTCGCGCCCTCTGGTGGTGCCCCCGTTGGGCAGCTCGTCCGATGTCTGCCATTCCGCGCCCTCGGCAAACTGGCCCGCCAGGGCTCCCATGTCGCCGCTCGAGAATGCCTCGTAGGCGGCACGTGCAGTGTCGACGTTTCCCATCTGATCTCCTCCGCTAACTATCCGTTCGGCCTTCGGTCACTCGTATCATATGCCACTCGCTGGAAGGCCTGCACTCACCGCGATTGCTTGGTGGGCACTGCGGGCTCGACCTGCCCCTCAGCTCGAGAGCTCGACCGGAGTGACGGCCACGGTCCGGATCGTCCCCGCACGGACCAACTCGACGGCCAGCTCCCTGCCGATCCGCTCGGCGACCATCAGCCGCTGGAGGTCACCGGCGGCACGCACGGGCTCGCCGTCCAGCTCGACGATCAGATCGCCCGACGTGAAGCCGGCGCGGTCGGCAGGGCTGCCCTCGATTACCTCGATCACCGAGCAGGCGACCTCGCGGTCGAGCTCGGCGGCGATCTTGGGCGGCAGCGGGCCCGAGCCGCCGGCGATCCCCAGGTAGGCCCGCCGGACACGACCCTCGCGCATCAGCGAGCCGATGATTCGCCGGGTACCGGCGTCGATCGGCACCGCCAGCCCGAGGCCGATGCCGGCGACGGCGGTGTTGACCCCGACCACGCGGCCGAGCCCGTCGGCGAGCGCCCCTCCCGAGTTGCCGGGGTTGAGCGCCGCGTCGGTTTGGATCACGTTCTCGATCAAGCGCCCCGGGGATCCCTGCCCGGCCGGCAGCGAGCGGCCCAGCGCCGACACCACACCGGCGGTGACCGAGCCCGACAGCCCGAGCGGGCTGCCGATCGCGACGACGAGCTGCCCCACTCGCAGCCGCCCTGCCTCGCCGAGAGCGGCGGGCTCGGCGGCGTCGATCGCCGCCCGGACGACGGCGAGGTCGGAAAGCGCATCGGTGCCGACCACGTCGGCGCGGGCCTCACGGCCGTCGGCAAAGCTCGCGATCACGCCGGAACCCGCTGCAACGACGTGGGCCGAGGTCAGCATGTAGCCGTCGGCCGTGATCGCGAAGGCGCTGCCGCCGCCGGCGCCGCGCCGCCCGCGCCGGGTTCGCCGCTCGACCCGGAGGTTTGCGACCGAGGGCCCGAGGCGCTCGGCGACCTCGCTCACAGTC
>JAQBGG010000146.1:0-7909 GCA_032122625.1 Acidobacteriota bacterium
CATCCGGGTCGTAGCCGCCGTCGGCGACGAAGCCGAAAACGTTCGGGTCGACCATGCCGGCTCCCAGAATCTCCAGCCAGCCGATCCCCTTGCAGAGATTGCAGCGGCCGCCGCCGGCCTCCTCCGGCAGCGAGCCGGTCCCCGAGCAGCGGAAGCAGGAGACATCGACCTCGACGCTGGGCTCGGTGAAAGGGAAGAAATGCGGCCGGATACGGACATCGCGATCCGGTCCGAAGATCGCCCGGGCAAACGTGAGCAGCGTTCCGTGCAGGTCGGCGAGCGTGATCTCGGCACCCACCGCCAGTCCCTCCACCTGGTTGAACATCGGAGTGTGGGTGGCGTCGGAGTCGCGCCTGTAGACCGTGCCCGGGACGATGATGAAGATCGGCGGCTCGATCGCCTCCATGCCGCGCACCTGCATCGGCGAGGTATGTGTTCGTAGCAGCACGTCGCGGGGGCCCGGCGGCACGGTCAGAGGCTTCCCGTCGCTGCCGTAGAGGCCAACGCCCTCGGCGAGGCTGGCCGGGTCGATGTAGAAGGTGTCCTGGAGCATCCGCGCGGGATGGCCCGGCGGGTGATTGAGCGCGGTGAAGTTGTAGTAGTCGTGCTCGATCTCGGGGCCTTCCATCACGTGATATCCGAGGCCGACGAAGATGTCCTCGACCTCGCGGCGAGTCCTCGTCAGCAGATGCAGGTGCCCCGGCTGGACGGGCGGCGTGCCGGGCAGGGTGATGTCGATCGCATCGGCGACGAGACGCTGGTCGAGCTCCTCGAGCCCGATCGTCTCCATGCGTGTGGCCAGCGCCTGCTCGATCGCTGTGCGGGCGACGTTGCCGCTCTTCCCGACCGCCCCGCGCTCGGCCGCGTCGAGCTGCCCGATCCCCCGCAGGATCGTGGTCAGCTCAGCCTTGCGGCCGAGGTGACGGACGCGGATCTCCTCGAGCTCCGCCACGGAGCCGGCGGCGGCGATCGCCGCCTCGGCTTCCTGCTGGATCTGTTCGATGCGCTCGACCATCAGCTGAGGTCCCGCTTGTCTGCCGCAGTCTGAGGGTGCGGGTGGACGGCCGACGAACATATCCGGTGCAGCACGATCGCTGCGGCAGCAGCGACGTTGAGCGACTCGGCTTGCGACCGAAGGGCGATCGTCGCCTCGGCTTCGCAGGCGCCGAGAACGCCCTCGTCGAGGCCCTCGCGTTCGGCGCCGAGGCAGATCGTCTTCGGGGCGATCTCGGCGATCGCCTCGGCGAGCGGCGAGCCGCCATGGGCGGAGAGCGCAAGCCGCGGGCCGGGGGTCGAGCCGACGTCACCGGGCCGCGGCGGATTCGCGAACAGCGCCCCCATGCTGGCCCGGGTCGCTTTCGGCGAGAAGGGGTCGGCGCAGCCGGAGCCCAGGACCACCCGCGAGCCCGTCAATGCTGTCGCCGAGCGGATGATCGCGCCGACGTTGCCGGGGTCGGCAACACCGTGCAGGTAGATGCAGCCGGCCGCGGGATCGGGCCCGATCGCCGCCGCATCCGGCAGCGGCCAGAGAGCGATCGCCCGCGTCCCTGAGCCGAGTGCGGAGAAGCGCTCGATCAGCTGCGGTTGGACCGCAACTCCGTCGATCCCCGAGCCCGCTGCCACGAGCACGAGCCGTGGCTCCCAGCCGGCATCGAGCCCGGCGCCGAGTAGGTCCTCACCCTCGCTGACGAACAGGCCCTCGGCGGCTCGGCCCCGCAGCTCAGCGAGCCGGCGGACCAGCTTCAGCTTCTCGTTCTGGGGGCTGTTGATCGGCTCTTGCGTCATCCGGGTCCGGGGTTGAAGGCTGGGGTCGGGCTCTGAGAAACAAAAAAGGGCGGCCGCTTCGCGGTCCGCCCGGGAGTCTGAGTATGCGTCCGCGGCTACGCCGCGGCCTCCCGGGCCAGTTCGGTAAATCGGCGGAACGCCTCAGGGTCGCGCACGGCGATGTCGGCCAGCATCTTACGATTGACCTCGATCCCGGCCTTGGTCAGGCCATGCATGAACTCGGAGTAGCTCATCCCGCTCTGCCGTGCGGCGGCGTTGATCCGCGTGATCCACAGGCGGCGGAACTCGCGCTTGCGGGTGCGCCGGTCACGATAGGCGTAGTAGCCCGAGCGCAGCAGCTGCTCATTGGCGAAGCGGTACGAGGAGTGCTTGCGGCCGTAGTAGCCCTTGGCCTGACTCAGCGTCTTCTTGCGCCGCCGCTTGCGAGCGACGGCGTTGGTTGCCCGTGCCATTGCTAGGCCTTCCGTCCGCCCTTGCCGCCGGCAAGCAACTGCCTGACGCGGGGAGCATCCTGATCAGAGATCACCGAGGGCCGGCCCATTTGCCGCTTGCGCTTCGGCGACTTCTTCTCGAGGATGTGACTCGAGAATGCGCGGTGGCCCCGGAGCTTGCCCGTGGCGGTCTTCTTGAAGCGTTTCTTGGCGCCCGAATGGGACTTCATCTTCGGCATCGGCAACATTGAAGCACACCGGCACGCACCTCCCCGGCCGCGCCCCGCTCAGTCTTTGCCGGCTTCTCTGGAGGGAGCGAGCACCATGTGCATGTTGCGGCCCTCGCGCTGCGCTCCCTGCTCCATCACGGCGATCTCGGAGAGATCCTCGAAGAGCCGATCGAGCAGCGCCTTGCCGCGCTCGGGGTGCGCCTGCTCGCGGCCTCGAAACATGATCGTCACCTTGACCTTGTCCTTCTTGTTGAGGAAGCGGGCGACATGGCCCTTCTTCGTCTCGTAGTCGTGGTCGGCGATCTTCGGCCGCAGCTTGATCTCACGCACGTTGACCTGCTGCTGATGCTTCCGGGCCTGCTTGGCCTTCTGCTCGAGCTCGTACTTGTACTTCGAGTAATCGAGGACCTTGCAGACCGGAGGCCGCGACTCCGGGGCCACCTCGACGAGGTCGAGGTCGGCCTCGCGGGCGATCTCGCGGGCTTTGTCGGTGGCGACGATCACGACCTGCTCACCCTCGGCATTGATCAACCGCACCTCCGAGACGCGGATGCGCTCGTTGATCCGGGTCGGGTCTCGGTCCGGCGGACGCCTGTCGAAGCGGCGGGGAACCGGCACTAGTTCGGGACTGCGCGGAGCTTCAAGCTACCTGCGGGGGAATCGGAAGCGGGAATCGGAAGCGGGAAAGGCGTACAGCGGGCGCGCGGCGGCGCTGCAGAGTGTCGTTCCCTTGCATTGCGCCGCAGTATACGCACAGCGGCCGATCCAGCCACCCCACAGCGGGGTCGCCCCCAGCCCGACCGTCCAGGATCAGACCGTGAGCCGCTCGGCAAGCGCGGCCGCGCGCATCTGCCCGAGCTCGCCCTGTTCGTGCGAGCGCACCGAAAGCTCTCCCGATTCCGCCTCCTTGTCACCGAAGACGACCATGTAGGGGGCCTTCGAGAGCTCCGCGTCGCGGATCTTCTTGCCCACCGACTCCGAGCGCTCGTCGACCTGAACCCGCACGCCGAGCGCAAGAAGCTCGGAGGCAAGCGCGGCGGCGGCCGCAGCGTGGCGATCAGCGACCGGCAGGATCGCGACCTGCACCGGCGCCAGCCAGTCGGGGAAGCGGCCACCGTAGTGCTCGATCAGGATCCCGACGAACCGCTCCATCGATCCGAGCAGCGCGCGGTGGATCATCACCGGGCGGTGCTCAGCGTTGTCTGCCCCTTGGTAGGAGAGGTCGAAGCGCTCGGGCATGAAGAAGTCAAGCTGGCAAGTGCCCAGCTGCCAGCTCCGTCCCAGCGCGTCGGTGATGTGGAAGTCGATCTTCGGCCCGTAGAAGGCGCCGTCGCCCGGATTGAGCTGATACTCCCGCCCCTGGCGATCGAGCGCCTCCGCCAGCGCCGACTCGGCCCGTTGCCATTGCTCGTCGGTCCCGATTCCCTTCTGCGGCCGGGTCGAGAGCTCGACCCTGACCTGTTCGAAGCCGAAACGCATGTAGAGCTCGTCGATCGCCTCGCAGATGTCGACCACCTCGTCGGTGACCTGATCGAGCGTGCAGTAGACGTGAGCGTCGTCCTGCGTGAATGAGCGAACGCGGAGCAGGCCGTGCAGGACACCCTCGCGCTCGAAACGGCTCACATGGCCGTACTCGGCCAGTCGCAGCGGCAGTTCCCGATAGGAATGGCGCTCGGAGTCGAAGACCAGACAGGCTCCCGGGCAGTTCATCGGCTTGACCGCAAAGCGCCGCTCGGTCTTGCGGTCCCGCTCCGCCGGCTCGGCGAAGAACATGTTCTCGCGGTAGTTCTCGTAGTGGCCGGAGCGGTGCCACAGTTCCTCGTCGAGGATCTCCGGCGTGCGGATCTCCAGGTAGCCGCGCTTCTGCAGCTGGGCGTCCACCTCCGCCCGGATCAGCTTCAAGAGCGTCGTCCCGTTCGGGAGCCAGAACGGCATTCCGGGCGCTTCCTCCCGGAGCCGGAAGAGCCCAAGCTCGGGGCCGAGCTTGCGATGGTCATTCGCCCGCGCTGCCTCGAGCCGCTCCAGATGCGCCTCCAGGTCCTTCTTCGAGAAGAAGGCGGTGCCGTAGATCCGGGTCAACATCTCGCGGGTTTCGTCGCCGCGCCAGTAAGCGCCGGCAACTGAGTTCAGCTTGATCGCCTTGATCCGGCCGGTGGAGGGTGCGTGGGGGCCGCGGCAGAGATCCGTGAAGGGCCCGTTCCGGTACAGCGACACGTCCGCGACCTCCTCGTCACGGGCGAGGTCTTCGATCAGCTCGACCTTGAACGGCTGGGCCTCGCGCTGGAACCGCTCGAGTGCCTCGGCGACGGTGATCTCTGTGCGCTCGAACTCCTCGTCGGCGGCGATGTGATCACGCATCTTCGCCTCGATCGCCTCGAAGTCGGCCTCGCTGATCGTCACCCCGTCAGGGAACGCGAAGTCGTAATAGAAGCCGCCTTCGATCGGGGGGCCAATCGAGACCTTCGTCCCGGGCCAGAGCTCGCAGACGGCGGTCGCCATGACGTGGGCCGCGTCATGGCGGATCAGATCCAGGGCCTCGGGACTGCGCTCGGTGACGATCTCCAGAGCCGCTCCGTCCGGCAGGCCGGCCGAGAGGTCGAGTATCTCGTCGTTGGCCTTGACGGCGAGTGCCGCCTTCGCGAGTCCGGGTCCGATCGCGGCAGCCGCATCGGCGCCGGTCGCGCCGGCCTCGAGGTCCAGAGCGCTGCCGTCAGGCAGCCTTACGGTGATCCCACTCAAGGGATCAATGCTATTCGCGCCGGCCGCGAGTGTCCGCCAGGTGGCTGATCGTGAACCGGGCGCCGTCGCCCGGCGTCAGCTCAGGCCGAGCTCGCAGCGGGTCGGGACGTCGGGGCTGACCTCGATCGAATCGACGGCATCGGGGTCGAAGCTCTGAGCCTCCCAGAGCGCAACCCTCCTCCGGCGCGAGACCTCGGTGAGGTCGGTGAACGGCGCCTCGCTCTTGCCGCCAAGCGTGATCACGAAACGGATCCCTTCGGGGGCGGGCATCCCGAATCCGCCGGCGTCATCGGGGAACGGCTCGACGCAGATCGGACGCGATCCGCGCAGCTCCCAGCCGTAGAACTGATCGCCGTGGCGGTCGGCGATCTGCCCGGACGGCCCCAGCAGCAGCACCGGCTGCTCTCTTAGCTGCTCACGAAGCTTGCCGAAGCCGGCGGTGTAGCGCTCGGGTCCGACCGGGGCGTTTGCGAGAGCCAGGGCCGCCGAGCCCGCGGCTGCTGCGGCGAAGGCGAGCGCGAGGGCGCTCGCCGCGAGGGCTCGAGGGCCGCCTTCCCGCAGCTCCGTCCACCCGGGCGAACGCTCTGGGTCAAAGAGACCCCGAACGGCGACCAGCGTCAGTATCGGCGCGACCATCTGAAGCGCCTTGGCAGTTGTATAGGGCGTGCTCAGCGCCCACGCGGCAAGCCAGATGACCACCGCCGCGGCGAGGGCTGCCAGGAGCGCCGACTCGTGTCTTCGGGCCGCGGCGAGGACGCCGACGGCGAGAGCTGCAGCACCGATCAGAGCGCCGAGGTAGAAGGCCGCGGCGGGAATCGCCCCGTCGCCCGGCTCGACCCGGAAGTCGCCGCTCGGCCAGACCCCGAAAACCTCCAGCGGCGGCACCTCCCCGAACAGGTTCCCGAGGTCATTGTCGAAGAGATCGAGTCCCGGCTCAGGTTTCCCCGCGTCGCTACCGCCGACCTGAGCGTGCAGCAACAACGTGCGCTGATGCCCGATCCCCGCCTCGCTGCTTGGCGCGTTGGCGACGTTGCCGGCGCTGCCCCCGAAGTCGGCGATCCGGCGCGCCTCGGGTCCGACGAGCACAGCCAGGGCGACGGCCGCGACGGCGAGCCCCGGCAGGGCCGCGCGGGCGGCGGCGGTCGCCGTAGCCCGGTCCCGAACCAACTCGAACAGTCCCCAGAGGCAGACGGTGCCTACCAGCCACGCCAGGCCGGGGCCGCTGTAGGCGTAGAGCGCGCCGGCCGTCAGCACCGCGGCAGGCAGCCCAAAGCCCCGATGCACCGTCTCCTCCCTGCGCAGTTGCTGCAGCCAAATAGCGAAGGTGAGCAGGAAGGCCGCCTCGAGCACCTCTTTGAACGCCCCCTGGGCAACGTAGGAGGCGACGAGGTAGGGCAGCGCAACCAGTGCGGCGGCCACGGTTGCACGTCCCCGGGGCAGGCGCTGCAAGCCCGCGAGCGCGGCCAGCGCCGCGATCACGGGGACCGCGATCGTCACGCCGCTGAAGGCGCGGGCGATGTTGCCGTCGCCAAGCTCGGCAGTCGCCACGGTCAACGCGTGCGGCCCGACCGGATAGCCCTGTTGGATAAGCGACGGCGCCGGCCCCAGCGGGGTCTGCATCCAATCGGCGACGAACAGGTGCTGGGACATGTCGACGTTGAAGCCTGTTCCGAGGATCCCGAAGTGGCCCTCGACCGCGAACGGCAAAGAGACCGCCACGAACGTCAAGCCGGCGGCCGGTAGCGCGGCGGCGAGCTCGGCCCGCGACGGCCCCAGGCGCGGCACCGCGTAGAGCGCGGAACCGATAGCAACGACGACGATCGCCACCAGCGCCGTGATGCCCTCACCGGGCAGCCGCACCGTCCACCAACTCAGCACCAGGATCAGGGCGAGACCGAGCCCGGGCGCGATCCACGAGAACTCGCGGCGCCCGGCGAGCGCGAGCACGGCGGTGCCGATCGGCAGCGAGGCGCCGATCACCAACAGGGCAGCGGCGTAGGTGCCGAACATGCGGGCCGAGGATAACCCGGCTCTGCTCCCCCAGCTCCTGCGCCGTCCCGCCCTAGGCTGAGTTGAGGCGGCGGCGCATCACGTCGACCGCCTCCGGATTGGAGTCGATCAGTAGGTAGGAGCGACCAAGCTCCTCGGCCACCGCGCCGAGGGTGCCGCTGCCGGCGAAGAAATCCAGACAGCGGTCGCCCGGCGCCGTCGAGGCCTGGACGATCCGCCGCAGGATCCCCTCAGGCTTCTGGGTTGGATAGCCCGTCTTTTCGGAGCCGTTGGTGGGCACGATCGTGTGCCACCAGACCGAGGTGGGCAGCTTGCCCCGCGCAGCCTTCTCGGGGCCGACGAGACCTGGGGCCATGTAGGGCTCGCGGTCGACCTCCTCGGAGTTGAAGTAGTAGCTGTCGGCGTCCTTGACGTAGACCAGAATCGTGTCGTGCTTGGCGGGCCAGCGCCGCTTAGTCTTGGCCCCGTAGTCATAGGCCCAGATCAGCTCGTTGAGAAAGCGCTCGCGACCGAAGACGTCATCGAGGAGCAGCTTCACGTAATGGGCTTCGCGATAGTCGAGATGGACATAGAGCGTGCCCTTTCGATCCAGTAGCCGGTGCGCCTGCTCGAGCCGCGGCGCGAGAAACCCGAGGTAATCGTCGAAGCTATCGTCGAATGCGATCTCAGAGAGCAGGCGCGAGCGGTAGCTGCGACCCCCGAACCCGCGCCGAC
>JAQBGG010000147.1:0-2997 GCA_032122625.1 Acidobacteriota bacterium
CGCGCTCCTCCCCGCCCCCGCCCGGGGGCTAGGCAAGCACACGCTCGGCGCCGGCGTAGACGTTGGTGCGCCCGCCGCGGGTGAAGCCGGCCAGGGTGATGCCGCGGTCCGCCGCCAGCTCGACCGCCAGCGAGCTCGGGGCGCCGACCCCGACCAGGACCGGCGCGCCGGCCACCGCGGCCTTCTGGACCAGCTCGAAGGAGAGCCGCCCGCTGACGCAGAGCAGGCGGTCGTGCAGGGGCAGCCCGCCCGCCAGCAGGGCGCCGCCGACCACCTTGTCCATCGCGTTGTGGCGGCCGACGTCCTCGCGCACCGCGATCGGCTCGCCGCCGCAGTCGAAGAGGCCGGTGGCGTGCAGCCCCCCGGTCCGCTCGAAGCCCGGCTGGACCAGCCGCTCGGGCAGGCCGGCGAGCAGCGAGCGGGCGACGCGCGGGCCGGGCGGCGGCGGCTCGCTGGCCACCGCCACCTCCTCCAGCGCCCCCTTGCCGCAGACGCCGCAGGAGGAGGACGTGTAGAAGCGCCGTCGCCCCGGGTCGCGCAGCAGCGGCCCCTCGACTTCGATCACGTTGCCGGCCAGGTCCTCCGCCAGCCCGGCCCGGCGCGGGCCGTCGATCAGCCCCTCGCCGTAGAGGAAGCCCAGCGCCAGCTCCACGTCGTCGCCCGGGGTGCGCATCGTCACGCTCAGCGGCTCGCCGTCGACCCGGATCTCCAGCGGCTCCTCGATCGCGACCAAGTCGCGCTCGCCGTCGCGCGGGACCGCGACGTAGAGGCGCTCGACCTCCGCCACGCCCCGCCCCTCAGCCGGCCGGGCTGAGCGCCGGCTCGAAGGAGCGCTGCTCGGAGAGCGGCCGGACGTCGACCGCGATCACCTTGTACTCGGGACAGGAGGTGTTGACGTCGCTCGACTGCCCGACCAGCAGGTTGGTGCGGGTCTCCGGGAAGTGGAAGGTGGTGAAGACGTGGCCGGGCTCGATCCGCTCGCTCACCCGCGCCTCGATCTCGATCCGGCCGACCCGGCTGCGCACCGAGACGCGGTCGCCGTCGCCGATCCAGAGCCGGGCGGCGTCGTCGGGATGGATCTCGAGCCAGTCGCGGTCGACGAGGTCGACGTTGGCGGTGCGCCTGGTCATCGTGCCGGCGTTGTAGTGCTGCAGGACGCGGCCGGTGACGAGGACCAGCTGGAACTCCTCGTCGGCGGCGTCGCCGGGCGCCTTGTAGGGCAGGGCGGCGAAGTGCCCGCGGCCCCCGGGCCGGTCGAAGTACGCGTCATAGAGGGTCGGCGAGTCGGTGCCGTCGGCGCGCACCGGCCACTGCAGGCCGCGGCGACCGAGCCGCTCGCGGCTGACCCCGCCGTACTGGGGCGTCAGCCGGGCGATCTCGTCGAGCGCCTCCCAGGGGGACTCCCAGCCCATCTCGTGGCCGAGCCGGCGCGAGATCTCGCCGATGATCTCGAAGTCGGTGCGCGCCTCCCCGGGCGGTGGGACCGCCGCTTCGACCACCTGAAAGCGCCGCTCGGCGTTGGTGAAGGTGCCTTCCTTTTCGAGGAAGGCGGAGGCGGGCAGGACGACGTCGGCGAACCTGGTCGTCTCGTTCTCGAAGATCTCCTGGCAGACGAGGAACTCGAGGCTCTCCAGGGCGGCGGCGACGTGGGCGGTGTCGGGATCGGTCTGGGCGACGTCCTCGCCGAAGATGTACATCGCCTTCAGCTCGCCGGCGATCGCCGCGTCGAACATCTGCGGGATCGTCAGGCCCTTTCGGCGCGAGAGCGGCACCCCCCACTCGGCTTCGAAGCTGGCCGCGACCTCCTCGTCTTCGACCGGGCGGTAGGAGGTGTACGTGTCGGGCAGGGCGCCCATGTCGGAGGAGCCCTGGACGTTGTTCTGGCCGCGCAGCGGCAGCAGCGCCGAGCCTGGCTTGCCGACCTTGCCGGTCATCATCGCCAGGTTGCAGAGCAGCTGCACGACCTCGGAGCCGTACTTGTGCTCGGTGACGCCGAGCCCCCACAGCAGGCAGCCGCTGGCCGCCTCGCCGTAGAGGTGGGCCGCCGCTTCCAGCTCGGCGGCGGGGATGCCGGTAATCTCCTCGACCGCTGAGGGCGGGCAGCTCTCCAGCAGCTCCGCGACCGTCTCGTAGCCTTCGGTCCGCGCCGCGATGAACTCCTCGTCCACCAAGCCGTCGCGGCGGATGACGTGGCAGAGGCCGAGGACGACGGCGGCGTTGGTGCCGGCGCGCGGGGCGAGGTGGATCGCGCCGTAGTCGGCAAGCTCGATCCGGCGCGGATCGATCGTGATCAGTTTGCAGCCGTGCAGCGCGGCCTGCTTGATCCGGGCACCGACGACGGGGTGTCCCTGAGTCGGGTTGACGCCGAGCAACAGCGCCACCTCGGCGCGGTCGATGTCGGTGAAGGAGCCGGTGGCGCCGGAGAGGCCGAAGGATTTGCGCAGCCCGAAGGAGGTGGGCGAGTGGCAGACGCGCGAGCAGTTGTCGATGTTGTTGGTGCCGACCGCGGCCCGCACCAGGCGCTGCATCGCGTAGCAGTCCTCGTTGGTGCCGCGCGAGGAGGCGAGGCCGGCGATCGCGTCGGGCCCGTGCTCCCCCTTGATCCGCTCCAGTTCGGCGACGATCCGCTCCAGCGCCTGCTCCCAGCTCGCCGGGCGCAGCTCGCCGTCCTCGCGGATGAGCGGCGTGCGCAGCCGGTCGGGCGAGTGGGTGAAGCCGTGGGCGAAGCGGCCCTTGAGGCAGGTGTGCCCCTCGTTGGCGGGACCGTCGAGGGCCGGGGAGATCGAGGCGATGCGGCCGCCGTCGGCGTGCGCCTCAAGGCGGCAGCCGACCCCGCAGTAGCCACAGGTCGTCGTCACGGTTGCCATCTTCAGTCCGCCTTCGATTGTACCAGCAGGCCGATCTCGGTAATCGCGCCGGTCGGGCAGGTGTCGGCGCAGGCGCCGCAGGCGACGCAGCTGGAGTCCTCGAAGCCGGCGTCGAGGCCGGCGGCGATGT
>JAQBGG010000148.1:0-44382 GCA_032122625.1 Acidobacteriota bacterium
GGCCGGCAGACCTCGAGCCGTCGGGATTCTCACTTGCGCAGCTGTGCGGCGAGCGCGGTCGACTGTTGCTTGCCGGAAAGGATGGCGTGGCCGCAGGGCGGACGACGGAGCTGTCCGGAGGATGAAACCACGCCGGGCACCTCGGAGCTGACGTCCGAGGCCCCAATCGGCTCGGCTGAGCCGAACCCGACCGGGCCTATGCGGGTCGAACTTCACATGGCCCCGACGTTCCACGCCAGTCTGGGTGCCGGAGAGCTCGCGGGCTGCGCTGGCGCCGTGCACTGATGCTGCGCCGGGGCCCGCCGCGTCTCCTTGGGCTGGTCGCGGTGGGGGCGACGCTGATCGCCGCGGGCGCACTGCTCCAGGGCGATGATCGAGTCAGCGAGCAGGCAGGCGGAGCGCAGGGCTTCAGAGGACCGCTCCAACTCGAGCATGATGAGCTGATCGGCTTTGTGAAGCAGGGATTCCGCGGACGCACCGACTTCGCGCGCCGAAACGTCGCGCTCGCCGAGTTCGTCCCCGCCGGGCCGCCGCGCAACGGGATCCCCTCGATCGACGACCCGAAGTTCCTCTCCGTCAGGCGCGCGGACCAGTTCCTGGATGACACCGAGCCCGTTGCGGTGGTCGTGCTGCGGCACGAGATCCACGCCTATCCGCTGCAGATCATGGTCTGGCACGAGATCGTCAACGACGAGATCGCGGGCGAGCCGGTGGCGCTCACCTATTGCCCGCTCTGCAATTCAACCGTTGCCTTCCGGCGCGAGGTCGGCGGACGTAAGCTGAGCTTCGCGACCACCGGCGTGATCCGCAACTCCGACCTGGTGATGTACGACCGCGAGACCTTCAGCTGGTGGCAGCAGCTCACCGGCGAGGCGGTGGTCGGCGAACTGACCGGTGAGCGGCTCTCGCTCCTCGGATCGCAGATCCTCCCGTGGCGCGTCCTGCGTCGCGCCCATCCGGACGCGCGAGTCCTCGCCCGTCCCACCGATCGCCCTCGCCCCTATGGGGAAACCCCGTACGTCGGCTACGAGGGCAGCGACCGCCCCTACCTGTTCCGCGGGGAGCCCGCGTCCGGATTGCTGCCGCTGGAGCGCGTCGCGGCGCTGCCGCTCAAGGGCCGCTCCGCCGTGGTTTACCCGTTCCGGCGTCTGCGCCGTCAGGCACCCCTCAACGACGTTGTCGCCGGTGAGCCGATCGTCGTCTTCTTTGATCCCGCCGTGCGCTCTGCGCTGGACCGGCTGGGGATCGCCGACGGGGCGAAGGTCGGAGCCGCGGCCGTCTTCTCCGCAAAGCTCGGGGGCGAGCGCCTCACCTTTTCCACGGCTCGCAGGCCAGGACGGTTTCGCGACAACGAGACCGGCTCGCTGTGGGACGTGAGCGGCCGCGCCGCCGCCGGGCCACTCGCGGGCCGCAGGCTGCGACCGCGACGCCACGATGACCAGTTCTGGTTCGCGCTCGCCGCCTTCTATCCGAACGCGAAGATCAGGCGCTGAAGCACTCGATCTCTCCAGGAGAGCCGTCGGGGATATGCTGGGATCGACCGCGGCCACGCGCACGGCGGACCGTGTCCAACCGATATCGAGACCGCACGGCTTCGCGTCGGGCAAGAGAGAGGGAACGATGGAAACGCTGGTGGTTATTCACGAGGTTGACGACGTCCAACATTGGCTCGGCTCACCAAAGCGGAAAGAGCTGTTCGGGCCACGGGGGATCTCCGTCCGCCCCTTCCACGACCCCGAGGGCTCGAATCGAGTCGCGGTGCTGGTCGAAACCCCCAGCATCGCGGCATGGCAGGAGGTCCTGAGGACCGACGAGGCGGCGGAGGCAATGAAGCACGACGGCGTCAATCCGGAGACGATCCTCGGACTCGTCGAAGGCTAGGTCCTATGGCGGCATCGGGAACGAGGAGATCCTCGGCGGGGCCGGCGTCGACCAAAAGATCGCGTATGCCTCGGCCAGTCGCTTCGCGTCCGGACCCCTCGGGGGCGACCAGGCTCTCCTACGGCCATCATGAGACGGTATTTGAACCCCGACGCCCTAGCCGCTATCTCTAGCCTGCATCGAACGCTCCGGCTGTTCAACTCCCGCTAGGTGGAGTAGCGGGACGACTTTCGAGCTGCCGTTCGTGCGCCTTGTCCACTCTCTTACGCTCCTTTCCGACAGCGCGCGGCGTTGCTCGCGGGCCGTCTGCGCTGCCCCTATCAGCCGAAAGCAGTCGTCTCCACGACCACGGCCTCAGGCTTGGGTCGTCGCCGGCACGGCCGGCGTGAGTCCGTGGCGGCGCATCACCTCAGCCAGGGCGGCGCGGTCTGGCGGGCCACCGGCGGAGGCGGCCAGAACTTCGCCGACCTCGTGGAAGTAGGCGGGCCCGAAGACGCCGGGGGTGGCGATCGCGAGGAAGGTCGCGTTGGCGCTGCCGCGGTTCTCAAACCCGTGGATCGCGCCGCGCGGCACGCATACCGCCTCGCCGACTCCGATCTCGGTCGTCTCACCGTCGATCGTCCAGGTCGAGACGCCCTCGAGTCCGTAGATCGTCTCCTCAAACGCGTCGTGGCTGTGCGGCGCCGGCATCTTGGCGCTTGCCGGGATATCGCACTCAAAGACGCTCACGGTGTCGTTGGAGTCGCCGCCCTCGACGAGGAAGCGGACGCCGATTTCACCGACGGCGATGGTCTCTGTGGATCCTTGCTTCATGTCTCCTTGGCGCGCTGCGCCCAGTCGGGTAAAGTGGCTTGACGACCCTACAACATCTCAGACTACTTCGTCAAGTGACTTGACCCTTCTCGAGAACGAATCGACGGCCCTTGGCCCGCCGCTGATCGGTGCGCTGCTGCGCATGCCCTGGGAAACCGTGCACGAGAGGATGCTCGCCGGCCTGCACCAGCGTGGCTACGGCGACCTGATCGCCGCGCACCTGAACGTCCTGCAATACCCCGGTCCCGAGAACATGCGCCCGTCGGATCTCGCGACCCGCACGCGCATGACCAAGCAGGCGCTGAACTACCTCCTCGGGCAGATGGAGCAGCTCGGATACCTCACCCGTGCAGAGGACAGCGCGGACCAGCGCTTCAAGCGCATACGTCTCACGCCGCGCGGACGCGCGGCGAGCGCGGCCATGCGCGAGATCGTCCTTGAGGTCGAGGCCGAGTGGACGCAGAAGCTGGGTCCCCGGCGATTCGCCGAATTGTGCGGCCTCTTGGCGCAGCTCAGCGCGACCACGTCCCAAGACCAGCCGCCTGCCATCGCGGACTAGCCTCGCCTGCCGCAGCCGCGCATCACACGCGGATCGCATCCGCGACTCATCCGTTGGGGCAGCGCTTGACACCCCGAAACGCGCGTCGCTCGCTGCCCTATACGCCGGGAGCGGAAGCGAAGGTTCATGTTTTGTGATCCGCTGCCGCAACAGAGAGAAGGCGGCAGTGGGACCCCAAGCTATCTCGCGCGTGAGGGCGCGAGCCCGGCCCTGGGCCGGCGAGCCGCCCTCACGCCGTTGCCGACCGCGAGGAGCTCCGAGACCTCGTGGACGAGCACCGCGGCCACGACGGTCAGAAGGCCGATCACCGCGCTGGGGATCAGGACGGCTAGCAGCAGAACGCTGAAGAACAGGTTCTGGCGCGAGATGCGCCCCGCCCGGCGGCCCAGCCGCAGGGCGGCGGCGACCTTCGTCAGATCGTCGGCCAACAGCGCCACATCGGCGGCCTCGATCGCGGCGTCGGTGCCGCCGGTGCCCATCGCGATCCCGAGGTCCGCGGTTGCGAGCGCCGGAGCGTCGTTGATGCCGTCGCCGACCATCGCCACGGCCCCGTGGCGCTCGCGCAGCAGCTTGACCTGGTGGACCTTGTCCTCGGGCCTGAGCTCCGCCAGAACCTCGTCGACCCCGAACTCTTCGGCAATCGCCCGTGCAGTGCGCTCGTTGTCGCCGGTGAGCATGGCGATGTGACGGATGCCGAGGCGCCGAAGCGCCTCGAGCGCGGCCGGAGCCTCGGGACGAGACGCGTCGCGCAGCGCCAGCAGGCCGAGCAGCTTCAAGTCGTCGCCGACCAGAACGACGGTCTTCCCGTCACCCTGGAGGCGGGCGATCGCGCCAAGATGCCCGCCGAGGTCGGCGGCCATGCCGCTGAACAGCGTCGGGCTCCCGACTCGGATCTCGCGCCCGGCGGCGCGCCCGGCGGCGCCGTGACCAACCAGGGCACGGAAGTCCTTGGCCGGAGCTGGGTCGAGGCCACGTTCGCGCGCTTGGGCGACGATCGCCTGAGCGAGCGGGTGCCCGGAGCGCTTTTCGACCGCGCAGGCCGCCGCCAGCACGGCCTCCTCAGTGCCGTCGAAGGCGACCAGATCGGTGAGCTGCGGAGCGAGATCCCCGGCGCAGGCTCCTTCTTCTACGCGCAGGACCTGGCGTTGATCGGCGACCTTGTTGAGGAGTTCGTCACCGGCAACACCCCCGCGCCGGTCACCAACCGCGTCCTTGCGAGCGTGCTCTTCACCGACCTGGTCGGCTCGACCGAGCGCGCCTCGAAGCTCGGTGATGCTGCTTGGAGCGAACTATTGGAGCGACACCACTCCCAAGCGAGTTCAGCCGTCCAGCAGCACGGCGGCGAGACCATCAAGACGCTGGGAGATGGCGTGCTCGCAACCTTCAGCGGACCCGCCCAGGCGGTTAGATGCGCCGGGGAGATCATCGCCGCCGCCGAGGCGCAGGCGCTCGAGGTCCGAAGCGGCGTCCATACCGGCGAGGTCGAGGTCGGCGGCGACGACATCAGCGGCCTGGCCGTGCATCTGGCGGCTCGGATCATGGGCCAGGCAGGGCCAGGCGAGATCCTCGTCTCGCGCACCGTTCGTGACCTCGTGGTCGGCAGCCAGCTTCGGTTCACCGACCGGGGCGAGTTCCACCTCAAGGGGGTCGAGGAGCCCTGGAAGCTCTACGAGGTGGCTTGAGGGGGATTAGCTGTTCGTCTGGCCGCGATGCGGCGATGAGTGCCAGTTGGGTGCCAGTCCCGCCCCTTCCCAGGCGGCTTTGAGCGGTCTCAGGCGGTCAACCGGCAACCTCGAAACGGACCTGACCGATGCCCGCTTCCCGCACCAACAAGCGAAATCCGGCCTGTCTACGGAGGGGGAGGGATTCGAACCCTCGATACGCCGAAAAGACGTATAACGGTTTTCGAGACCTGCGGCGGTCGTCGACGACTCCGCTTGAATATGCGGTTTCTGGCGTTTGGAAGGCGGCTGGGTGCCAGTCTGCGGGCCAGTCCCGGAGAGGTTTCGCAGATCGCCCCGGCTGCCCGCGGCAGGAGGCTGCGATACGCGAAGGCGATACCCTGCTGCCACCGTCCGTACAGGGCCCCAACGGGAGAGAACGAGATGCGAGGAGTTGCAGGCGCGGCAGCCGGGAAGAGCCACAGGCTCTTGCCCAGACGCTGTTCTCGTCGTGCGGCCCTGGCGCTGCTCGGAGCACTCGCTTCGATGGCGCTGGCCGCATCCCCAGCAGACGCCCGCAACGCTTACGTCGCCAACAGCGGCGACGTCTCGGTGATCGACACCACGACCAACACGAGCCTCGGGACCAGCATCTCAGTCGGGGCCACCCCGCGAGCGATCGCGATCACCCCTGACGGCGACCGCGCCTACGTCGTCAATGTCGGCGACAGCGATGTCTCTGTGATCGACATCGCGACGAACACCAAGCTCGCCAGCGACATAGAGGTTGGTGCTCTCCCAAAGGCAATCGCCATTGCCCCTGACGGGGAGCGCGCCTACGTAGCCAACGACGGCGACGGTGACGTCTCGGTGATCGACATCGCGACGAATACCAAGCTTCCCGACGACATCCCGGTCGGCAACGGACCTGAGGCGATCGCGATCACGCCCAACGGAGAGCGCGCCTACGTATCCAACCTCGGCGACGACGACGTCTCGGTGATCGACACCGCGACGAACACGACCCTTGCGGACGACATCCCGGTCGCCAGCTTCCCGGCCGGGATCGCACTCACACCTGATGGGCAGCGCGCTTACGTGGTCAGTCCGAATCCGTTTGGCGTCAAACAAGCCTCGGTGATCGACACGACGACGAACACCGCCCTCGCGGACGACGTTCCGACCGGCGACCTCGCATTCGCAGTCGCGATTACCCCCGATGGGCAGCGCGCCTACGTGGCCAACGCTGGCGACGACGACGTCTCGATCATCGACACGGCCACAAACACGAGCGACCCCAACGAGGACATTCCCGTGGGCCAAAGCCCCGAGGGCATCGCCATCACCCCCAACCAACCCCCGCAAGCGGCGCTGACGGCCTCGCGAACCACAGCAACGACCGCAGCCAACGGCGAGACCTTCACAGCCGAGGTCGGCGAGCTGGTGAGCTTCGATGGCTCAGCCTCATCCGATCCCGACGGCCAGGTGGCCACCTACGCCTGGGACTTCGGCGACGGCCAGGGAGCCGTGGACGGACCGGCCCAGACCCACGCCTACACGTCCCCCGGCACCTACACCGCAACCCTAAAGCTGACCGACGACGAAGGCTGCTCGACCGAGTTCGTCTTCACCGGCCAGACCGCCTCCTGCAACGGCTCCGATGTCGCCGAGGCAACCCAGAAGGTCAAGGTCTTGGCCGCCCCGAAGCTCAAGCTTCAGGCGAATTCAAAGCAGAAGCCGAACAAGCTCAAGCTGAAGGCAGGCTGCGGCGAGCTTCCCTGCGAGGCGAAGATCAGCGGCAAGGCCCAGCTGCCGCGCGAAGGCAAAAAGACCAAGAGCTACAAGCTGCAGACCGAGACGGTCTCGGTCAAGGAAGGCAAGACCAAGACGGTCACGCTCGAGTTCAAGAACCAGAGCAAGTCGGTCAAGAAGATCACCAAGCTGCTCAAGAAGGACAAGAAGGCCCGCAAGCGCAACAAGCTCATCGTCAAGGTGAAGGCGAGTGGCCCCGCTGGTGGGACCGACACGGGCAAGCAGAAGATCAAGCTGAAGCGGTAGGGCAGGAGCCCAGGTCCGGGCTCCAAAGCCCCGCCCCGCCGGCCAGGTCGAAGTGGCTGGGTAGACTCGGCTCCATGAGCAAGGAAGATGACGATCTCTTCGGCCCCGAGCACGTCCGCGTCTATCGCGAAACGGACGGCGAGCACGGCTACCACTGGCGCGGCGCGACGATTCTGCTGCTGACGACGATCGGCCGCAAGTCGGGCGAGGAGCGGACGACGCCGCTGATCTACCGCAACGATGGCGATCGCTACGTGATCATCGCCTCCAAGGGCGGTGCCAGCGACCACCCCGCCTGGTTCAAGAACTTCACCAAGAACTCGGAGCGGATCGAGATCCAGGTCAAGGGCGACCGCTTTCCGGTCACCGCCTCGGTCACCGAAGGCCCCGAGCGCGAGCGCTTGTGGAAGCTGATGACCGAGGTCTGGCCCGACTACGACGACTACCAGAGCAAGACAGACCGGCAGATCCCTGTGGTCCTCCTCGATCGCGCCTGAGCTTCGTCGTCCCCACCTAACCCGACCCCGCTGATCCGGGAGGCCTTTGCCCAGACCAGCCGAGTGCAGCCCGAGGCAATAGGCTCCTGGTCGTTCACCTCAGAAGCGGGTGGGAGGAAGTCACGGATGAAGATCAAATCGGCGTTTGCCGCGGCGCTCGGGGCGATACTGCTCCTCTCCGCATGCGGCAGCGGCGACGGCAGCAGCGATGGCGGCGGCGACTCGCTCGCTGTTGGAGACTGCGCCGTCGTGGCCGATCCGACCTCGGCAACGCCCGACCTGCAGAAGGTCGGCTGTGAGGAGAGCTCGGCCGAGTACTCCATCACCGCAGTCGGGGCGACGGCCGACGATCTCGGCGCCTGTGACTTCTCAATCCAGCTCGATCAGGCCTACTGCCTGGGCGAGGTCGGCTCCACGGTCGACCCCGTGGCTGAGGCAGAGAACCAGCTGGACTACTCGACGCTGGAGCCGGGCGATTGCACGGACGCCACCGTCGAGGATTCTGCCCCGACCCGTGTGATTCCCTGCGATGACCCCGACGCCGCGAGCGAGGTCCTCGGCAATGCCGAAGACCCGTTCGACTGCGAGGGCAACGTCGCGGCTCAACGCGACGGCATCGTCGTCTGTATGCAGACGCGGTAGCGCACAGAGGCGGGCCCCTACCCCTTCAACTTCACCGAGAGCTTTGCGGCTTCTTGTTGCCCAGGTCGTCGGTCATCTCTGCTTCTGGGTCTTCTTTCGCCTTGGCTGAGCCTGAAGCTGCCCGTTCTGGGCGATCCGAGCGGGCCAGTCCGTTGGCACTCCTGAATGCCAACGGAATGGCAGCAACCGCTTTCCCATGCGGTTCCGGACCTATCTACGGAGGGGGAGGGATTCGAACCCTCGTCACGCCGAAAAGACGTGAAACGGTTTTCGAGACCGCCGCATTCAGCCGCTCTGCCACCCCTCCGGAGGCGCTTCCGCGCGGGCGTGGAAGGCTAGCGACCGCCACCGTACTGGGGCGGTGTGGGTCGCGCGGGCGGGCATCCCCTCAGAGCCGGCCCTCGATCACGTAGCGGAGGATCGCCACGACCTGCTCGGGCTCGCGGCAGGTTGCGAGGGCGGCACGATCGATCTCCTTCAGGGCGTGGTCGTGCTCGGGGGGATGCAGGGTGATCAGCGGGGTATCGAGCGCCGCCGCCTGGCCGGCGTCGAAGGCCGCGTTCCACTGCTTGTACCGCTCGCCGAAGCGGACGACGACGATGTCGGCCTCGCCGAGGAGCGTGTGGGTGCGGATCGCGTTGACGCCGGCTCCCTTGTGGTCGTGCCAGAACTCTTCCGATTCAGCGCCGAGGATCCTGGCTCCGCAGTCATCGCTGGCCCTGTGATCCGTCGCCGGACCCGTAAGCACGACCGGTAGTTCGGCCTGCTCGATCCCGTTCGCAACTCGCTCGCGCCAGTCGGAATGGATCTCGCCCGCCAGGTAGACGGTCCAGAGGCGCTCACCGTTCTCCACAGGGTTCCCTTCGTTTCGATCACCGGTCTGTCCCCCGAGGCTAGCGGGCGCGATAATCAGGCAATGGACCGAGGAATCACATGGCGCTCGGCGGCGCTTCAGGCCGGCTCTGTGGCGCTGATCTCGGTCGTCCTGGCGATCGCCCTCCCCCACTCATTCTTCGAGAACTGGGGCTGGCTCAGTGGCCCTGCGGCCTGGGCACTCTGCGCCTTGTTCACCGCCCGCGTCCTCAGCCTGCCAACTGGACTCACACTGCTCGGCGCGGGTCTCGCCGGAATTCCCAGCCTGCTCGCGGTCGTGGTCGGCCTGCACTGGCTCGGCGCCCTCTTCGCCGTCGGCCTGTTCGCGCTGTGGTGCGGGGCGATCGCGACCCGCAGCCTCCCAGATGCGGAGCCGGCCTGACGCAGCGGTAACCTCCCGGCCCGGCCCGGAGAGGTGACCGAGTGGCTGAAGGTGCACGACTGGAAATCGTGTGGGCGGTGAAAACCGCCTCGTGGGTTCGAATCCCACCCTCTCCGTCTTGATCAACTGATCGGTACAGCGGCGCAGGGAGACGCCCGGACCCGGCGAATCTGTCAGCAGACCGGGCCCGGCGATCGCCGAGGCAGCCCGGCATGATGCGATGAACCCGATCGAGCAGCGACAGACAGCACCGGCCGACGGGCCGCGGTTCAGACGGTTCGCCGAGCCTGCGCTCAGGCCTCCCACCGGGGAGGGCAAGATCACGATCGAGGACAACCGGGCCGTCGGCGCCACGCTCGATCGAGACGATCTCCGCCAGCTGACGGCGCAGACGGCGCATGACTTCAACAATCTGCTCTCGGTGATCCTCGCCTGCGCGAGTGAGCTCGAGGAGGGGTCAACCGACGGGTTCGAGGTTTGCGAGCGGGCGCTCGAAATCCGCGGCGCAGCCGAGCGCGGGGCACGCCTGACCCGGGAGCTGATCGACGCCGTCAAACCCAGGGCGCAGAAGACGGAGCCAACCGACCTGAACCCAGCGGTGCTCGACTCGCTGGCGATGATCAGGCGCATGGCCGGGGATCCAATCGCGGTCGAGTGCCGGCTCGGCGCCGAACTACCCAGCGTCGGCGTCGACCGGGCACGGATCGAGCAGATGCTTCTCAACCTGGCGAGCAATGCCCGCGACGCGACCCGCGGCCGGGGCTCGTTGACGATCAGCACCTGCCTGCTCTCGATCGCAGCGGGCGACCCGCGGCTCGGCCCCGGCTGGTACGTGCGGCTGTCGGTCTCCGACGATGGAGTCGGGATGACGAGAGATGTGATCGAGCAGGCGGTCGAGCCCTTCTATACGACGAAGGCGGGCGAAAACGGCACGGGCCTTGGGCTGCCGACGGTCGCCGGAATAGCCCGGAGCGCAGGCGGCGATCTGCGGATCGGCAGCATCCCCGGTGTGGGGACGACGGTCTCGGTCCACCTTCCCGCGATCGCGGTCAACGGCAATGCTTTGGCCCTGCTTCCCCGGGGCAGGCGCGGCGGTAGCCGGCCCGCGGGGTTCTAAGCGGGATCCGCCCCGATCGCCTCCCGCTTCGATTCCCCGATCAACGCCGCTCGCCGAAGAAGCTGCGCAACTGCTGGGCAGCCTCGGCGGCCAGGAGACCGCTCTCGACGAGTGGCCGGTGGTTGAGTCGGCGGTCGCCGAGCACGTCGAGCACCGAGCCCGCCGCCCCCGCCTTTGGATCAGCCGTGGCGAAGACCACTCGGGGAATGCGGGCGAGCACTATCGCCCCGGCGCACATCGCGCAGGGCTCGAGCGTCACGTAAAGCGTCGTGCCCGCCAGCCGCCAGCCGCCGAGTTCGGACGCGGCAGCGCGGATCGCGAGGATCTCGGCATGGGCGGTCGGATCGGGTGGGCTCTCGCGCTGGTTGCCCGCAGCTGCAACCACGCGCTCGTCGCGGACGATCACGGCTCCGATCGGAACCTCGCCGGCGTCGGCCGCGGCGTCCGCGAGCTCGAGGGCGGAGCGCATGTGGCGCTGATCCGCCGAGCTGAAGCTGGGAGCATCCATGACGTGAACCTATCCAGGCTGGAGCGAGCGTGGGCCTGGACGGCAACTCCGTTGGCTCGAGCGTGTTGGGACATCTGCATGCGCGGGACGAAGAAGATGCTCGGAGCGGCGCTGACAACGGCGCTGGCGTTGGCCGCCTTGGCGACGCCCGCTGCCGCGGCTGCTGACGCGGAGACCGCGGTGACCGGCGAGGCCGTCGCCGGTCAGGCGGTCGTCCTCTACCGCGGTGCCGAGCACGAACGGGTAGTTGAGCTGGATCCAGCGCTCAGCACCCGTCAGGGCCTGCGACAGCTGCGCGCCGATCCGCAGGTGCGATGGGCCGACCCAAACGCGATCGCACGCGCCTCCGTGATACCTCGCGATCCCGGTACGGGCGGTGGCCGCGGTGGCTGGCAGGCCGACCAATGGAACTTCCTCAAGCCGCCCCCGGTGGGTACAGCCTGCAGCGGCTCGTTGCCCTGTGGTGTAAACGCGCCCAGGGCCTGGAAACTGCTGCGCCGTGCGGGCCATCCCGAGGGGCGTCGGCCGGACGGCAAACGCGGTCCGATCGTCGCGGTCATCGACACCGGCGTCGCCTACCGAAATATGGGCAAGCGCTTCCGGCGCAGCCCCGACCTCGCCGCCGGCGTCTTCTTCCGCGGCCGCGACTTCATCGACGGGGACCGCGTGCCTCTCGACAAGAACGGCCACGGTACCCATGTCGCCTCGACGATCTTCGAGCAGACGGGGAACCGCGTCGGGGTCACCGGTCTCGCGGATGGGCTGCGATTGATGCCCGTGCGAGTCTTGGGGGTAGGGGGCTCGGGGAGTGCCTCCGACGTTGCCAAGGGCATTCGCTGGGCTGCCCGCAATGGAGCCCAAGTGATCAACCTCAGCCTCGAGTTCAGCGCCAGCTTCAGCGGCTGCAACGGCCTGCGCGCCGTCTGCGAGGCGATCCGCTCGGCCCGGCGCGGCGGTGCGCTCGTCGTCGCCGCCGCCGGCAACGCCGGGACGTCGGGCGCGCAGATGCCCGCAAAGGTCGCCTTCGGCGTCGCCTCCGCGACGATCCGTGGCTGCCTCTCGGAGTTCTCCAGCCGCGGGCCGGGCGTCGACATCACGGCGCCCGGCGGCGGCGCCGACGCCCCCGGCGCGGGCTCGCAGTGCCGGGGGTTCGCCCCCGGCCCTCCGATCGTGCAGCTGACGCTGCCGTTCAACGCCCCGCTGCGGGGCAACTTCCGTCGTTTCGGCTATCCACGCTACGAGGGCACCTCGATGTCGACGCCTCACGTCAGCGGCGCGGCCGGACTGGTGCTCGCAAGCGGAGTGCTGAAGCGAAAGCTGGACGACAAGCCGAATCCCAAGCAACTCGCCGAGTGGCTCCGCTGCACTGCCCGACCGGTAAGCGACCCCGCAAAGGCGCAACTGTACGGCGCCGGCCTGCTTGATCTCGCGGCCGCCGTCGACCGCGCCTCCCGCTGCCCGGCCCTGACCGGCTGAGGGCGGCTCGCCTCCAGCGCGCGGTAGCTAGAGCAGCTTCGTCGTCCCGATAACGATCGAGGCGATCAGACAGGCGATCAGAATCGCCATTGCGATGATCCAGCTACGCGGCACGAGGCCATCCTAGGGGGCGAATCGCCGGAGCATCCTGACAAGGGGTCGGTGTGAGACCCCAGGGCAGGACGGTTCGCGGGCCTGCCTGTCCAGCGAGGCTCAGATCAACGCTGACTCCGCGGCCCATTCAAGTCGGAACACGCGATGAGTTCCGGCGAGACCCTTGAGCTCCAGCTCCCGCCCGTCGTCTCGGTCGATCGCCGCACCCCCCGCTTCGTGCAGGGCCTCCGAGATCAATACTTCCCCCCCGCGCGCCTGAGCCGCGATCCTCGCGGCGAGGATCACGCTGCGTCCGAAGAAGTCGCCCTCCTCCTCGATCACCTCGCCCACGTGCAACCCCATTCGTACCCGGACGCGCTCGGACTCCGGCGCCCGCTGCCCCTCGAGATCACGCTGCACCGCAGCCGCGCACTCGAGGGCAGCAGCCGGATCGGGGAAGGCGAGCATGAAGCCGTCGCCCTGGTTCTTGACCTCGTAGCCGCCCGACTCGCTGAGCCGGCGCCGGAAGATCGAGTTGTGCTCGCGCAGCACCTCAATCCAGCCCGAGTCACCGAGGCGCTCGGTCATCAGGGTCGAGTTCTCGATGTCGCTGAAGAGGATCGTCACCCGGCCGTCAGCGGAGGCGTAGGAGAGGAGGTCGGGGCGCTCGCCGGCGACGGCCAGAGCGACGCTGTCGATCGAGGCGCGGGCGTCGACGTCGGCCGCGCCCTGCGCCTCGAGGCGGAGCCGGACCGCCCGCTCGACGAGCCTGCGCATGCCGAGCTCCTGCCCCTCCTCGAGCGCCAGGCTGAGGACGTCGAAGGCGCGGTCCCGATCCCCTGCGCCGTCGCGGGTGAGCAGGACGCGGCCGAGATTGAGTCGGGTCTCGGCCCGGACGGGTCGCTCTCCCATGCGCTCGGAGATCGCCAGTGAGGCTTCGAGGTGGCCTACCGCCTCGTCGATCTCACCGATCGCCTCCGCCATCAGACCGAGGTAGCGGTCGACCGGCCCGTTGGAGGCGGCTGCGCGGCCGACAACGGCCACCTCCCCGGCGAAGCCGGAGAGGCGTTCCAGCAGGTCAGCGCAGGCCTCTTTGTCGCCAAGACGGGCCGCCGATTCACCGATCCTGGTCACCCCGACCAGCCAGTTGGCGTCGCGAGGCAGACCACCGAAGCCGCGGGCGGCGATCGGCTCGTACTCGACCCGTGCCTCATCGAGCCGGTCGGCCTCGGCAAGGAAGCCGACCAGGGCCAACCGCCAGGCGGGGATCGCCGGGTAGTCGACAACCATCTTCCGCACGACCGGAAGCATCTCCTCCGGGTCACCCTCGAAGGAATGAAGGATGCCCATCTGGGTCGCATGGAACTGCGCGGCGAGCGGCTCCTCGGCCAGAGCCCCTAGGCGCGCCCCCTCGATAGAGAGCCGCCGGGCCTCGGCGAAGTTGCCACCCATCAACATCCGGGTCGCGCGGATAATCGGCACGTGCCAGAGATGGCGCGGCTCGCCCAGTTTCTCGGCCAGCGCCGTGTACTCGGCCAGCGCCCGATCGGCGCCGCCGACATCGCCCGCCTGCAGGCGACCGGTGAGCACGTACGCGATGCCGCGGATCTCGTTCCGCCGATCACCCGCCCGCCTGGCGGCGGCGAGCATCTGCTCGGCGTTGTCGAGCCGGATCGGAACCGTGCCCGGTCGGCCGGCGTCGATGAACTGGCGCACCGAGAGCGCCTCAGCGAGCGCGGCGTCGTCACCCGACTCACGGGCGAGCTCGACCGCCAGCCTGCCGCTCTCCTCGCAAGCGCCTCCGACGCCATCCCAGTAGTGCTCGGAGGCGAGCGCCGCCAGCAGGCGCGCTCGGATCGCCGGCTCACGTTCGCCAAGGCCGTCGAGCGCCTCGTCGCAGACCGCGACCAGGTCGGCGTCCCTGGAGCCGGTCTCCGTCAGCTCAGCGATCGCAATTGCGGCGTTCGCGAGCGACTCGACCTCGCCCGCGGCGCGGGCCATCGAGGCGACCTCCCAGAGAACGTCGCGAGCGTCGGTGAATCGCCCGCAACGGGTCATCTCCTCGCCCAGCTCTATCCGCAGCGGGATGCCCTGGGGGTCGCCTGCCGGGAGCAGCGAAACGGCGCGTTCCAGATATTCGGCAGCGTCCGCATGTGCGAGCTTTGCGGCCGCCTGTCGGGCCGCGTCCAGCGAGTAGCGGCGCGCCGTCTCCAGATGCTCGGGGCCCGCCTCGGCGAAATGGCGGGCCAGCGCCGGCAGCTGCGCTTCCGCCTCGGCACCGGCGATCTCCTCAAGCGCCAGGCCGGCACGCTGGTGAAGTTGCTGCCGCCGGCCCGGGGGCAGCCCCTCATAGAGCACCTCGCGGAAGACGGCGTGCGCAAACGCGTAGCGCCCGGCCCGCCGGCCGCGTGGCTCGACGATCCGCGCCGCCCGGGCCTGCTCGAGCTGATCGGTGACGGGGCGCTCCAGGAGCCGCACGAGCAGATCGACCTCGAACTCGCGGCCGACCACCGCCGCGGCCTCGAGTGCCTCCGTGGCGCCGTCGGGGAGGCGAGCGATCCGGCGGGAGACCGCCTCGCGAACGCCGTGCGGGATCCCTCGGCCGCCGCGGCGGGCGCCCGAGGCGCCTTCGGTGGCGATCAGCCTTACGACCTCGCCGACGAAGAACGGGTTACCGCCCGTCTGCTCATGAATCTCCCCGAGCAGATCGTCAGCAGGCCGCTCGCCGGTGCTGAGCTCGACGTAGCGCGCGATCGCCTCGCGATCGAGCCCTGACAATGAGATCCGCTGCCGGCGCCTGCCCTCATCGAGCTCGGCGATCAAGCGGCTGAGATTCTCGCGTGAGCCGGCCTCCTCTTCCCGGTAGGCGCAGACGAGCAGGATTGGCGCGCTGGCGAGCTGATGGGAGAGGAAGCGCAACAACTCGATCGAGGAGCTGTCCGCCCAGTGCAGATCGTCAAGAACCATCACCAGCGGCTTTGAGCCGGCGATCCCAAAGAAGAAGCCGGCCACCGCCTCGAAGAAGCGGTAGCGGGACTCATCGCCCTCCAGAGGCGCGGGTGCTTCGATCGAGGGAACCCGCTCACGCAATTCGGGCACGAGCCGGGCCAGTTCGGGGCCGTCGGCGCCAAGCTGCCAGGCCAACCCGACTGGGTCCGCATCACGAGTGAAGGCGCGGATCGCCTGGGCAAACGGCCAGTAGGCGGGGACGGCATCGGCCTCGTGACAGGCGGTGCTCAGCACGCGGGCGCCGCGCACGCGAGCGTAGGTGACCAACTCCTCGACGAGCCGCGTCTTGCCGATCCCGGGCTCACCCTCAATCAGGGCGGCGCCGCCGCTGCCGGCAATCGCTGCCTCAAGCAGCCCGCGCAGCGTCTCGAACTCAGCTTCGCGCCCGACAAAGATGCCTGCCGCAAGGGAATCGAGTGGGTTCCCCTCGTCGGTCTCGGCGTCGTGGCGCTCGTCGAGATCGATCGCTGCCAAAGCGGCGCGGACCTCGGCAGCACTCGCCGGACGCCGGTCCGGTGCTTTCGCGAGCAGGCGGCCGATCAGCTCCTCGAGACCCGGCGGGACCTGGTCGTTGTGACGGGATGCCGGGACAGGCTCGGCGCTCAGATGGCGGCTGATGATCGAGACCGGGTCGTCGCCGGGGAAGGGCGGCTCGCCGGCGACCATCTCGTAGAGCAGCGCCCCGAGCGAGTAGAGGTCGGCGCGCTCATCGGTGCGACGACCGATCGCCTGCTCGGGAGGCAGATAGGCCGCGGTGCCGACGACCATCTGTCCGACAGCGTCGCGGGCGCGCGACTCGGTCGCAAGGCCGAAGTCGCCGAGGCGCGCGGTTCCGTCGGAGTCAAGCCAGATGTTCGCCGGCTTGATGTCGCGATGGATGATGCCCTTGCCGTGAGCGTGCTCGAGTCCCGAGGCGATGTCGGCGGCGATCGCCACGGCCCGCCCGACCTCGAGGCGGCGGTCGGGGGCTCCGGCGAGGAGATCGCCGAGGTCTCCTCCGGGCATGTATTCGGAGGCGATGTAGGGCCGCTGCCCATCCTGGCCGGAGGCAATCACGACGACCAGATGGGGGTGGGTGCCGAGCTTGGCCATCGCCTCGGCCTCGCGGCGGGCACGGACCTGAGCGGTAGCCGCCATTCCCTCGGTGCTGAAAACGGAAACCGCCACCAGGGACCCGTCGCGCTCCCGGTCGCGAGCAGCGTAGACCCGCTTGCGCGTGCCCTCACCGAGGAAGCCGGCGATCTCGAAGCGCCCGCCCGCGACCTCCTCCGGCGAATCCGCGGGAACCGGGCGGAACTCTGCCTGCCGCACGTCCACGTCGGGCCGGCGGGTGGTCGGCTCGGGCGCGGGCCGCGGCGAAAGCTGCGCGCCGCAGCTGTCGCAGAAGCGCGCCTCCTCGCGGTTCTCGTTGCCGCATTCGGGGCAGTTCATCGGCCGAGCGAGGATAGCCGGGCTCGGCAGCCTCCCACATCACCCCGGCGCAATCGGGAGGCAGCCGGCTACTCGCAGAAGTGCCCGCTGGGGGGAACCGGGTCCCGTCCGGCGATCCCACTGCAGTCCGCCAGCGCGGCGGAGCGCGACTGGAGCAGATCGCTGGCCTGCGCCGCGGGGCTACCCGGCGAGGCGGGGAGAAGGTTGTCGAGTTCGAACGGATCGGCCTCGAGATCGTAGAACTCCCGGGCGTCAATGAGCGGCTCACAGGGATCGGCGAAGCGTGAGCGGCCGCGGAGATGCTCGACGTAGACAGCGCCTGCGTCGCGGATCCCCTGATAGGAGCAAACCAGGCCTTTGAGCGGCTTGTCGCCGTCGTACTCCATCGCGATCCCTCGATCGGCCGGGATCTGCGGCACTCCGGCGGCGTCGGAGACGAGCGAGCGGCCGTCCAGGATTCGGCACCCGCTCGCCTTGCAGGGGTCGGCGGCGGCCATCTCGAGCACCGTCGGGGCGATGTCGATGTTGGCGACCGGCGCCATCGAGGTCGGCGGCTGCCCGGCCGGTGCCAGAGCCCTCGGTAGCCTCAGCGTCAACGGCACACGGACGGCTTCCTCGTAGGGGTAATGCTTGTCGAGGTTGATCCGGTGCTCACCGAACAGGTAGGCGTTGTCGGAGGTGAACAACACCGCTGTGTCGCCCAGCGCCCGCTCCTCGCGGAGCGCCCTCCAGATCGACGCCATCCCCCGATCGACCTCCTGCAGCGCGGCCAGTCCGCAGCCCCATGAGCGGGTCAGCAGATCGAGCCGGTCGCCGTCAATCAGCGGCGCCGTCTGAAAGAAGTCCGGCTTGTCGGAGATGTCGGCCTCGTTGAACGCCGGACCGGCCGGCAGCGGCTCATTTGCATAGGCCCGCTCATCGGCCGGGGCCGGGACGGCTGTCCGATCGCAGCGCGGCGTCCGAGCGCCGGGACCGTCGTGTGGTGCGAACTGATCGACCTGCAGGTAGAACGGCCGGCTGCGGCCGCTCTTGCGCCTGATCAGCTTTGCGGCGATCCGATTGATGTTCGTCGTCAGGTAGTCGCGATCGGCAGACCCGTACTTGCGAAAGCGGCTGTTGAATCGCATCTTGTAGTCGTAGTAGCTGTGCGGCTCCAGAACTGTCCGCCAGACGTCCCAACCGGGCGCGACCTGCCCGTTGCGACCGACAAAGCCGTAACCGTTGTAGAAACGCCCGACATGCATGGTTCGGTAGCCGCTGCGCCGGAGCCAGGCCGGCAGCACGTTGCGCTTGCGCTCGAGCAGCTTGTATTGGTTGCGGAGCACGCCGTTGTTGTGGCCGTACTGACCGGTCGACAGCGCCGCCCGCGAGGGGCAACAGAGTGGGGTTGGGACGACGGCATCGCTGAAGCTCGTGCTCCGCTCGACGAAGTGCTTGAAGGTGCGCGGCATGTACTCGGGGGTGAACTGGGCCAGGGACTGATCGTCGGTGACGACGACGATCACGTTTGGGCGCTGCTCCGCCGCGGCGGCCGGCTGTGTCGATGCGACGCCGAGCAGGACGAGGAGTGACAAAAAGATCGCGACCCGGGGTCGCGGCATCTGTGCGCGGTGCCCGCTCATCCCCTCAGCCGCAGTAGGTGCCCGAGTCGGGGACGGGGTCGCGGCCTGCGATCCCGGCGCAGAGGCCGAGCGTCGCCATCCGCTGCTGCAGCTCGAGCTCGAGCTTGCCATCCGGGCTGCGGCGCGGGGCCGGGTAGATGTTCTCCAGTTGGTAGGGGTCGTCGTCGAGGTCATAGTGCTCGACCGCCGTTGGCATGCACTTGGCGTTGGTCGGCAGGGGTCCGGAACCGTGCTCGAAGTACATCTGCCGCTCGCTCCGAATCCCGCGGTAGCGGCAGTCATTCAGCTCGATCAGCACCTCGCGGCCGGCGGGCCAGCCGCCGCTGCCATCCAGCAGAGGCATCAGCGAGCGCCCGTCCATTTGCCGACACTTCCCGGAGCGACGACAGGGATCGGCGTCGGCGAGGTCGAGGATCGTCGGCGCCAGGTCGATGTTGGCGGCCAGCCCATCGACGCTCGGCACGGCGGGGGCGCCCCCACGGTAGGCGGGCGGCGCGAGAATCGTCAGCGGCATCCGCAGGTTCTCGTCATAGGGCTGCTCCTTGGCCCGATCGATGCGGTGCTCGCCGAAGAAGTAGCCGTTGTCGGAGGTGAAGATGAACACCGTGCGGTCGAGTTCGCCCAGGCGCTCTACCTTGCGGTAGATCTTGCCGATGCCACGGTCGACCGACCGCAGCGACTCCAGCGTGCAGCGGTAACGGCGGGTGGTCTGCTCCAGCGTTACGGGCCCGATCAGAGGCCGGTTCTTGATGAAGTCCGGCTTGTCGGAGACGTCGGCCTCATTGAAGTTCGGCGGCTCGGGCAGCGGCTGGGAGTCGAACAGCCCCTCGTCACGCGGGGCGGGAACGGGCCCGGCCAGACAGCGGCGGTCGCGGCCGTTGGCGCCGTGTGGCGCGTAATAGTCGAGTTGCATGTAGAACGGCTCGGGCTTCTTGGCCAGCTTCTTGGTCCAGATCGTCGCGCGTTTGTTGGTCACCTCGGTCAGATGGTCGGAGTCCTCTTCCCCGTAGCTCACCGTCTTGCCGTTCTTGGAGGCCTTCCAGTTGTAGAACGCCTTGTTCTCGAACTGGGTGAACCACAGGTCCCAGCCGGGGGCCACCTCGGCCTGGCCTCCGGCGAATGAGCCGTAACCGTTCATGAACTTGCCGATGTGGGCGGTGTTGTAGCCGGCCCGCTGAAGCCAGGCCGGGAGCAGGTTGGATTTGCCGATCAGGTCGGCGTAGTCGTTGCGAAGCACGCCGTTGTTGTGGCCGTACTCACCGGTGACCGTCGTCGCTCGCGAAGGACAGCAGAGCGGCGTCGTGACGACGTAGTCGTTGAACGAACTGCCCTGCGCGATCATCAGCTGAGTCAGATTCGGCATCGCCACCGGGGTCACGGTCGAGGCCGGTTGATCGTCGGTCATGATCAGGATCACGTTCGGCGGAGGGGGTGCGAGCGGGTCCCCGAGTGCCGCCGTCGCCCGCTCGCGGGAGGCACCCAGCAGTCCGACCGCGAGCACGATCAGCGTGGCGGTGCCGACCAGGAGTAGGCGTAGGCGAGCACGGTTGTCTTCTGCCAGCAGCATCGTTGAAAGCAACAACCACGGGGACCGGAAGTCGCGCCGGACCGCGGATCGATCGAGCGCGGCCCGCCGCCGCGAAACCCTCGCCCGTGTGCCGGAATGCTAGCGAGGGCTCATCCGAACCCGGCGGCGCCAAGCGCGAGCGGCCGGGGCGGGCCTCGAGGGGCGCGGTCGTGCCGATAGAGTCGCGGCCATGTCAACAGCAACGTTTCACACCACCGGCGGTCAGATCGAGTTCGAACTGCACGACGCCGATGCCCCGAAAACGGTCGAGAACTTCCGCAAGCTGGCGGGCGACGGCTTCTACGACGGCCTGATCTTTCACCGCGTGATCGCGGACTTCATGATCCAGGGCGGCTGCCCCGAGGGAACCGGCACCGGCGGCCCCGGCTACCAGTTCGAGGACGAGTTCAACCAGCACAAGATCGAGCGCGGCGCGCTGGCGATGGCCAACGCCGGGCCCAACACCAACGGATCGCAGTTCTTCATCGTCACCACCGAGGCCGCGCCCTGGCTGGACGGCAAGCACACCGTCTTCGGCAAGGTCGTCAACGGCATGGAGGCTGTCGACGCGATCGAGGCCACGGAGACCGGCGCCGGTGACCGACCCGTCGAGCCACAGTTGGTCGAGCGGATCGAGCTCGGCGAGTAGCTCGGGATCCGGGCCGATCTAGGCTACGGCGCCCTCGACCGCGAGTTGCCCGCAGGCGGCGGCGATGTCGCGGCCGCGGGTGAGTCGCACCGTGCTGGGAATGCCGCGCTCGCGAAGCACCGCGCGGAAGGCATCGATCGTCTCCGGCTCGGATGCTCGATAGCCACCCGGCGTCGGGTTGTAGGGAATCAGGTTCACCTTCCAGGCCTCGCGCGGCTTCAGCGCCTCGGCCAGCGCCACGGCCTGGTCGGGAGCGTCGTTGACGCCGCCCAGCATCAGGTACTCGATGTAGACCCGCTTGCCGCGCTTCTCCCGCCAGCGCAGGCAGGCCTCGAGCACGTCGCGCAGCGCGTAGCGATCGTTGACCGGCATCAGCTCGCTGCGCACGTCCTCCTCGGCCGAATGCACCGAGAGCGCCAGCCGGATCCGTGGGCCCTCCGTGGCGAGCCGTTCGATGCCCGGGATCCAACCGACGGTGGAGACGGTCGTGTGCGAGGTGGCGACGCCGATATCCGGTAGCCGCTCGGAGGCCTCGATCACCGCATCGAGGTTCATCATCGGCTCCCCCATGCCCATGAAGACCAGGTGGTTGACGGAGCCCGAGCGGCGGAAGTGCAGGACCTGGTCAAGGATCTCGGAGGCGGTCAGATTGCGGCCAAATGCCATCCGGCCGGTCGCGCAGAAGTTGCACGTCAAGGGGCAGCCTGACTGAGAGGAGACACAGATCGAGCAGCGTCCGTCGCGGTAGCGCATCAGCACCGTCTCCAGCGGCCGGCCGTCGAGGGTGTTGAAGAGCACCTTCTCAGTTCCGTCAGAGGAGGTTGCGGTATCAGCGACCTCGAGCGTCGAGAACGGCAGCTCGGCCATCAGCCGGTCGCGGAGCGCTTTCGGGAGATTGGTCATCTGCCCGAACGAGTGCGCCCCGCCGGCCGCCCACTCCCAGATCTGGGTGGCACGGAATGAAGGCTCGCCTGCGTCGGCGAGCGTCCGCTCGAGTAGTTCCAGGTCCATGACCTCAGTCTGGCAGGGCTCGGGCGCTCCGATCGACGATCATCTCCGCTATGCAGACGCCCGAACAGCTCCAATCCGGCCTCGAGCACGTCCGCAAGGCGCCCTGCGGCGAAGGCAAGCTGGTGCTGCTCGTCAGGCGTCCCGCGCCGGAGGAGCGAGAGCTGCTCGAGCGCGGTCTCCTTGACACGGAGCGGGGCCTTCTCGGCGACGACTGGTCCCAGCGACCGAACGCCCAGACTGATGACGGCGGACCCGATCCCGACGCCCAGATCACTCTGATGGGGGCGCGCGCGGCTGCATTGGTCGCGGGCGGCCAGGATCACGAGCGCTGGGCTAGTGCCGGCGATCAGCTCTACGTCGATCTCGACCTCGGCGTCGCCAACCTCCCGGTCGGCACCCGGCTGGCGATCGGCGAGGCGGTGCTCGAGGTGACGGCTGAGCCCCACCTCGGCTGCGGTAAGTTCTCCCGTCGCTTCGGTGTCGACGCGCTCAAGTTCGTCAACTCGGCCGTCGGCAGGGACCTACGGCTGCGCGGCGTCAACGCCCGGGTGATCGAGTCCGGCGAGATCGCCGCCGGTGACGGGGTCCGCAAGCTCGACTGAGCTCGAGGGGTCACAAAGCCCGGAACTATTCCGAGGAACGTGACCCCTCGCGGCGCGACGCAGGCCTAGAGGTAGAGGCGGGCGGCGCGCTCGGCAGCGGCGCCGTAGTTGCCGCCGAACAGAGCCGCGTGGACGAGCAGCGGCTGCAGTTGCCAGAGCGCGACCCGCTCGGCGTGCCCGTCGGCCAGCGGCGCAACCTCCTGGTAGGCGTCGAAGATCAGCTCCTCGCAGGGAGCGCCGAAGAGACGCAGCATCGCCAGGTCCATCTCCCGGTGGCCTCCCTGGGCGGCGGGGTCGATCAGCCAGGCCTCGCCGTCCGAGTCGGCGTGGACGTTGCCCGACCAGAGGTCTCCGTGCAGCCGCGCCGGCGGCTCGTTCGGTCCGGCGAGATCCTCGATCCGGCTACAGACGGACTCCACGGCCTCGGCGCCGGAGGGACTGAGGGCGCCCCGATCGAGCGCGATCTGCGCCAGTGGTCGCAGCCGCTGCTCGGCATAGACCTCGGGCCAGCTGTCGGACGGCACCGCCGCGATCTGCAGGGAGCCGAGGCGCTGCGGCTCGCTGCTCCCCTCGGCCCTCGGCAGCCAGGCATGGGCGGCGGCGGCGAGCTGGTGCATGCTCGTCAGGCCTCGGCCGAAGCGCTCCGCGCCCGCCGCGCTGAGGCTGCCGGGCTCGACCCATTCGAGCGCCAGGAACGGCTCCCCCGGCCCGGATCCGACCGCCAGCACCTCCGGCACCCGAACGTCGGCGCACTCCCCGAGCCAGCGCAGCCCGGCGGCCTCGGCCTCGTACTCCGCCGGGTCGGCGCCGGCCCGGGTCTTGACGAAAGCGCGCTCGCCCGAGGCGAGCTCGAGCGCGTACGCCTCGTTGATGTCGCCGCCACCGACCGGGCGACCGGCGTGGACGGCCTCGCCGAGCGCCGCCTCGAGCGCCGCCAGCAATGAGGCCGGAGCGCTCAGCCGGCCGCGCGCTTCTCGGCCTCGCCCGCGATCCCGGCGGCGATGCTCTCGACCATGTTCCGAATCACGGCGACCAAAGCGAAGCCAACCAGCGGCAGCTTCGGCGTCGTCTGCAGCACGTAGCTCATCCGCGTGCCCTCCCCGGCCGAGCTCAGCTCGATCGTGCCGACGTGATCTTTGACCGGGAGGCCGGAGAGGAGCTTGTAGGCGAACCGGTGCGGGGGGTCGAAGGTGATGATCTCCTCGCGGGCCGGCGGGCCGGCCAGGTGGAGGACGCGGATCGCCCCAAGGCCGTTGGGGGGCGGATCCCCCTCCCGCTCGAGTTCGACCTTGCGGAAACGCGTGAACTCCGACATGCCGCGCTGATCGGCCACCACCTCCCAGACGGTCTCGACGGGGGCTGCGACGGTGCGGGAGAAATCAAGAGTTGCCATCGCTGCTGATCATATGCTGCCGGGTGATCGTGCGCAGGAGGCCGCGACAACCGGCCTCGACGACATCGAGCACATGCTCGAAGCCATGCTCGCCGCCGTAGTACGGGTCTGGGACGTCGAGCTCGCCGTTCTCGGATGCGACCTCGTCGTGAGAGCGAAGCAGCGTCAGGATCGCCTCGTGCTCGGGACCGGTGGCCATCCTCTGCAGATCGACAAGGTTCTCGGAGTCCATCGCGATCACGCGGTCGTAGGTAGCCAGGTCCGCAGGCGTGACCCGGCGGGCCGCGCCTTCGAGGGCGATCCCGCGCCGCGCCGCCGCGGCCGTTGCCCGCTCGTCAGGGGGGTGGCCGACGTGCCAGCCACCGGTGCCGGCGCTGTCGATCTCGAAACGCTCAGCGAGGCCGGCGTCGGCGACCTGCGCCCTCATCACACCCTCGGCGGTCGGCGAACGGCAGATGTTGCCGAGGCAGACGAAGAGGATCCTGACCCGCCGCTCAGCCATCGTCGACGCTCCGAGGTTCGGCGCTCACGAGGCGCTCAGCAGCCGCTCTCGCGCCGCCTTGGTCAGCGCCCTGTAGGCGCCCTTGCTCTCCTCCCAGTACCAAGCTGACGCCGGCCGGGTTGGATCCGGCAGCCCCTGGTCGCGCAGCACCGCGGTCCGGACCCGGGACCAGGTGGTCACCGGCATGCTCTCGACCACCCGCACGACCTGCGGCCGGCCGGGTGAGCCAAGCGGGGCAAGCACGCGGTCGAGGTCAGCCCGCTCCAGGGTCGCTCCCTCGCGGTAAGTCACGGCAGCAACCGAGATCCACTCGGAGGCAGACTCGCCGCGGATTCCATATGCCTGTGCAAGCCGCACCGCCGGCAGATCGCCGAGGGCGTCCTCAATCGGACCGGCGGGGACGACCCCGGCGGAGGTTCGGACCAAGGCCGGCACGTGATCGACCAGCCAGTAGTCGCCGTCAACATCGCGGCGGAAGAGGTCGCCGGTCTGCAGCCAGGCATCGCCGGCCTCGAAGACGCCGCGGAGGGTGCCGCCGGCACCGCCGATCGCGCCGGGCCGCACCCGGGCGAGCAGCATCCCGACCTCGTGGCGGCCGCAGGATTGAGCGAAGCCGTCATCCCCCTCGATCAGCTTGCCGGCCAGGGGCTCGTAGGCGGCGATCCGGATCTCGGCGCTGCCGGGTAGTGGCCGCCCCTTGGAGCCCGGCTTCTGGCCGGTCAGATTGACGAGCACGGCGTCGCCCTCGGTCGAGGCATAGAACTCCAGCACGCGGGCCGGGGCGAAGCGATCGCTGACCTTCTTCCAGGTCGAGCGTGGCATACCCGAGCCGATGAACAGCCGGACCGGGTGGTGGCGCTCACTCGGGTTTGGGGGCGCCTCAGCGATCTCATCGAGCATCGTCCAGGTGTAGGAGACGATCGTTGCGCCGTAGCGCCGTACCTCGTCCCAGAAGTCCTCTGGACTGACAGCCTCGGCGATGGCCAAGCGCGAGCCGCCGGCGACCGCCCCACCGATCGTCATCAGCAGGGCCGAGGGGTGGTAGACGGGGGTCGCGCTGTAGACGGTGTCGCTCGCCGTCAGCGCCGCCGCGGAGGCGGTGCCGAACGCCGACAGCGCCCAGCGGCCGTTGCTGATCCGATTCGCCCGCGTGCGATCGCCGCTACCGGTGAAGAGGATGAAGGCGAGGTCCGAGGCGCGCCCTGGGTTGCGCCGATACCAGGCCGGCGGCGTCACCTGATCGGGATCGATCCTTTCCATGTCGACAAGCCCCTCGGCAAGCTGCCGCGGTCCGCCGCCACCGCCGAGCACGAATACCGGTCTCCCGGTCTCGCCGGCCACGCGCTCACCGTTGTCGGGATCGGTGATGATCCGGTCGACCTTGCCAAGCTCAGCTTCGCGCTCAGGATCGCCGTCGGGCCGCATCATCACGGCAACCGCGCCGAGCCGGTTCAGGGCGACGACGGCGGTCAGCGCACTCGGCCGAGTCTGCATCAGCACGCCGACCTGCTCGCCCTGCCGGACGCCGATCGCGAGTAGGCCCTTGACCACGTTGTCGATCCGCTCCTGAACGGCCGCGCGGGTGTGGCCCCTGTTCTCGAACAGCAGCGCGACGTCCTCGGGGGAGCGCTCTGCCTGCTCCTCGACCAGCAGGCCGATCGAGATCCTCGTCCCGCCGCTGATCCGGCCCAGCCGGTTGAGCCGACTGAAGTCATCGCTGCCGCCGAGCAGCTCACGGGCAGCGCGGGTCGCCCCGAATGCGGCCCCCGCCAGCGCCTGGACCGCCCCGACCCCGGCCCCGGCGGCAAGCTCGACGCTGGTCCCGAAGCGGTCGCCCAGGCCACGACCGGGCTCGGGGATCTCCTCATCGCTGAGCGGCTCGATGCCCTCGGGCAGCTTGCCCTCGCCGTCGGTTCGATCTCGGAAACAGGCCCAGCGGGCGACCTGGGGCCAGGTGATCTTGACCGATACCGAGCCGACGACGAGGCCGAAGTGCCCAGCCGGCAGCGCCACCTCGTAAACCTCGGCTCGCGGCGCTGCCCGGCGTACGGCCCGGACGGAGTTGGCGGGGGCGATGTCGTCGGTTTCGCCGACGAAGACCAGAACCGGACAGTTCATGTCGACCAGCGTCACCAGTCGGCCCTCGATCACGAAGCCGCCCGAGACCATCCGGTTGTGGACACCAAACTGCTTGATCACCTCGGCCAGCGCCGGGCCGGGCCAGGCGACCCAGCCATCCGCCTCAAGGAAGCGGCGCTGCCGCTCCCTTGGCAGGAGCGCCTCACGGTCGTGGATGTGGCGCAGGAACTGGAGCCTTTGGCGCAGGGACTTGGCCGGATCCATGAGTCGGAAGCCGGTCCGGCTCGCCCAGGCGGGCAGCGCGTAGCGGGCGAGCAGGTTGTCCGCGAAGAAGGCCGCGCCGCGGGTCAACAACTCCTCCGGCAGGCCGAAGCTGAGCGTGCCGCGGGTGTCGACCGGGCTGCCGAAGACGATCACGCTGGCGATCGATTCGCTACGGCGGTAGGCGGCGACCTGGTAGCAGAACATCCCTCCCTGCGAATAGCCGCCGATGTGAACGTCGCGTGCGGTCTCCTCGGCGACCAGGTCGATCGCCTCGGAGACGGCGAGGACGTGATCGGTCAGCGATCGCTCCAGCCCTCCCTCCTCCTTCTCGGGGGCGCCGAAGTCGACGACCCAGGGCTCGACCCCGTTCTCGTGGAGGATCGAGACCGCGCTGGTCGATGGGGCCACGTCATAGATCTCCGCCGCCAGCATCATCGGTGGCACGAGCAGCACGGCGGGCACATGCGGCCCCCTCTTGGCGGACTCGGAGGGCGGGTAATAACGGCGCAGCCGGAACACCGGGCGCTCAGCGACGATCTCATAGGGTGAGGGCTGCTCGTCGGTCTCCAGCCCGCCGAAGCGGGCCACCTCGAGGGCGTTCTGGGCTGCAGCCCCGATCCGGGATGCGGGCGCCGTGATCAGTCCTGGGACGAGCGGCATCGCGAGCAGTGACTCTACCCCGGCTGCTGGGAGCGGACCTGCACTGGGACGCGAAAGAGGCCCCCGACCGCAACCCGCTGCCTAGCATCGGTTTGCAGGGAAGTAGGCGAATGCGCGTAGCAACGATCAAATCGGTGGCGATCACCTTGATGGCCCTCGGCGCCCTCGGCGTCGCCGCCGCCCCTGCCGGCGCAAAGCCCTACGCCCCGACCAAGGGTCACATCTACTCGGGCGTCAGCGACACCGGCTCCAAGCAGGACTATCTCGACTTCACCGAGGCCGTTGGCCGCCACGTCCCCGTGCTGCAGGCCTTCGAGCCCTGGGGAGGCCTGCTGAAGGAAGCCAAGCAGCGCTGGAAGCGGACCGAGACCCGCGGCATGCTGAGCATCTCGACCTCGCCCTGCTACGAGTGCGCTGAGGTGATCAGCCCGCGCTCGATCGCCAAAGGCCGTGGCGATGGCTACCTGATTCGTCTCAACAGGTTTCTCGTCGACTGGAAGCGGCCGACCTACATCCGCCTCTTGCCGGAGATGAACGGCTATTGGAACCCCTACGCGGCCTTCAACTCCGATGGCTCAGCCCGCGACCCGGCCCACAAGACGAAGCAGTTTCGGCGCGCCTGGCGGCGGGTCGTCCTGATCCTCCGCGGCGGCAAGCGCGGCAAGATCAACAAGAAGTTGCGCGCTCAGAGTTTGCCGAAGCTGAAGCGCGGACAGGGCGCGCCGAAGCGCCTCCAGAGCCCCGAGGTCTCCTTCCTCTGGGTGCCCCAGACCCACGGCTCGCCGCGGATCAAGAAGAACCGCCCCGCGGCCTACTGGCCCGGCGGCCGCTTCGTCGATTGGGTCGGCGCCGACATCTACGGCAAGTTCCCCAACTTCGAGGGGCTGGACCGGTTCTATCGTGCCCGCAAAGGGTTCCCCTTCGTGATCGGCGAATGGTCTCCATGGGACTCCGACAATCCCGGCTTCGTCGACGCCCTGCACGAGTGGGCCGAGTCGCACCGGCGGACGAAGATGCTCGTCTACTTCCAGGGCTTCGGCAACAACAACCCGTTCATGATCCAGCGCTACCCGGCTTCCGCCGCAGCCCTGAGCGGCCAACTCGACAACAAGCGCTACCAGCGCTTCGCGCCCCACTCACGTCGGCCCGGTAAGAAGGGGCCCGACGAGGACGGCGGCGTGACCCCAAAAGGATAGGTCCGCGTGGACCTCAGGCCGGCGCGGTCAGGGACCAGAGCTTCTGATCAGCCTCGACGGAGTGCGCTGCGTCCCCGGCCAGTTCGAGATGGTCGAGATAGGCGAGCGCCAGCTGCAGTCCCCAGCCGGAGGTCGAGGGGCTGTAGAAGTCGCCGAGCAGGTCGGGGACCGTCTCGAAGGCAGGCTTCGGGCCTGACCGCAGCGAGCCGCGGACCCGGCCCATCTGTTCGTCGAGCAGCCCGCGGTTGGCCTCGATCTTGGCCTCGACGTTGCGGAACGGACGCCCGTGACCGGCGAGGCAGAGGTCGGTCTCGAGCGCCGCGACGCGCTCCAGAGAGCCAAGGAACTCGCCGACGGGATTGGGGCTGTGGCCATGGTCGAAGAACGGCGAGACCCGGCCCAGCAGATGGTCGCCGGACAGCATCAGCCTCCGCTCGGCCTGATGCAGAACGATGTGTGACGGGGCGTGCCCAGGGGTCTCGTAGACCCCCCAGGCACCGATGTCAGTCTCGACCTCGACTCCCGGCAGCAGATCCCGGTCGGGCTCGACGACGCGGTCGATCACCGGTGGCTCGCTGCGGCGCTCGTCGTAGCGCGCGAGCGCGCTGGGGGGAACGCCGCTTTGGCGGGCGACCTCGATCCGTCGCTCCCAAGCTCGATCGGGATCCTCGACCATCCTCCGGATGTGCCCCCAAGCAGGATGCATCCAGAGCTCGCATCCGGAGTTGTCGACGACTGTGCCCGCCGCGCCGTAGTGGTCGGCATGCGCGTGGGTGCAGACGAGCAACTTGACATCATGGAGCGAGAAGCCCGCCTGGCGTAGGCCTAACTCGAGCTGGCCCGCCCCGCCCGGGCCGCCGATGCCGGTGTCGACGAGGACAACGCCGTTGCCGGCTGCAAGCGCCCAGGAGTTGACGTGCGGCACCCCGGGCCAGGGGCAGGGCAGTCGCAGTCGCCAGACACCCGGAAGGACCCGTTCGGTCCGCGCCATCGCCGGCGCCTCCGGGGACACCGTCAATGCGCCGTTGAGGGCACCGTCTCAGGCCGCGGAGGAGCCAGCTGCCGAGCCTGCTTGAAGGTCAGCAGCCGCCCGGTGCGTTCATCGATCAACTTCAGGCGGGAGCAGCGCATGCTCGGCCAGAAGGTCAGAACGGGCACGTCGGCAAATACGTCGAGGCCGTCGTGGGCGGCCTGAAGGTTGTAGTTGGGGACCCTGGAGCTGAGGTGGTGGACGTGGTGCAGGCCGATATTGCCGGTGAAGAACTGCAGCCACTTCGGCAGCTTTAGGTAGGAGCTGCCCTGCAGGGCGGCGTCGGCGTAGGTCCACTGCTCCGACGACTCCCAGTAGACGTCCTCGAACTGGTGCTGGACGAAGAACAGCCATACCCCCATCGAGCCGGCGACAAAGATCATCGGAATCTGGATCAGGAGGTACTGCTGCCAGCCGACCAGCAGGCAGACGCCTGTGATCACCACCAAGACTGCGAGGTTGGTCAACCAGACGCTGTTGCGCAGCGCCGTGTTCGAGGTCTTCGGCAGGAGCCTCGGCTGGACCACCAGCGACCAGATAGGACCGATCCCGAACATCACCAGCGGATTGCGGAAGGTCCGATACAGGAGCCGCGAGCCGGTCGAGGCTTCACGGTACTCAGCGACGGTCATCGTCGCGACGTCGCCGTGGCCGCGCCGGTCGAGGTCTCCCGCCGAGCCGTGGTGGACGGCGTGTGAATGGCGCCAGTTGGCGAATGGATGCAGGACCAGGATCCCGCAGAAACGACCAACCCAGATGTTCGCCGCGCGCGACTTGAACATCGAGCCGTGCGTGCAGTCGTGAAAGATGATGAAGGTGCGAAGCAGAAAGCCGGCCCCGAGGACGCTGATCGCCAATGTCAGCAGGTAGGAGGAGTCGATCGTCCAGAGCATCACCGGCCAGAGCGCGAGGTAGGCGACGGGAGCGGTGAGCAGGTCGACGGCGGTCCGCCACGGTCGCGGCACGGTGTAGGGCGCCAGTGCCTCCCGGTACAGCGGGTCAGGCGAGGCTTGATCGGGGTGAGTGGCGGCAGATTGCGACATACGAACAGCTGGGTACGGCTGCTCTGGATACGCAACCAGAGGCTGAATACTACGGATCGCCAAGGCGGGACGAGGCCGGATACAGCTCCGAGAAGAAACCGGCGGCGAAATCTTTGTACGGGTGGATAACACGACGGGCCGCCGGCACCCTAAGGTTCCGGACCGCACAACCTGAGAAAGACCGCAGATTTGAGCGATCGGAGACGACCGTGGCTGTCCGCTGTAGAACCGAGACGAGGAGCGAAAAACCAAGATGACCACCGTGACCCGAGCCCGCAAGCACAACGTCAGCGCCGGCACCTGGAGCGCCGACGGCGCATCGATTGGTCAGTCCGATCTGACCAAGGACGCCGCCCATCCGTTCGGCGTCGACGTCTTCAGCGGCGAGATCCAGAAGCAGCGTCTCTCCAAGGAGACCTACAAGAAGCTCTTGAACACGCTCGAGGCGGGGGAAGCGCTCGACCCCTCGCTCGCCGATGAGGTCGCTCACGCGATGAAGGACTGGGCGCTGGAGCGTGGAGCCACGCATTACACCCATGTCTTCCAGCCGCTGACCGGTCTGACCGCCGAGAAGCACGACTCGTTCTTCGAGCCCGACCGCGCCGGCGGAGCGCTTGCCCGCTTCTCCGGCAAGGAGCTGATTCAGGGTGAGCCTGACGCCTCCTCCTTCCCGACCGGCGGCATCCGGGTCACCTTCGAGGCCCGCGGCTACACCGCCTGGGATCCGACCAGCCCCGCCTTCATCCTCGAGAACCCGAACGGGGCGCTGCTCTGCATCCCGACGGCGTTCGCGTCCTGGACCGGCGAGGCGCTCGACGCCAAGATCCCGCTGCTGCGCTCGATGGATGCACTCAGCAAGTCGGCGATCCGCGCCCTGCGGCTGCTCGGTGACGAGCAGGCCAACCGCGTCCTGGCGACCGTCGGCCCTGAGCAGGAGTACTTCCTGATCGACGAGCAGTACTACTACGAGCGGCCCGACCTGATCGCCTGCGGGCGGACGCTGTTCGGCGCCAGGCCGCCGAAGGGCCATGAGCTGGACGACCACTACTTCGGCTCGATCCCGGAGCGCGTGCTCGCCTGCATGATGGAAACGGAGCTCGAGCTGGTCAAGCTGGGGGTCCCGGTCAAGACCCGCCACAACGAGGTCGCCCCCGGTCAGTACGAGATCGCGCCGATCTACGAGAACTCGAACGTCGGCTCGGACCACCAGCAGCTGACGATGCAGATCATGCAGAACGTCGCCCGTAAGTACGGGCTGATCTGCCTGCTGCACGAGAAGCCCTTTGCGGGCGTCAACGGTTCCGGCAAGCACAACAACTGGTCGATGGGCACCGACACCGGGCATAACCTGATGGACCCGGGCGACACGCCGGCGGACAACACGAACTTCCTGTTCTTCTGCGCCGCCGTGATCCAGGCAGTCAACAAGCACCAGGGCCTGTTGCGGGCCTCGGTCGCCAACCTCGGCCAGGATCACCGGCTCGGGGCCAATGAGGCACCGCCGGCGATCATCTCGATCTTCCTCGGGGCCGAACTCGACAAAGTGTTCGAGGCGATCGCCACGGGCGAGGGCGACCCCCACACCCCGGGCAGCTACCTCGGCCTCGGCACCCCCGTGCTGCCGCCGCTGGCGATGGACGGTGGGGACCGCAACCGGACCTCCCCGTTTGCATTCACCGGCAACAAGTTCGAGTTCCGGGCGCTGGGGTCGAGCATGTCGCTCGCCTTCCCGAACACCGTCCTCAACACGATCGTCGCCGAGGCGATCGACGATCTCGCCGACAAGCTCGAGGTCCAGACCGGTGATGTCGCCGAGCGCGTCGCGGCGGTCGTCAAGGAGTCCTATACCGCCCACAAGGCGATCATCTTCATGGGCGACAACTACGACGAGGCCTGGCACACAGAAGCCGAGGCTCGCGGCTTGAAGAACCTGCGGACGACGCCCGACGCGCTCCCCGAGGTGACCTCCGAGCCTACGGTCGAAGCGTTCGAGAAGTACAACGTCCTCAGCCGTCGCGAGCTCGAGGCCCGCCGCGAGGTCTGGACTGAGCAGTACGCGACGCTCGCCAACACCGAGGCCGAGACCGGCCAGAACATCGCCAAGACGATGATCCTGCCGTCCGCGATCAGCTACCTGGCGCTGCTCGACGATGCCGACATCGACGAGATAGAGGACGAGGTTCGCGACCTCGCAAACGAGCTCGTCGCGACGATCCGCAAGCTCGAGGCCGCCAATGCGCCGGTCGAGTTCGAGGGCATGGAGCTGGCCACCTACGCCCGCGACAACCAGCTGACTGCGCTGGCTGAGGTCCGCGAGGCCGCCGACAAGCTCGAGCGCGTCGTCCCCGACGACCTCTGGCCGCTGCCGAAATACTCCGAAATCCTCTTCGTCCGCTGACTCTGACGGCCTGAGGGCGCGCCACTCGGCGTCCGCGAGCCCGCGTCCTTGATTGGCACGCCCTCAGACTCGTCAGAGGGAGGGGGCTGCTTGTTGCGGGTCGGCCTCAGGTGAGGCCGATGACGCCGCCGACGGTGCCGACGTAGAGGCTGCCGTCGGGACCGACGTAGAGGGCGGCGTAGTGGTTGTTGGCGAGTGAGCCAGTGCCACCGAGGCGCTCCCAGAGGACCTCGCCGGTGCCGGCGTCGAGTGCCGTGAAGTAGAAGGCGTCGATGCCGCTCGGCAGCTCGGGCTTGGTGTAGGTGAGCATCGTCCCGTCGGCGGCCGAGACCTTGGAGACGACCGAGGGGATCCTGACCTCGTCGTTGAGCCACGCCTGAGTGCAGCCGCCACCGTCGGGGTCGAGATCAACCCGAGCCGCCCCGGGCCCGGCGCTGTGCCCGCCGAGCACGTTGAAGAGCTTGTAGCCGTAGTTGTTCTCGACGAACAGCGCGGGGCCGGCGGCGATCAATGAGTTCTCCGTGGCGCTCCCGCCGGACTCGAACACCGGGATCTCACAGACCAGGCGCCCCCCTACCCGACCGGCCCGAGCGTCATAGACGAGAACGTTCATCCGCGGCTCGGCGTTGTCGGCGATCGCGACGTAGCGGCCGCCGAGCATCACCGTCGGCGTAGTCCCGGAGGCGCGGCTCGTCTGTCCAGGCTTCAGTCGCTCACCCCGGTCGTATGACTGAGACCAGACGACCGCGGGGCCACCCCGGCGATCGATCCGCAGCCTCAGGAGCTGCGCGGAGGTGACGACAAAGGCGCCGCCCCGGGGGGCCAGCGCGAAGGAGTTCTCGATGTCGGTCCCCTCGAAGTTCGTCCAGCGGGCCTTTCCGCTCTTGGGGTCGAGCACACCGACGGTGCCCTCGGCGCCGACGAACCAGAGCGCGCCTCCTGCATCGGGCAGCGTCGAGGTGATCGGCTCCCCCTCGCCCAGCGCCGCGGAAACATCGAAGCTCTCGAGCGGGACGATCCCGACGCCGTCCTCCCCATCCTCGATCGCGAAGCGCTCGATCGTGCCCTCGGCGGTGCCGAGCACGAGGCGCCCTTTGCCGTCGAGGACCGCGTAGCCGCCGCCGGCGAAGTTGGTCAGGAAATCGGCACCGAGAGTGCGCTGGCCGAGCTCGAGCTCGGCCAGGGGTTCGAGCGTGGCCGGGTCGAGCACATGGGCGACGATCTTCGTACCGCCGACACAGACCGCGATCAGGTGGCCGCGCTCATCGAAGAGGATCGAGGCGCAGTCGCCAGGCGCCAGGAATGAGCGGCTCTCAGCCGTGCGCGGATCGATCACCTCACGGTCGGTGTAGGTGTCACTCATCGCCGCGTCGTTGTGGATGTTCGAACCCTGGCCGGGCGCCAGGCCGGCGTGACCCGTAACCGGCTCGGCCTCGAGTGGAGCCGCAGTCAGCCGATCGCCACCGCGGAACTCGGCGACGAGCAGGCTCGAGGGCGACATCGGGATCCGATCGCTGCTCGCCGCAGCGACAGTCCCGGCGACGAAGACCGCCGCCAGGGCGGCGCCCGCCAGGGCGGCCCCGCGCGCGGGGCCGCGCCCGCCGATCCCGGGGCGGCGGGCGGCAAGCAGCAGCGAGCTCGCCGCCAGCAGCGCCCAGGCGAGCAGCACCAGGCGGCCGCCGGGTAGCCAGGATGTCGGTGAGAGATCGTGCAACGGCCCGGCGCTGAGCAGCGCCATGACGGCGACCAGGCCCACGGCAACAGCGGCGCTGCGCCGCGCGCCCCGCCAGACGGCCGGCGCCACTGCCAGGGCGAGGATCGGCACGACGATGCCGATGAAGACGGCGACCCCGAGCCCGGCAAAGAGCCGGTCGCTTCCGAGCCCAGCGCCGAACATCGAGGAGCCGAGCCAGAGCTGGTCGATGATCACCAGCGGCGTGGTCGCCAGCGGGACGAAGGCGACGAGCAGTGTCGCCGCCAAGCGTGGACTTGAAAGGCTCATACCGAAGCCGACAGTGTCGCCGACCGCGGGGCCGGCTGCCTGAACCCGGCGGCTAGCCGATCAGGACGATCAGCAGTGTGACGATCGCGAACAGAGCGCCGGCGAGCGAGAAAACGGCTACGAGGCGGCCGTCAAGCGGCAGGTAGCCGCCGTGCTGGAGCGCGTCCTCGACCTGCCGCTGGCGGACCAGACCGGCGACGAACATCCCGATCGCGAGCAATGCCAGGCCGGCGCCGAGCGCGATCAGCGGCCAATCGGAGCCGTCGATGATCTCCGGTGCGATACGCCCGATCGCCACCGCGGCGGCAGCCGTCGCCAGCGCCGACCGCCACCAGGCAAGCCAGGTCCGCTCGGCGGCAAGGTGAGTACGCCGCGAGGCGTCGGCGGCAGGATCGGGGTCAGCGATCATCGCTGGCCGGCGGCTTCAACCTCGGGAGCTGCAGCTTCATGCAATCGGCGTCAGCGCGAGCACCGGGATGACGCGATCGCCGGCGCGCGTCTTGTAGAGGCCGTAGCCGGCATAGAGCTGCTCGGCGAGCCCGAAGAGGCGCTCGCGCTCGGCGCCCTCGGTCTCGCGAACGCTGTACCGGGCCTCCACCCCTCCCCCGATTAGGGTCGCCTCCCCCGCCGCGGTCAGGTTGAGGTACCAAGCGGGGTTCTTGGCGCGACCGAAGCTCGAGGCGATCAGGATCACCTCATCCTCCTGCGTGAAATAGACCAGCGGAACGGTGCGCTCGATTCCAGACTTGCGGCCGGCGACCGTGAGCAGCACGATCGGGAAGCCCATCCCGGTCGAGAAGCGACCGCCGGTCAGCTTCAACAGGACCGGGTCGATCCGGGTCGAGACCTTCATCGCGAACGCCGTGCCGGGCTTGCTCATCACGAACTTCCGCATCGCCTTCTCGACCGCCGTCGGCGGCTTGGTTGGATCGACGGCTGGGACGCGCCCCATCGGCCCGGCCTATCCCTCGCCGCCGCCGGGCGCCAGCCACGCGGCTACGTTGGAGCCCAGCATCATCGCCGTCTGCTCCTCGCTGACACCGCCCTCACGCAAGGCGCCGAGGACGCTCTCGAAGATGAAGCTCATATTCCAGTCCGGCGCCATCTGAAGGATCAGCTCGGGGGGGAACCAATCGATCGTCGCGCAGGCGTCGTGAGAAAGCATCATCCGATCGGCATAGCCCCGTTTGCAGAGCTCGATCACGGTCGCGTTCCGCTGCGCCGTCGGCAGGATGATGTCGAGGCCGTAGCGATCCATCCCGATCGAGGGCCCGCGCGCCAGCAACTCCTCGATGTAGTCGAGGTCCTCCGTGTCGCCGGTGTGGGCGACGTGAACGAGCTTTGGGTCGATGCCCTCGGAGTCGAACAGGTCCATGATCTCGAGCCCGCGGCGGGTGCCCGGGTGAGAGTGGGCCATGATCGGAGTACCGGTCTGCTTGCTGGCGATCGCGATCGCCCGGAGGATCTTTTCCACGTGCTCGGTGATCCCAGGCTCATCGACGGCGCATTTGAGGAAGGCCGCCTTGACATCGGTCCCCTGGATGCCCTCGGTGATGTCGTGCACGAAGGCATCGGCCAGGGCCTGCGGCTCCTGATTGGCGAAGTGCTGTGGCAGGAACGTGTAGTGGACCCCGTACGCACCGGTGCAGATCACGATCTGGGCGCCGGTCGCCGCCGCAACCCGCTGTGCCAGCCCGACGTCACGGCCCAGATCCATGCAGGCCGGGTCGACGATCGTCTTGACGCCATGCGACATTGCCCCCTCGACCTGCTTGATCGCGGCGGTCTCCTCGGCCTCGAGGTCATAGAGATGAGGGAACTGGGTGCGGATCGACTCCGAGCTGGTCCGCAGGTGCTCGTGGATGAGGGTCGTCCCGAGTTCGTCGGCGTCGATCGGTCCGGTGACGGTCTCGACGGTATCCCCGTGTGCCATAGCTGGACCATATCGGTGGACGGCTCTTGGCGCCGGGGCCCCGAACCGCGGCCCAGACAGCGCGAACGAGGCGGCCAGAGTGAGATCATCCCCGTGAGTCGGCGGCACCCGGCGCACCCATGGCGATCCGACCCACAATCATCACGGCGACATATTTCGCGCTGGCGGTGATCGCGGGGTGTGGGGGCGACTCGGGTCCACAAGCCGGTGATCGCCCCGCCCGGACGACCGAGGCGGCCGACGCCCCCTCGGCCGAACAGCCGCTGCTCGAGGGCGGTGAGCGGGTGGTGTTCATCGGTGACAGCCTCGCCGTCGAGGCGCCGCCGAACTATCCGGAGCTTCTGCCCGAGGCCCTGGGCGGTCGGGCGCCGGAGGTCGAGACCGTGAACCTCGCCGAGCCGGGTACCACGGCGAGCGATTGGAGGCCGGGATTGGAGCTGTTCTCCCAGCGCCTCGTTCCGGAGCTGGGGAGCGCCGATCTCGTCATCGTCACGCTCGGCGGCAACGACCTTCAGGAGGGGCTCGGCGCGAGCGACGGGCTCGACGGGCTCTCATCCGGGTCGGGGTCGAGCGGGGATGCTCTCGGGGCGATCGACAGCTTCGGCAGGCGGCTGAGCCGGATCTTTGCGGGGATCCGCAAGCGCGCCCCCGACGCTCGGATCGTCTACGTCGGCTATCCCGACTACTCGGAGGCAACCGCCTGGCAGCAGGCGGCGGGTTCGCTCGGGATCGTGGCTCTCCGCTTCGGCCTCTCCTCACTGTTGGAGGCTGCCGGCGAGGCCGAACCGGACCTCCTGATCGACATGGGTCCCGCCACCGCGCGAGCCGGCGTCGATGCGATGCTCGCCGACAGCGAGCACCTGAGCGCCGCCGGGCACGAGCTCTACGCCCGTCGCCTGGGGGCCGAGCTCACGCGGTAGCGCCCAGGCCGAAGGATTCGGCGATCAGCTCGTAGGAGCGGATCCGGTCCTCGATGCCGTGGGTGCCGGCCATCAGCATCAGTTCGTCGGCGCCGCTGCGGGAGAGCAGCTCGTCGTAGACCTCACGCACATAGGCGGGAGTGCCGACGACCATCCGCAGGCCCTCGACTCCGTTCTCCGACGGACGCTGGGGGCGATCGACGGCCGCCGCATCCTCGACCGTGGGCAGTGGTGTCGGGTGGCCCGAGCGGAGGTTGCGGAAAGCGACCCGCGAGGGCGCCGCGAGCCGCTGCGCCTGCTCGTTGGTCTCGGCACAGATCGCGTTGTGGCCCAGGATCACGTAAGGCTCCGCCCACTCCGGCGAAGGCTGGAACTGCTCCCGGTAGAGCCGCGTCGTGGCCACAGCCTCGGCGGGGTTGATCTGCCCGGCGAAGGCGAAGCCGAGCCCGGCCGCCGCCGCCAGGCGGGCCGAGAAGTCGCTCGAGCCGAGCAGGAAGATCGGCGGCAGCGGCGCGTCCACGGGCGCGGCGCGGACAGGAGCGAACGGGTGGCCCTCGGGCCACTCGCGCAGCCCCGAGTAGGCGAGCAGCTCGGCCAGCATCTCGGGCAGGTCGGCGCCGCCGACCTGGTTTCCCCGGCGCAGCGCCAGGGCGGTGCGGTGATCGGTGCCGGGGGCGCGGCCGATCCCAAGGTCGATCCGGCCCGGGTAGAGCGCCTCGAGCACCTTGAACTGCTCGGCCACGTGCAGCGGCGTGTGATTCGGCAGCATCATCCCGCCCGACCCGACCCTGATCCGCTGCGTCGCCGCACCGATCGCCGCGATCATGATTTCGGGTGCGGAGCTCGCCACCATCTCGCCGCCGTGATGCTCGGCGAGCCAGAAACGGTGATAGCCGAGTCGCTCGGCGGCGTCGGCGAGCTCGAGCGTCTCGCGGAGGGCGGCGGCCTCCCCCCTGCCGGCGGCGACAGGGCTCAGATCAAGGACCGAAAGTCTCGGCATCGAGGCTTCAGGCCGAAGCGGCGGCTGGGCTCTTCGCTGCGGCCTCCATGCGCCCGGTGAGCAGCTTCGAGTCGGCCTCGGAAATCGTCCGCAGTTGTCCCTGGAAGGCGAGGTGCCAGTGCTCGGCCGGCCACTTGCCGAGATGCTCCATCTCGCCCAACAGCGACTCGGCCGGGACGAATGCAGCCTCCTCGAGCACCAACTCGGGCTCGGCCTCGACGCGCCACGGGTAGTCCTCGGGATGCTTCTTCTTGCCCTGCGGCCAGATTGGTTCGCGGTCCTCGAACATCGGCGAGCGCACCTTTGCGATCCCGCCGAACGCCTTGATCCCAGTTACATAGAAGATCACTCGGTCGCCAGGCTCGAACTTCTCGGCTTGGCGAATCCGGCGCTCCTTGAATCCGATCACGTCGAATCCCCGCTCAACGTTGATCTGGAAGTTCTCGAGGCAACCGGTGAGGATCCAGGTCTTGGCCTTTTCGCTGCTCACCTGCCCGATGATATCGAGGCCGAGATCGCCCTAGCTACGGACGGGTGACCGTCCTCAGCCGGTCGGCGGCGACCGTGCCGAGCCGGCTGCGCCCGCCCTCGGGCCAGTGGACCGTGACCCGTCGTGCCCGCTTGGCGGAGCCGAGCCCGAAGTAGAGCCGGTAGTGCCCCTGCCCGTAGCGGGAGCCCTCGTTCTGGCCCACCCATTGGGTCAACGTGCGGCGGCCGACGCGGGCTTCGACCCGCGCACCGATCGCCTGCTGGTTGCCCTTCGTGCCGACGAGGTCGAGTTGCAGCCAGTGGTTGCGGCGTGAGCCCTGGTTTCTGAACAGACGGATCTGCGGATAGAGGCCGTGGCCGCGCTCGCTGAGGCGGAGCAGGTCGCGACGCCCGTCCCCGTCGGCGTCGAACCAGTTGGCACGTGTGAAACGTGGCCTGGTCTTCGTGCGTAACTCCCCGACCGCGCGGAATCTGCCGCCGACGTTGCGGAACAACCCGTCCGGACTGGCATAGAGGTCGAGGCGGGAGTCGTTGTCGTAGTCGACCCAGCTGGCCCCCGCGGCGCGGCGAGGTAGTCCGTAGCGCCGCGGTTTCAGTCGGGCGAGCCGGCCGCGTCCGCGGTTGATCAGCAGTGTGTTGCCCGAGGGCGCAGCCACGAAGAGATCAAGATCGCCGTCGTTGTTGAAGTCGCCGGGCGTGATCGCCTCCACGTTCTTGTCCTCGTTCAGACCGGTCAGCGTCTGGCGGACACGAGCCCGACCGTTGCGGTTGATCGAGATCACCCGCACGAAGAACTTGCCCGCGTGGACGAGCTCGAGATCGCCGTCGTTGTTGAGATCAACCCAGCGATTCGCGGTGGCGGTGTTGCCGATCGCGCGCAGGCGGCCGCGGATCTCGGTGAAGGTGCCGTCGCCGTGACCTCGGTAGAGCCGCGGCCGTCCACCTCTACAGCCCAAGAAGATGTCGAGCATGCCGTCCCGGTTGTAGTCGATCGTCTGCGCTTCGCGGCCGCGGCAGGAGCCCTTGCGGAGTCCGGCGCCGGAGGCGGCGTCGGAAAGTGCGTCGCCGCCGCTCAGCAGTAGCTCGTCCTTGCCGAGCCGGGGAACCAGCCGGGCGTTGCCCGAGAGCCCGCCACTGGTGATGAAGGCATCCATGCCACCGTCGCGGTTGTAGTCCGCCCAGGCGACGCCGTGGCGATCACCCAGCGCGATTGTGAACTCGCGCTCGGGCGGCGCAACCGAGCGGGGGCCGAGGAAGACACTCCCGAGCGGCATCGGCTCCTCGATCTTGGTCTTGAAGGGCAGGTCGATGTGATTCGAGCGAAGCACCAGTCGCGCGTTCTGGCCCAGCTCGAACTTGATCACGGTTCGCGTCTTGCTCTTTGTCACCACCTCGACCTCGGCGTTGAGCTGCCGGCGGATCTTGACCTTGGGAAAGGTGACGGCGATCCGGCCACTGACCCTCGGCTCCTCCAGCCCCGGGACCCCGCTCAGCCGGTTGGTGGCGATCCGGATGTTCGGGCGACGGCCGCCGCCGCGCATCCAGAAGTAGAGACCAGGGTCGGTGATCTTCGGGAAGAGGGTGATGTCCTCGATCCCCGGGATCGTCGGATTGGGGGCGAAGCCGGCGCTCTCGTACGCATCCTCGAATCCGCCGGCCCCGTCGCCACTGAGCAATGAGTCGCGGAACATGTGGTTGGTCGAGAACAGGTCGAGAGCGCCGTCGCGGTTGAAGTCGGCCACGCCGACGTCGTAGGCCCGCTTACGCTTGAGATCGGTGTCCTGGCCGTCGAAGCGCGGCGCCGCGGGAGTCGGCGCAGGGGCCAGCAACGCCACCGTGAGCAGCGTGAGGAGAGCGATCAGCCCCCGCCGGACCCTGCATCCGCTCGACACCATCGGCGCCACAGGCTAGATGAATGATTCCTGCTCCCGCGGCCACGGCCGGCGCACCTGACGACTTCGCCCCAACCGGGATCCGGCACGGCCAGCCGATACGGTCTGGGCCGTGAGCCGCCCTCTGCTTGTCGTCGACACGCCCTCGATGCTCTACAGAGCTTTCTTCGCGCTGCCGAAGACGATCCGGGGCGAGGGCGGCAGGCCCGTCAACGCCCTTTTGGGTGCGGCCAATCTGATCCTCCGCGAGGTCGAGGAACACGGCCCGCGCGCCGTCGTCCTCTGCTTCGGCCCTGACGCCGCGACCTACCGGGTGGAGCTGTACGCCGGCTACCACGCCGAACGGCCGGAGATGCCCGAGGAACTCGTTCCCCAATGGGACGACGCGCCGGCGTTCTTCGCCGGTTTCGGCTGGGAGATCGCCGATCACGATTCGCTCGAGGCCGACGACCTGCTCGGCACCCTGGCCGACCTCGAAAGCGAGGCGGGCGGCACGGCCCTGATCCTGACCGGCGACCGCGACATGTTCCAGTGCGCGTCCGATTCGGTCGGAGTTCTCTACGTCAGCACCAAGGTCAAGGGAGGGGCCGAACTGCTCGGCCCGGCCGAGGTCGAGGCCCGCTACGGGATTCCCCCGGCGCTGGTCCCCGACTTCATCGCGCTCCGCGGCGATCCCTCCGACGGCCTCCCCGGAGCCAAGGGAGTTGGCGAGAAGACCGCCGCCGACCTGTTGCGCGAGCACGGCTCGCTGGAGGCGGTGCTCGATGCCGCGATCGGGTTCAAAAGACCCGCGCTGCGCACCGCATTGACCGGCTCCCGCGAGCAGCTGCTCGCCTTCAAGGACATCGCCACCCTCCGTGACGCCGGACTCACGCTCCCCGCCGACGGTCCCACCGATCGCGGTGGTGCCGCTGCAGCGGCTCGTGAGCGGGGCATCAATCGTCTCGCCGAGCGCCTTGAACAGGCCGGGTAGGGTCAGAGCACGATGATCGATGATGCCCCCCCGGGAGACAGCGAGAACCCCTTCGAGGAGCGATCGGCGCTCGTCACCGGCGGCGCCAGCGGGCTCGGCCGGGCGACGGCGCGCCGGCTCGCCGCCGCCGGGTGCCGGGTTCTGCTCGCAGATCTCGACTCGGAGGGCGGCGAGGCGGTCGCAGAGGAGATCGGCGGCCAGTTCATGCAGGCCGACATCAGCGACTTCGAGCAGAACCAGGCACTGGTCGCCGCCGCCGAGCAGCACCACGGCGGCCTCGACTACGCCTTTCTCAACGCCGGTATATCGACCGGCTGTGGCCTCGATGAGACCTTCGACCTCGAGCTCTACCGGCGGGCGATGGGAGCCAACATCGACGGGGTCATCTTTGGCGTCCAGGCGGCCCTACCGGCGATGCGGCGAGCGGGCGGCGGCGCGATCGTCGCCACCTCGTCGCTGGCCGGGCTGACCGCGGTTCCCTTCGATCCGATCTACGCGGCAAACAAGCACGCGGTGGTCGGCCTCGTGCGCTCGCTCGGACCCGGTCTGCGGACCGAGGGGATCCGGGTCAACGCGATCTGCCCGGGCTTCGCCGATACCGCGATCATCGAGCCGATCCGCGACGGCCTCGACGCCAGCGGCACCGAGATCATCCCCGCCGAGACGGTCGCGGAGGTGGTCACCGACCTCTTCGCCGGCCCCCAGAGCGGCGAGTGCTGGTTCATCCAGCCCGGTCGCACCGGAGCATTCGGCTTCCGCAACCTGCCCGGACCCCGGAGTTCCGAGGAGCGCTAGCTCCGACGGTGGCGAGTGTCAAGAACCCCCTGATAGTCAGGGGGTTTTCCACAGTCGCGGAGTCAGGGCCGCCGATCAGCCCCGTGCGCGGAGCTTCTGCTTGACGACGACGCCGCTGCGCTCGCCGCTCTTCGTCTTCGTCTTGACCCGCATGCCGTCGTGGTTGCGGAACCAGCGACGACCGCGCGGGGTGAGCTTCAGCGAGGCCTTCTTCGTCTTGCCACCGGCCTGCTCGAAGCGACCCGAGGCGACCTTGAAGGCCGAGCCGCGGCCGGCCGGGTAGCGCTTGACGACGACCTTGCCATTCGTGCACTCACCGAACAGGCGAGGGCAGACGACGGCGGCGCGGAGCTTGCCGCCCCGGCGCTTGAGATCGCCCTTGGCGAGCCTCGCGCGGGCACTGGTCAGCTTCGCGAAGCCAGGCGCCAGCTCGGCGCCCTCCGGCAACGGCTTCTTCGTCGTCGCATCGACGAACCCGTTCAACTCACCCGGGGGCTCGACGACGGGGAGATGGAGGCGCAGCTTCGAGACCTCGACCGGCTGCTGGTCATTCGATGCCCTTCCGTAGGCGCCGAGGGCGCCATCGTCGGCATCGGCCGGCAGCAGCTCGAGCTTGGCGACGTGGCCGGGCTCGAAGGTCCAGGCGCCGGGATGCAGCTGGAAGGCCTGTCGGCCGCGCTCACCACTCTCGGGCCGCCAGAGTCCGCGGGCGACGAGCGTCTGCATCCCGTCTGGCCCAACGTCGAGCAGCCGCGCGGCGACCTGTGAGGTGTCTCCCTCGAAGTCGAAGACCGCGTTGACCAGCGGGCTGCCGATCAGCGTAAAGCCACCGTCGGGCGCGGGGTCACTGCGATAGCTGGCCGTGCCGGGCTGGTCGGCTCCGTCGGTCTGGGCGCAGGCACCGCCGCCGGTGACGGGGTTGAACGCGGCCGCGATGGCGTTGCTGCCACCGTCGGGGGCGATCGTCGCACCGCTCTTCTCGTGTAGCGAAACCTCCCCCGGTGCAACGCGCGCCCAGTCGCGGGCCCGGAACGGTCCACCGGCGTCGGCGTCGGAGGGACAGGTCTCGGTGAACGCCTCGACGCGGGCGGGCGGCTCGCTGCCCTTGCCGCGCAGGTAGTAGTCGAGCCAGCGATCGGCGCGCTTGTTGAGCACCTCGTTGACGTGAGCCTTGAACTGGCTGCGAGGGTGCCCGGCGAGCTCGCCCGCGAACAGGCTGACCTTCGCATCTGGATGCTCCGCCCGGGTGCGGTTGAAGAAGCGAACCATCTCATCAACCGGGAAGAGGTCATCGGTGAAGCCGTTGGCGAGCAGCAGCGGCGCCGGGGGGACGCTGTCGTCGATGTAGTAGGCGGAGTGGTT